>JABDPF010000061.1 GCA_013042915.1 Lysobacterales bacterium
CCATCGAAGATCGCGCCGCCGATCCTGGCGGCGCCGGGCGGGCAGCATGGAGAACGACACCATGAACACGAGGACACTCGGAAAAAGCGGCTACGAAGTATCTGAAATCGGCCTGGGTTGTTGGCAACTGGGCGGAGATTTTGGTCCGCTGGGCGCGGAAGCGGCCGCAGGCATTCTGGCCGAGGCCGTGAGCCAGGGGGTCGATTTCTGGGACACGGCCGACGTGTACGGTGGCGGCATCAGCGAGGAGAGGATCGCTGCCTACCTGAATGAGCGGCCGGCGACGGTCACGGTGGCCACCAAGGTGGGGCGCGACAGCGGTCTGTTTCCGGACGGCTACAGCAAGGCCAAAGTGCGCGAAAACCTCGAGGGCTCCCTGAGAAGACTGCGCACGGAGACGCTGGACCTGGTACAGCTGCACTGCGTTCCACCGGACGTACTCGAGGCCGGCGACCTGCTGGGCTGGATGGAGGACTTCCAGGCCGAGGGCATTCTGCGCCATTTCGGCGCCAGCGTGCAGACCCTGGCCGAGGCGCGCGTGGCAGTACGCCATCCCAACCTCGCCTCCCTGCAAATCATTTTCAACCTGTTTCGCCAGGACGCCATGTCCGAACTGTTCCCGCTTGCCGAGGCCAACGAGGTCGGCATCATTGTCCGGCTGCCGCTGGCCAGCGGCGTACTGGCCGGAAAAATGAATGCCGACACGGCCTTCGCCGAAAGTGACCACCGGCATTACAACCGCAACGGCGAGGCTTTCAGCCAGGGAGAAACCTTCTCCGGGATTCCCTTCGAAACGGCGCTGGCGCTGGTCGAAAGGATCAGGGAAAAGGTACCGCACGGCATGAGCATGGCCCAGATGGCGATGCGCTGGCTGCTGGATCACCCGGCGGTAACGACGGTGATCACCGGCGCCTCCCGGCCCGAACAGGTTCGCGAGAACGCGGCGGTCAGTCAATTGCCCCCGCTAACCCGCGAATTGCACGATTGGCTGGCGTCGTTCTATCGCTCGGAGGTGCGTTCCCGTATCGTCGTTTCGATTTGACGGGTCTCACCCTCGTTCTCTCGAGCACCGCGCCATCGCTGGGTAGCGGCTCGAGGGTTTCATCCCGGCTGCCCAGACACTAAACTCATCCCACTCCACACAGACTCCCAGGATGACTCCATGCGTGCCCTGTCCACCGTGCTATTGCTTTCCCTGCTCGTTGCTGCCCCGGCAATTGCCGAGGAAGACACCCGCCTGTTACGCTTTCCCGATATCCACGGCGACACCGTCGCCTTCGTCTACGCCGGCGACATATACACCGCGCCCGTTGGGGGGGGTGACGCCCGGCGGCTGACCTCCCACGACGGAATGGAGTTGTTTCCCAAGTTTTCACCCGACGGCAGCCGGATCGCGTTCTCGGCCGAGTACAACGGCACCCGCCAGGTCTATACCATGTCCACGAACGGCGGCACGCCCAAACAGCTGACCTGGTACAACGACGTCGGCCCGATGCCGCCACGGGGCGGCTTCGACTACCGCGTCCTGGACTGGACGCCCGACGGGCAGCACGTCCTGGTACGCGCCAACCGCCTGCCGTGGGGCATCCGCATGGGCCGTTACCACCTCGTGCCGGCCAACGGTGGCAGCGAAGTGCCCATGGAGATCCCCGAGGGCGGCGGCGGCATGTTCTCACCGGATGGCGAAAAGGTGGTTTACACCCCGATCGACCGGGAATTCCGAACCTGGAAGCGTTATCGCGGCGGCCGCGCCCAGGACGTGTGGGTCTATGACCTCGAGTCGAGCAGCTCAGAGCAGCTGACCGACGATCCCGCCACGGACAACCAGCCCCTCTGGGTGGGCGACGACATCTTTTTCACGTCCGATCGGGATTACACCCTGAACCTTTACCGCTACGTCGAGGACGGTGATCCCGAGGCGGTGACCCGGCACGATGACTTCGATGTGCTCTGGCCCAGCGCCGGGCCGCAGGCAATCGTCTACGAGAACGGCGGTTACCTGTTCCGTTTCGACGCCGAAAACGGCGAGACGGCGCGTCTCGACATAACGGTCGGAGGCGACCGGCCCGGGCTGATGCCCCGCTACGTGGACGCCAGTCAATTCATCCAATCGGCCGGTATTTCTCCGGATGGCAAGCGCGTGGTGTTCGGCGCCCGCGGCGAGGTGTTCAGTGTACCGGCCCGCAACGGCCGGACCCGGAACCTGTCCCAATCACCCGACGCCCGCGAAATTCACGTCACCTGGTCGCCCGACGGCCGATCGGTGGCCTGGTTCAGCGACGCCAGCGGAGAGTACGAACTGTACGTCGCGCCGCAGGATGGCCAGGGTGAGGCGAAGAAACTGACCGACGGTAATACGACCTGGAATTTCCCGCCGGCGTGGTCTCCCGACAGCGAAAAACTGGCCTGGGGCGACAAGCTTCAGCGCCTGCACTATCTCGACGTCTCATCGGGCGAGGTCACCGAGGTCGACAGGACCGACCGCAACGACATCACCGATTACAGCTGGTCCGCGGACAGCAGCCATATTGCCTACGTGAAAAACAACACCGCCAACGTCAGCAACATCTGGCTGTATTCGCTTGCCGATGAGTCGAAGACACGGCTCACTTCCAGCGACACCGACGACGGCAACCCGGTGTTCGACCCGGCGGGCCGATACCTCTATTTCATCTCCCGGCGTGACTTCAACCTGGCCTTCAGCGACCGGGACGACAACCGCATCTACACCGATTCGGGGCGGGTGTACGCGGGCTTGCTGCGGTTGGACGCACCCGGTCTGCATGTACCCCAAAGCGATGAAGTGGCGATCGGGGACGAAGAGGAGCCGAAAGATGACGAAACGACGGAGCAGGATTTCGCCATTGACCCCGAAGGTTTCGAGCAACGGGTCGCTGCCATCGACACGGGGCCGGGCAATTTCCGGGCGCTGTCGGCCAACGACAAGGGCGTGTTCTTCCTGGCCGACGGCGACGAGGGCGCCACGCTGCACTTTTACGACCTGGAATCGCGCGAGCTGAACACCGTGCTGGAGGGTATCAGCAACTACGCGCTCTCGGCCGATGGGGAGCAACTGCTGTTTCGAAAGAACGGCCAATTCGGCATTGCAAAAGCCGAACCGGACCAGGATGCCGGCCAGGGACACCTCGAGCTTTCGGGTTTGCAACTGCGAATCGAACCCGCCATCGAATGGAGGCAAATGTACACCGACCAGTGGCGTATCGTGCGGGACTGGTTTTACGAGCCCGGTATGCACGGCAACGACTGGCAGGCGATCCACGACAAGTACCTGCCGCTGGTCGACCACGTCGCCCACCGCGCTGACCTCGACTACATTTTTGGTGAGATCGCCGGCGAACTGAACGCCGGGCACAACTACGTGAACAGCGGCGACCAGCCCGTGGTCGAGCGCCTCGACGGCGGCCTGCTGGGCGCGGACATCGAACCCGCTGAAGGTCATTTCCGCATCACGAAAATCTACGGCGGCCATCCCTGGCACGACAACCACCGATCGCCTTTGGCCGAGCCGGGCGTGAATGCGTCCGCTGGCGATTACATCCTTGCGGTGGACGATGTATCGACACGGGGTGTCGAGAACTTCTACAGCCTGCTGGAGAACAAGGGCGGCAAGATCGTCAAGCTAACCCTGGCCTCGTCACCGGCGCTTAAGCATCCGCGTGAAGTACTGGTTAAAACGACCACCAATGAAACCGGGTTGCGCTACCTGGACTGGGTGGAAGATCGACGCCAACGCGTCGATAAGCTGTCCGATGGCCGTGTCGGCTACGTGCACCTCCCGAACACGGCCTTCGAAGGCATGCGCGAGCTGTACCGGCTGTTTCCGCCGCAGATCGACAAGGACGCCATCCTGATCGACGTGCGCTACAACGGCGGCGGCTTCATTCCGGACCACATGGTCAGCCTGGTCGGGCGCGAGCCGATCGTGTACTGGAAACGGCGGGGACTGCACCCGACGGCCCAGATCACGCCCAACATCTCCCACGCCGGCCCCAAGGCCGTGCTGATCAACGGGTACTCGTCGAGCGGCGGTGACGCCTTCCCCTACTATTTCAAGGAAGCCGGCCTCGGCCCGCTGATCGGCACGCGGACCTGGGGCGGTTTGATCGGCATCTCGGGGAACCCGATGCTGGCGGACAACGGCGGTATCCTGGTGTCCACCTTCCGCATGCTCGACCCGGAGGGGAACTGGCAGGTGGAAAACGCCGGTGTGGCGCCGGATATCGAGGTCATCGACCGGCCCGAGTTGATCGCGGCGGGCGAGGACCCCAGCCTGGAAGCCGGCGTGGAGTATCTCCTGGAGCAATTGGAGGAAAACCCGCCCCGGCAGGTCGAGGCCGAGCCGGCACCGGCGGATTTCCGGTAAAAAAAAGGGCCACTCCAGGGTGGCCCTTTTGTTCGGTTCAAGGTGTGACCTTGTCAGCCTTCGTCGGGCACCGAAACGCTGCCCTGCACGTTGCGGTACTCAATGCCTCCGCTGCCGTCGCGGTGCACCGTGAAATCGCCGCCCACGTCAATCGCGGTAATGTCTCCTGAAGAATCGCGGTCGACGGTAGCGTCCTTGCCGATGTCGCGAACGTAAATCGAGCCGGAACTGTCGCGGGCGATCAGCACCGAGCCTTCGATGCCGCGTACCTCGATGTCACCCGAGCTGTCTCTCTCGACCGTGACATCGCCCCGAACGTCCTCGATTTCGATATCGCCCGAGGAATCGTCGACGACCACGTCGCGCTCCACGTCGCGGATTTCGACATCGCCCGAGCTGTCACTGACCTGCAGGGATGCCACACCGACGACCTCGGTATCGCCGGAGCTGTCTTTCAACGTGAGGTCGAGGGTGGCCGGAACGTCGATCTCGAGATCCATCGTCGCGTATTCGCCGCCTGTCAGTGACCAACCGGATGCCGTGGGAAGGTCCACCTTGATCTCGGCCCGGGTACCGCCCCGGGTGACGATACGGGCCTGCTCGAGCCAATCTTCGTCGGAGACGCAGACCCGGCCGCGGATACGGGCCTCGGATCCCCGGTCTCCGCGAATCGTCAGATCGCCGGCAGCAGCCTGTACTTCCAGCTGTTCGCTTCCACTGAGGTCGAGCACCTCGTCAATGACCTTTTCATGGGCGCAATCCCAGGCGTGGGCGGCAGGGGCCAGCAGCAAGGCGGCGATACACACGGTTTTCTTCATGACAACACTCCTCGATAAGCTTGTTCAAAGAAGTTATGCAAAAAAAGCGCCATCACTGGGAAGCGCTCTGTACCGCGGTTTTTCGCACACATCGCCGCTGAAATGCGCTCGTCAACGTGGCAAAGCGCGCCACGCCGCGGCGAAATCGACCAACCGAAGCGTTGAGGATTGGTGGTGGTCTCAGACGACCTTGGAGCGCCCTCTGCCACGACCGGAACCACGGTTGGGTCCGCGACCGGAGCGTGAGTGAGGGGCCGACGAGCGGTTACGACGGCCCGCACCGTTGTGCGACCTGGGTCGACCCCCACCTTTTCGGCCTTTCTGGATCGGTTCGGCGGGAATCGTCAAATCCGGTTCGTATCCTTTGAGCACTCGCTGGGGAATTTTCCGACCCAGCAGTTTTTCAATGTCGCGCAGCAGCGCTTTTTCATCGACGCACACCAGGGACACGGCCTCACCGTCCAAACCGGCCCGACCGGTGCGACCGATTCGATGCACGTAATCTTCGGCGATGTTGGGCAGTTCGTAATTCACGACGTGCGGTAGCTGATCGATGTCCAGGCCGCGGGCCGCGATGTCGGTGGCCACCAACACGCGAACCTCGCCGCTCTTGAACGCCGCCAAGGCCCGGGTTCGGGCGCCCTGCGATTTGTTTCCATGAATCGCGGTCGCGCTGAGGCCGTCGCGCTGTAGCTGTTGCGCCAGCCGGTTGGCGCCGTGCTTGGTGCGCGTGAAGACCAGCACTTGGCGCCAGTTGTGCGAACCGATCATGTGGCTCAGCAGTTCACGCTTGCGCGCTTTGTCGACCGGGTGGATGACCTGGTTGATGCTGCCCGCGGTCTCATTGCAGCGCGCCACCTCGATCGATACCGGGCGGTCCAGCAGGCGGGCGGCAAGTTGCTTTATCTCGCGCGAGAACGTGGCGGAGAACAGCAGGGTCTGGCGATCGTCCTTTTCCGGCATCATCGCCATGAGTTTGCGGATGTCGTGGATGAAGCCCATGTCCAGCATGCGATCGGCTTCGTCCAGCACAAGTATCTCGACCCGGGACAGGTCGGCAGAACGCTGGTTGATGAGATCCAGCAGGCGACCCGGCGTTGCCACCAGTACATCGACGCCGCGCCGCAGTCGGGCTTTTTGGGGGTTGATGTTCACGCCGCCGAACACCACCGCGGACCGCAGCGGTAAATGCCGTCCGTAAAGCTCGATGCTCTCGCCCACCTGGGCGGCAAGCTCGCGGGTGGGCGTGAGAACCAACGCGCGAACGGGGCGCGGGCCGTTCTGTGCGGACTCGCTCAAGCGCTGCAGCAGCGGCAGCGTGAATCCAGCCGTCTTACCGGTGCCGGTCTGGGCGCCGGCCATGACATCCCGGCCATCGAGGATCACGGGGATTGCCTGGCTCTGGACGGGCGTGGGGGTGGTGTAGCCCTGCTCGCTGACCGCGCGCAGGAGTTCGGCCGACAGGCCGAGCGTATCAAATGACATTGGGGTTTTACTCCGAAAAGACGTCAGGATTGACGTCCGATGGGGCGCATCCTAACAGAAAACGTGCAATTGAGCCAAAGACGGAACCGCGGCTACGCGCTGTTCAGCAATTCCGCATCGCGCCGCAAAACAGCTCGGTATCAGACGATAACCTCGCGCTGGCGCAGGGACTCGATAACGGCTTCGGCTGCCTCGTCGACCGAGAGCGTTTGGGTGGGCAGCTCGATAGCGGCATTCAGGGGCGGCTCGTAGCTATCGCTGATGCCGGTGAACTGGCGTATTTCACCGGCTCGCGCCTTCTTGTAAAGGCCCTTCGGATCACGGGCCTCGCATACCTCGAGCGGTGTATTCACGTAGGCTTCGATGAACCGCTCTTCTCCGATCACCTCGCGAGCGGCCCCGCGGTCACGGCGATAAGGCGAAATAAAGGCCGTGATCACGATAATTCCCGCCTCGTTCATCAGGGCCGCCACCTCGGCGATCCTCCGGATGTTCTCCTGCCGGTCTTCCATCGAAAACCCGAGGTCCCGGTTCAGGCCGTGACGTACATTGTCTCCGTCCAGTATGTAACACAATCGGCCCTGGTCGGTGAGCTGCTTTTCCAGCTGCCGGGCAATGGTCGACTTGCCCGAGGCGCTCAAGCCTGTCAGCCAGACGGTTACGCCGTTCTGTCCAAGCATCTCCCGACGCTGTTCGGGGCTTACCAGGCTGTCGCTGCGGACGATGTTGCGGCTGACCCGGGCCGGACCCTTGCTGCGCGAGACCACCCGGTCGATGATCATGCCGGCGCCCACGGTGGCGTTGCTGATGCGGTCCACGATGACGAACGCGCCCGTCTGCTGGCAGCGGTCGTAGGGGTCGAACGGAATGGGGCGGTGCAGGGTCAGGTGGCAGCGGCCGATCTCGTTCAGCTGCAGGCTCTCGACCTTCTTTTTTTGTCGTTGCATGGTGTTGACGTCCATGCGGTAGCGAATGCGGGACAGCACGCCGGGCACCATGTTGGCGCCGTGCTTGATGAGGTAGGAACGGCCTTGCTCGGCGGCTTCCTCATGCGTCCAGACCACCATGGCTTCGAACTCGTTACCCACGTGCGGCAGGTTGCGGACCGGCGCGAGCATGTCACCCCGGGAGACGTCGATTTCGTCTTCCAGCGTCACCGTCACGGACATCGGCGCGAAGGCCTCTTTCACCTCGCCGTCGGGGCCGTATATCGCCTTCACGCGTGACTCGTGGCGCGAGGGCACCGTCGCCACCTCGTCGCCCACGTGGATGACCCCGCCGGCCAGCGTGCCGCTGAAACCCCGGAAATCCTGGTCGGGTCGCAACACGTACTGCACCGGCAGACGCATGTCGATCAGGTTGCGGTCGGTCGAAATATTCAGCGTTTCGATGTGGTGAAGGAAGGTCGGCCCGTCGTACCAGTTCAGGTTATCGCTTTTTTCCACCACGTTGTCGCCCTGCAGGGCCGACATCGGAATGAAATGGATGTCCGAAAAGCCCAGTCGCGTCACGAACGCGTTGAAATCTTTCATGATCTGCTCGTAGGTCTTTTGCGACCAGGCGACCAGGTCCATCTTGTTGACCGCCACCACGACGTGCCGGATGCCCAGCAGCGAGCAAATGAAGCTGTGGCGCTTGGTCTGCGGGATCACGCCCTTGCGCGCGTCGATCAGGATCACGGCCAGGTTGCAGTTGGATGCGCCGGTGGCCATGTTGCGCGTGTACTGCTCGTGGCCCGGGCAGTCGGCGATGATGAACTTGCGCTTGTCGGTGGAAAAATAGCGGTATGCCACGTCGATCGTGATGCCCTGCTCCCGCTCGGCTTTCAGGCCGTCGGTCAGCAGCGCGGGGTCGAAACCGTCGTCGGTAGTACCGAAGATCTTCGAATCCTTGGCCACCTTGTCCAGCTGGTCCTCGTAGATCATGTGGCAGTCGAACAGCAAGCGCCCGATGAGGGTCGACTTGCCGTCGTCCACCGATCCGCAGGTCAGAAATCTCAGCAGATCCTTGTCTTCGTGGCGTTTGAGGTATTCGGTGATGTCCGAACGAATCAGACTCTCTTCCTGCACCCGGTAGCCCGCGTCACCCATCAGAAGTACCCATCCTTTTTCTTGTCCTCCATCGAAGAGCCGTCGTCGTCGATAACGCGACCCTGGCGCTCGGAGGTGGTCGTCAAGAGCATCTCCTGCACGATTTCCTCCACTGTTTCGGCATTTGATTCGACCGCGCCGGTCAGCGGATAGCAGCCCAGCGTGCGGAACCGGACCTTGCGGAATTCCGGTTTCTCACCGTCCTTCAGCGGCAGTCGGTCGTCGTCGACCATGATCAGCGTGCCGTCGCGCTCGACCACCGGGCGCTCTTTTGCAAAGTACAGCGGCACGATCGGAATGTCTTCACGCAGCAGGTACAGCCAGATGTCCAGCTCGGTCCAGTTGGAGAGCGGGAAAACGCGGATCGATTCGCCCTTGTTGATGCGCGCGTTGTAGAGGTTCCACAGCTCGGGCCGCTGGTTCTTGGGGTCCCACTGGTGGAACTCGTTTCGAAAACTGTAGACACGTTCCTTGGCGCGGCTCTTTTCCTCGTCACGGCGGGCTCCGCCAAAGGCGGCGTCGAACCCGTAGTGGTTGAGGGCCTGCTTGAGGCCGTCGGTCTTCATGATCTGGGTGTGTTTTTCCGAACCGTGGCTCATCGGGCTGACCTTGTCTTTGCCATCGGGGTTGATCCAGACCTTGATGTCCACCTTGTAGTGTTCGGCCATCCGCGACCGGAAGCGGTACATCTCGCGGAATTTCCACTGGGTGTCCACGTGCATCAACGGGAAAGGAATGCGGGCCGGCGCAAAGGCCTTGTAGGCCAGGTGCAGCATCACCGATGAGTCTTTTCCCACGGAGTAGAGCATCACCGGGTTGTCGAACTCGGCCGCGACCTCTCGAATGATATGGATGCTTTCGGCTTCCAGCTGCTTGAGGTGGGAAAGGTTGTAACCGTCCATGTGGGGAGCCCGGCGTTTAAACCGGGGTATTCTAACGGAAAAAGTTAACGGCTTGCGCGGCGTGGCTTATGGCACCCGGGGCCAGGGCCGTCAGGCTGCCCTGGCCCCGAGAGGCGGCCTGTCAGATTTCGTCTTCGATGCGTTTCTTGATGATGATCACTTCGCGTTCGTGTTCCTCGTGGAGCTCACCGGGCTCGGTCTCGTCCAGCTCATGAACGATATGAACCGTACCGTGGGCTTCCACCGGGCCGTCGGACAGGACTTCGACGTCTTCGGAAATCAATGCAAGCTCCTCGCAGTCCGACTCGTCGTCGTCACAGATGATGGTTACCTTGTGCACCTCGTGGTGCTCGTCGTCGGAGGCGTCCATGTCGAGCCGTTCGCCGTCCACGTAGATCTCGATGCCGTCCTCGGTGCGCAGCATGTCGACGGTCTTGCCGCTGTCGGTAACGATAGTTTCGGCATCGCCCACCGCGAGGTGACTGAGGTCCTTGTCTTCAATAAAAATTTCATCGGTGTGCAGGCTGATCACGATGGTCTTTTCCACGTGTGAGTCGGTCCCCGCGTCGGCATGCACGGCGCTGAACCCGGCGGCCGTCAGTACAACGCCGATAATTAACGTCAGGAGCTTCATGAGGTCTCTCTCCATTTTTTCGATGTGAGTCGTTGCGGAATCCAAGGTCATGGACTCCACTCCCGGCAAGTCAGACGCCCGCGCACGAAAAAACGTCGCAACGGCAGATATATATGAAACCTGACGGCCATGCCCCCCTGATCAGCGGATCAGGCTGGATCCCGTCAGCTTTTTCCAGGCGATCAGCACCCCCTTTGTGCTCAGTACCAGCAGGCTGGCGAAGTTGTTCACGGGCAGAAACGCCAGTGCGACCCAACCCTCACCGAGGTCGACCAGGGGATTGGTCAGTAACTGGGATACGAGCACGGCGAATTCGAGCAATGGCAGCGCCAGGAGTTGCCACGCGAC
This sequence comes from Lysobacterales bacterium, assembly GCA_013042915.1. Lineage (GTDB taxonomy): Bacteria > Pseudomonadota > Gammaproteobacteria > Xanthomonadales > SZUA-36 > JABDPF01. The sequence goes on from JABDPF010000061.1 coordinate 10,662, forward strand.
CAGCAGGAACAACAACATGACGACCAGCGCCAGCCCTGCCCTCGTCATGACGCGCGTGCGGGTCCGAGCGACCACCCTGGCGGTAATGCTCTCGCCCTGCAGTTCGCGGTTGGCCTGGTCGAACAGGCTGTGAAGGTCCGGTTCACGATATTTCGTCATCATGATGCGTCCAACTCCTTCTGCTCGTCATAGGCGGCGAGCACCTCCTGCAACTGTTTCGCGCCGTTCCGAATATGGGTTTTGACGGTGCCGAGCGGCAGCCCGGTGGCCGCGGCGATCTCGCGATGGCTCATGCCTTCGCTGTAGGAGAGCACGACGCAGGTTCGCAAGGTCGGCGCCAAGGTGGCCAGCGCGTGGTCGAGGTCCATGCCCACGCCGGGTGATTCCCTGCTCGGTCGTTCGGTGCCAACGATTTCGCTGGCCCCCTTCAATGCATCGTTCATGCGCAGGTAGTGCAGCCACACGTTGACGGCGAGCTTCCTGAGCCAGCCGTTGAATGCGCTGATCTTTTTCAATTGGCGCAGGTTCAACCAGACTTTCAGCAGCACCTGCTGCGCCAGGTCATCGGCCAGGGCGTTGTCGTTGCAGAAACGCCGCATCAGGTTACGCACCCGGGATTGTCGTCGCTTGACGAGTTCCTCGAACGCCGACCGGTCGCCGGTCCTCGCCAGGCTGACGAGGAACGGCTCCGGGCATTCCGGGTAATAGTCCTGGGCCTTGGAGACGACCACGGGTCACTAGACCTCGGAATAGTCTTTTTCGTCGCCGTCGTACCAGCGTTTCGCCATTCTGGCGGTGCCCAGAAAACCCAATCCCACGCAGGCGACCAGGCCGGCGGCACCGAGCAACGGCAGCTTGGCCTCCGGAAACTGCATACCGAGCACGAGGCCCATAATGACCAGCCCGGCCGCAACCGGCAGCAGGATCCAGCCCGTCAGTTTGAATGCGCGGTCCAGGCGGTCGGCCTTGTCGCCACTATTGGACAACAGGCGGTCCATGACGGCGGGGTCCAGTTCGCGCCCGCTCTCGAACAGGCGGCGGATGGTCTCCTGCTGGGCTTCTCGTTTACGGATGTCGTACCAGATTCCGGCCACGACGACCGCGGCGATGAACCCCCAGAACGCGAGGGATGCCAACCCTGCTCCCAGACTGAAACTTTGCATGTCTTACTCCTTTCTTGGCGATCTTCACTGTTAACGATCCGGAAAAGCGCCGTTTGGATGTCGTTACCTCAAAATTTTTTGTTCTGCACGCGCGACAGGCCGACGACCAGGACCAGGGCCAGGGACGTCAGCACCGCAAACCCGGACGCAACCGCGTACAGCGTGCCATCGTAAGCCTGGCCTATTGCGTAGCCCAGCGCGACGGCCAACAGCGTGCTGGCCGTGCCGATCACCGCCGCGGCCGACCCCGCGACGTGGCCAAGCGGCTCCATGGCCATGGCGTTGATGTTACCGAACACCACGCCGATAAAGAAAAACCAGGCGAGACCGATGGCCATGAATTGCCACAGCGGCGGTTGGCCACCCGCCAGGCCGGTCGCCGTGAGCAACAGCCACGACAGCGCGGTGACGAAGGCAAGCGCCCGATGCGCCAGCACGTGCATTCCAAATCGCATCACCAGGTTTCCGTTGATGATGGCGGCAACCCCGGCCGAAAAGGCCAGGCCACCGAAAAACAGGGGAAACAGCTTGCCGAGTCCGTATTGCACCTGGAACACGGCCTGGCAGGTATTCAGATACCCCATGAACGCGCCGAAAACGCAGCCGGCCACGAGTGTGTAGACCATCGCCGGGCCGTTGCGCATCACTTCCAGGAACCCGTTTACGATACCCGCCAGGGTGAACGGACGGCGATAAGCCGGCGGCAGCGTCTCGGGCTGGCGCCAATGGAGCCAGCCTGCCACGAACAGGCTGAACGCCACGAAAAAGGCGAAGATCGACCGCCAGCTCGTGACCAGCAAGATGAGCTGACCGAGGGCCGGTGCAAGGATCGGCACGAGGATGAAAATGGTCATGACGAAGGACATGACCCGCGCCATCGCCGAGCCTTGGAACCGGTCCCGGATCAGCGCCATCGCAACCGACCGCGGGCCGGCGGCGCCGAACCCCTGGAGAAAACGCCCAACGAGCATGGTGGCAAAGTTGGTGGCAAACATCGAGATCAGCGAGCCGGCGATCAGGATAAGGAACCCGGCGTACATGGTGGGTTTGCGGCCGATCGAATCGGACAGGGGGCCGTAAAAAGGCAATCCCAGCGCGACGCCGATGAACATCAGCGAAATCACGAGCTGGATGTCGTTGGGGGATGCGGGCTGCAGGTCGCGGGCCATCGCGGGAAACGCCGGCAGCATCATGTCGATGCTCAGCGCCACCAGCGACATGGTCACCGCCATCAGGACGATGAACTCGCCGAAACCCGAGGACTCGTGGGCATGGGGCTGCGTGTCGACGTTCACCGCTCCCTCCCGGTGGTCTACCCGAAAGAACTACCTTCTCAGAAAGAGGCCTCGGCGGCAATGACTTCGAGGAAGGCGTCGCCATACCGCTCCAGCTTGACTTTGCCGACACCGTTAACCGCCAGGAATTCTTCCGGATCGCGCGGCTTGGCCCGGGACATTTCCACCAGCGCCGAGTCGCCGAAGACGATGTAGGGGGGCACGCCGGCCTCTTCCGCCAATTCCCGCCTCAGGGTGCGCAGTTTTTCGAACAGTTCCTGGTCCGGTGGACCCAGCTCCAGTGCGACCGCCGGCTTTTTCCGAGTTTTTTCACGAATCCGTGGCCGGGCCAGCTCCACGTCTTTCTCGCCGCGCAGCACGGCCAGCGCCCTCGGGGTGAGCTTCAGCACCGAAAAGGCGGCCACGTCTTGCTCGAGGTACCCAAGATGGATCAACTGCCGGGTGATGGACATCCACTCGGCGTGGCTGTGCTCCATGCCGATGCCGTAGGTCGTGAGGTTGTCGTGGGCAAAGCGCCGAATGCGCTCGTTGTCGGCGCCGCGCAGCACGTCGACGACGTGCTTCATGCCAAAGGACTGGCGAACGCGGTAGACGCAGGAAAGCACCTTGCGCGCCGCCTCGGTGCCGTCGAAGGTCTCCGGCGGATCGAGGCAGACATCGCAATTGCCGCAGTCCTCCTCGAGCCGCTCGCCGAGGTAACCCAGCAGAACCCGCCGCCGGCAGGACTGGCTCTGGGCGAAACCGACCATCGAGTTGAGCTTGTGCATCTCGATGCGTTTCTGGTCCTCGTTCCGGCCCTGCTCCATCTGGTACCGAGCCATCGCGGCGTCCTGCGCGCCGAACAGCAGCAGGGCCTCGGCAGGCAGCCCGTCCCGGCCCGCCCGCCCGGTTTCCTGGTAATAGCCCTCCAGGTGGCGCGGAAGGTCGTAATGCACAACGAAGCGCACGTTGGGCTTGTCGATACCCATACCGAAAGCCACGGTGGCCACGACGATGGCAACATCGTCGCGCACGAACCGTTCCTGGACGTCCCTGCGCGTCGCGGCACCGAGACCCGCGTGGTAAGCCGCGGCGGACAGCCCCCGGTCCTGCAGATGCCCGGCGATTTCCTCCACCCGCTTGCGCGAGAGCGCGTAGACGATCCCGGACTCGATCTCGCGGCCGGCGAGGAAGCGCAGCAACTGGGCGTGGGGCTGATGCTTTTCGAGCACCGTGTAACGGATGTTCGGCCGGTCGAAACTGGTCACGAAACGGCGCGCGCCCTGCAGGCGGAGGACCTCCACGATATCTTCGCGGGTCTGCGGGTCGGCGGTCGCCGTCAGCGCGATGAAGGGCGTGCCCGGGAAGTGCTCCCGCAAGCCTCCCAGTGCAACGTACTCTGGCCGGAAATCGTGCCCCCACTGGGAAACGCAATGCGCTTCGTCGATCGCGATCAGCGCGATCTCCATGCTCTCCAGGCTGTGCAGAAAGCCCGGCTTCATCATCCGCTCGGGCGCGACGTACAGCAGGTCGAGTTCACCGGCGTGCAGATGTTCGAGCACGTCCCGCGCCTCACCAGCGTCGAGATTGGAGTTGTACATCGCGGCCCGCACACCATTGGCTTGCAGCGCATCCACCTGGTCTTTCATCAACGAGATCAAAGGCGAGACGACAATCGTCAAGCCGCTGCGCTGCAGGGCGGGCAGTTGGTAACACAATGATTTGCCGCCGCCGGTCGGCATCAGGACAAAGGCATCGCCCCCCGACACGACCTGATCGATGATTTCCCGCTGGTGCGGCCGGAACTCCTTCAGGCCGAAAACCTCTTGCAGCGTGTCGCGAATTTCGCTCATGCCCCTTCCGGAGATTCAAAGCGCCGATTATAGGTCAGGCAGCCGGACGCCGTGTCGGAATACTCCCCGGGTTTGCGGGGAAAACGGAGGTTAATTACACTCGACACACGTAACCAAAACGACCAACTGGAGCCCGCCGAGGCTCACCGACGGAGTACCCCACGATCATGACACGACCCACCAGGGAGCCTCGCTTCCCTTCTTTCGTCTCCGGCGCCACTGCGCTGCCGCTCGCCCTGCTCGCTGCGTTCCTTCTGGGCGCCTGCGGTAAAGAAGGGCCCGACGCCGAGGAATCGGCCCAGGCGATGCCGGCTGAAACCACCCCGCCGACCGGCGATCCGGTGGACCAGGCCGCGGAAGCCATTACCGAGTCTGCCTATCGGCGTCATATCGAAACTCTCGCGTCCGATTCATTCGGCGGGCGGGCGCCCGCCTCGCCCGGTGAGGAACTGACCGTGGCTTATCTCGTCGATCACTTCAAATCGATCGGCCTGGGACCGGCTGTCGGCGACAGCTACACGCAGGACGTACCCCTGGTCTGGGTTGAGGCCGTGAACCGGCCCGAATTGCAGGTAAGCGGCGGACACGGCCCGACGATGGTGCTCGAATACGGCCCGGACCAGATCATCTGGACCCGGCGCCAGGCGCCCCAAGCCGTGCTGGAGAATTCCGAAATGGTGTTCGTCGGCTACGGCATCCATGCGCCGGAGCGCGGTTGGAACGATTACGCTGGAGTGGATGTCACCGGCAAGACCGTGGTGTTGCTGGTGAACGACCCGGGCTACGCCACCCAGGACCCCGAACTGTTCAACGGCAACGCGATGACCTACTACGGCCGTTGGGACTACAAGTTCGGCGAGGCGGCGCGGCAGGGCGCAGCCGGCGCAATCATCGTACACGACACGCTGCCGGCAGCCTACGGATGGAACACCGTGGAAAACAGCTGGACCGGGCCGCAATTCGATATGGTGCTCGAGGACGCTGGCGAGTCGCTGGCTGCCGTCGAAGGCTGGATTCAACTGGAGCATGCCAAGACCCTTTTCGAGCGGGCCGGCCTGGACCTCGAGGAGATGCACGCCGCGGCGCAGAAACCGGGCTTCGAACCCGTTGCACTGGGCCTCAGGGCATCGGCCCGAATCGAAAACGAAACCGAGCAGGTGCTGTCCCGCAACGTCGCCGCGATTGTGCGCGGCAGCGAAGCACCCGAGGAAGTCTTTATCTACATGGCGCACTGGGACCACCTGGGAACGGATCCGACGCTCGAGGGCGACCAGATCTACAACGGCGCCCTGGACAACGCCAGCGGCACCGCTGCCCTGATGGAAATTGCCAGAGCCTACGCCGCCCTGCCCCAGGCGCCCCGCCGCAGCGTGCTGTTCCTGGCCCTCACCGCCGAGGAACAGGGCCTGCTGGGCTCCACGTACTACGCTGCCAACCCGCTGTTTCCGTTAGAAAACACCGTCGGCGGCTTGAACATGGACGGGATGAACAACTTCGGCGCCACCCGCGACATCACCGTGGTCGGGCTGGGCATGAGTGACCTCGATGACTACCTCAAGGCCGCCGCGGCGGCACAGGAACGCGTGCTGGAGGGCGACCGCGAGTCCGAGAAAGGGTTTTACTATCGTTCGGACCACTTCGAACTGGCCAAGGAAGGCGTGCCGATGCTGTACCCCGGCGGCGGTTACGACGACCGTGAAAAGGGCGTCGCCTACGGCATGGAGAAATCACTGGAGTACAACCAGGACCACTACCACCGCGTCAGCGACGAGTACGACCTGAGCTGGGTCGTCGACGGCGCGATGGAGGACATGGAGGTCTTTTTCCGCACCGGCCTCGACGTCGCCAACAGCGACGCCTGGCCGAACTGGAAAGAGGGCACCGAGTTCAAGGCCACGCGCGACGCGCAGCGGCCCTGATCAGCCGCTGCGGGATCGCTTAAAGCAACATCTTCTTTGCCAGTAGCCAACCCGGCAGACCGCCGATCTGCACTGCGGTCAGCAGGCCGGCCACCATGGCGCCGGTCACCCCGCAGCTGACGATGTCCTGGCCGGTCAGGTAAAGCCCGGGGATATCGGTTTTCGGTTTGAGCCAGTCTTGTTCGAAGCGCTCGGGGTCATGGTCGAGGCCGTAGATTTCTCCCCGTGGATAGCGGCAGAACCAGTCGGTCGAGAGCGGTGTGGACAATTCGTGATAGTCGACCTGGCCTTCCAGCTGCGGCAGCTTGTCAAACAGCGCCTTCAACAATTGGTCGGACAGGCGCTCTTTCAACGCCTCGTAGTCGTCGCCGCGCTTGCCCCAGGTCGTGCCCGACCAGGCCTCGAACCATTCGCAGGGACCCGGCGCCACGATTTCGATCGTCGCGCGGCCGGGGTAACGCTCCTCAAAGCTCGGGTCCTTGGCAGAAGGAAAAGAAATGTAGATCAGCGGCAGCGGCGCGCCGGGGCCCTCGTCGAGAGCGGCCAGGTCCCGCTCGTAGTGCTCGCTCGGGTAAATCCAGAAATTCGTCTTGGGCAGGCCGAGTTCCTCGGCCGTGTGCCGTAGCCCGATGTAGAGGCAGATACTGGCCATGGAGGGACGAACGTGGGTCAACCGCTCCCGGTAATGCCGGCCGGCGGAATCCTCCTTGGCCAACAGCCTCTCAAAGGTGTTGAACACACCCGCGTTCGAAATCACGACCGGGGCGTGAATCTCGTGACCATCCGCCATTCGCACGCCTTCGGCCCCATCCTTTCCTACCAGGATTTCCTCGACAGAGGCATAAGTGAACACTTCACCTCCGGCACGCTGGATGCCCGGAATGATGGTTTCGGCCATGCGGGACGCCCCGCCCACGGGATAGTAACCCCCATGCATGTAGTGCTGGGCGATCATCGCGTGGATCAGGAAGCTCGATCGCGCCGGCGGCAGGCCGTTGTCGCCCCACTGGCCGGTCAATACCGCGATCAATTTCTGGTTGTCGGTGAGCTCCTCGAGCACCTCGCGCGTGGTGGCATTGACCCAGCCGGGGATTTTCCGGCCCTTCCACTTCGCGAGGAGACCGGCCGCGGGCGCCGGCAGCACTTTTCCCAGCACATTCAGCCGAACCGCCCCACGTGCAACCCGGAGCCGCTCCAGGTAGCGGTCGATCGCTGATTCTTCGGCCGGAAACGCCGCCACCAGGGCATCACGGTAGGCACGCTTGCCGGCGACCAGGTCGTAGGATTCTTCGCCCAGAAAAATGCGATCGAAATGGGCGTCCATGGGCGCCCATTCGAGCTCGCCGTCCGTGACGTAATCGAACAGCCGTCGGCCAAGCGTTTTGTCGCTGCCCATGTCACCGATGTAATGCACGCCGACGTCCCACTCGTAACCGTTGCGGTCGTAGCTGTGGGTAAATCCGCCGGCCGTATAGTGCTGCTCCAGCACGCAGACCTTGCGGCCCATGCGCGCGAGGCAGGCGGCCGCGGTCAGGCCACCGATTCCGGAGCCGATGATGAGTATGTCGTAGGGCGAGTCGAGGCGGTTGGCGCGGTAGCGCCGGCCGATTCGGATGGTGCTGGGTTTTTTGCTCATGGGGCAAGCCTACACCGGCAATGGATTGGCTCGCCAGCGACCGTCATCAGCCGGGCGACGCAAGGCGCGCCACCGAGCGAAGGTCACTCGCAGGACAGGTTGGGCCGGCCCGTCTTGAGAAACCGCACTTCGCCGAAGCTGACCTCGGCCTTGCCGGTCGATTCGATGCGGAAGGCCTCGTTCACGCCAACCAGCGATTCGGCGTTATCCGCGAAGCAGGACACCGGCACCGACAGCTGCTGCCAGCCCTGCCCCACCCAGGCGGCGGATTGCACCGAGAGGTCGATCAGTGCACCCCCGACACCCAGCCTCAAAGCACCCTCCGCGGGCTGTTCCTGCAGAAACATGAAGGACAAGATGCCCTCCTCCAGGTACTCACCGAGGTCAAGACCCGGCCCGGTAATCTGGACGGCGGCCGGCTTCGAACCGCTGAATCGAACGTTCAACGAGTCCTCCTGCATGGCGCGGTCGGCCGTGCGAACCGTGATCGCGCCGCTGGCGTGCGCCGCCAGGGACCCGGAGAGCATCATCGACGGCGATCCTTCCGGCGTGATGAAGACCGCCCAGGGCGGCAGAAGCCGACCGGAGTACAAGTCGATGCTGTCCCGGTTCATCGGCTGGATGCCGCTGACCTGCGCGTCGATGTTGGCCGGGCCGGTTTCTCCCGAAGCATAGGTCAGGCCGTAACCCAGCTCGAACAAAGGCTCGTAGGGTTCGTGGTGCGGGTTCAGGCGGAATTGCAAGGGCGTGCCCGGCCAGCTGAAAGACAAACGACCCCTGAAATCGTGGCGTGCCTCACCATTTTCGTCGCCCACCAGGACATCAGCCACGCCGCTACCCTCGCTGCCCGGCAGCCAGGCCACGACGAACGCGTTCGAGGCATTGATCTCGCGCGAGATCCACAAGGGACGGCCGGTCAGAAACACGCTGACCACCGGAATACCGGCCTCGCCGAGTTGCTCCAGCAGCGGTAGGGAACGCTTGTTACCCGGCTCGAATTCCAGCGTGGGCAGGTCGCCCTGGTACTCGGCGTACGGATTCTCGCCGTACACGACGATCGCCACGTCGGGCTGTTGTGTCCACTTTCCCTCGACCGAAAATTCCACCGTTCCGCCAATCGCGCCGACGGCCTCGCGCAGACCGTCGAGGATGGAGGTTCCATGGGAAAAATCGCTGTTGACGTTACCGGTGCCCTGCCAGCTGATGGTCCAACCGCCGCTCTGCTTGCCGATGTCGTCGGCGCCCTCACCGGCGACAAGGACATGCCGCCCCGGCCCGATGGGCAACAGCTTATTCTCGTTCTTGATCAGAACCAGGCTCTCGCGCACGGCCTGGCGGGCAACGGCCCGGTGGTCCGGATGTCCGAATGCATCGCGCAGGCCCGCAGCACGCTCTGAGGGCCGCCCGCGATCGAACAGTCCGGCGCGCACTTTGACGCGCAGAACGCGGCTGACCGCGTCGTCCAGTCGCGCCATCGGAATGTCGCCGGAATTGACCTGCTCCAGCGTATTTTCGTAGAGGGCCTTCCAGTCGTCCACCACCATGAAGAGGTCGAGGCCGGCGTTGATGGCAGCCGGGCACGAGGCGTTGGTGCAGCCGGGAATCTGCCCATGACCATTCCAGTCGCCGATCACCAGGCCATCGAAGCCCATCCGCTTCTTCAACACGTCGGTGAGCAGATAGCGGTTACCGTGCATTTTGGCCCCGTTCCAGCTGGAAAAACTGGCCATCACGCTTTGCACACCCGCTTCCAGGCTCCCGAGGTAACCCGGCACGTGGACGTCGCGCAACTCCTCCTCGGAAACCTGGGCGTCGCCCTGGTCGTCGCCGCTTTCGGTTGCTCCATCACCCAGGAAGTGCTTGGCGGTCGCCACGACCCGTTGCGGCCCGAGGAAGTCCGGTTCGCCCGGCCGGCCCTGGAGTCCCAGGACAATTTCCCGTGCGTACGCGCGGACCTCGTCAGGGTCCTCGCTGTAACTCTCGTAGGTACGGCCCCAGCGGTCATCCTGCGCAACCGCCACGGACGGCGCGAATGTCCAGTCGATTCCGGTGGCACGCACCTCGCGCGCCGTGGACTCACCGATGTCCCGCATCAATTCCGGATGATGCATCGCACCGAGCCCGATGTTGTGGGGAAAAACCGTCGCGCCGCGAACATTGGCATGCCCGTGCACCGCATCGGTACCCCAGATCACCGGGATGGGCTGACGCCCGTCGCCGGCATCCATCGAAGCTTCGTAATAAGCATCGGCAAGTGCCAGCCAGTCGTCCAGCGAGGCGTATTTGTCCTGGTTGGGGAAGGAGCCGCCACCATTCAGGATGGAGCCCAGGTGGTAGGCTCTGACGTCGTCAGGCGTTGCATGACGGATCTCGGCCTGAATGACCTGGCCGACTTTTTCTTCGACGCTCATCATTGCCAGCAAACTGGCAACCAATTCCTCGTCGTTTTCAAGTCGCGGCAGGGGATGTCTGACTTCGGGCCAGGCCTCCATTCCCAGGTATCGGGTTACCGCTTCGCGCTCCTGTACCGGCGCGTCCCGGGCCGGCTTGGCGGATGGCGGCTCTGGGTCGCTGCAGGCCGCGAGGCCGGTCAGAAGCAGGGTCAACAGTACGGTCCGTGCCGGTTGAGGCCTCATACGTTCCTCCCGGCGGATGACGATGCCCCTACCGCGCCGCGCCCTGGCCCGGCGGGAGTGGGATCGCGAATAACTTGATCAGCGGTAACGATTCGATCGCGCTGTGTCCCCAGGTGGTCTGGGAAAATTCAGACGGGTCGTAGCTGAAAACGGCATTGTTCGCATCTGAAAAATCCAGTCGGGCCGTTCCCGCGTTCTCACGCACGACCATCTCCGGATTGAACATGCCGTACTGCATTCCGTAGGGGGAGATCACGTCCAGATCGACCCCGTTTTCAGTTTGCGTACCCTGACCGATCAGGAAAATCGGTTTGCCGTCGAGGTCGTAGGTGTACCAGTACACAAGCGCCACCGGCGTGCCCTGTACCTCGCCAAACTCCATCGAGAAGCCATGGCCGCTTTGGTCCGGGTTGTACCAGGAGCCGGAATATTCCTGCCCCACGACGGCGTTGTTCTCGACCGACGTTCCGCTGAGCTCCGTGAACCCGTTGTCGTAGATCCGAATGTAATCGATCAGCATTTCCGCCGGCATGTCGGCGGAAATCTGGGCGGAATTCAGCAGCCCCGTGTACGTTCCGCCAACCGCCATGTTCAAAATCATGAAGTGTGGCTGGTGAAATTCAGTGCAACTGGTGCAAACAGCAGGATCGATATCGAACGCCCAGACTTGCTCGCCGTCGAGGTAGGTCGTCACGCTCGTCGGCGTCCATTCCATGCGGTACAGGTGGAAGTCGTCGTTGAGATCAGTGGCGGCGTCGATGTGCTGGCCGAAGTTTGCGTAGTTGCCGTTATTGTCCCAGTGCGCCGTGGAGCCCACCCGGCGGTTGATGACGCCGTTCGAGATGGCCTGGGCGTTGCCCATTTCCATGATGTCGAGCTCGCCGCAATAGGGCCATCCAACCCGGCTGAAATTGTCTCCCAGGGTCCAGAATGCGGGCCACAGCCCGTCGGCCAAGTCGGGAATCTTGATGCGGGCCTCGATGGTGCCGTACTTGACTGTGAGCTTGTCCTCGGTGCGAACGCGGGCCGACGTGAAGCTGAACCCCTCCTGGCTCCTGATCGCGGTGATCACGAGATTTCCGTCTTCGATGCGCACGTTTTCGGGGTTGTCCGTGTAATTCTGCAGTTCGCGGTTACCCCAGCCGTTGGCGCCCAGGTCGTAGGACCAGACGCTTTCGTCGAGGGCCGTGCCGCTGTCGAACTCTTCGCTCCAGATCAGTTGACCAAACGCGGGGTTGGCAGCTACCAGCCATATCGCGGCGAGAAGAAAGGATCCAGTAGGTAATCTGTTTTTCATAACGCTTAAACCTTTGTCGGTTCGTACGGCCCTGTGGCCGGACGGATAATGGGCCTGGCCTCTACTGCTGTGTCCGGAAAATCGTGTCGGCGGGTACGCCGAACAGCTTGATCAATGGCAGGGATTCGATGGCATCGAGGTGCCCCCACTCGTCAACCGAAAAGTCGGACGGCGTGTAGCTGAAAACAGCGTTGTCACTATCGCTGAATTCAAACACCGCCGTGCCACCGTCCTCGCGGGTCACGCTGGCGGGATTGAACTCTCCGAATTTCATGCCCACCGGCGACTGGAACGCCACCTCGAGACGATCACCGACGGGCACCCCCTGGCCGATCATGAAAATCGGGTTACCCGCGCTGTCGTAGGTATACCAGTAAACGACCGAGTACGGCGTGCCGTCGACAAAGTAGCCGAATTCAATCGAAAAACCGTGGCCCGACTGATCCGGGTTATACCAGGAACCCGAATGGGCTGGACCAATCCCGGCCGGTGCCAACATCACGTTGTCGTAAAGGGCGGCGGACTGGGTCCAGGACTGGCCGAGGTTTTCGACCACGTCGTTGAAGAAACCGAACTGGAGGAGTTCACCCACGTACTCCTGCGGCACCTCGAAGTTGATCGCCCGTGAAACCGTCGAGGCATCTTGGGGAGTGGTGGCGGCGGGCGGATTCGTGTCGAGGGTTTCAAATTTCAGCGTCGCGAAGCTGTTGTCACTCGATCGCAGCACTTTGATGAAGGCCCCCGTCCGCTCACCGTTTGCTGGTGCGCCTTCACGATCCTGCGCGACGTCGAAAGAAAAGGACAGGGTGCCGGCCTGAAAAAGGACCTTTTCCTGGAAAATCAACACCCGTTCACAGGTCGTGGCCGGGTTGTACTGGTTGGCGTAGACGCGAAGCATGTTGTCCAGGTTGACCGGGTTACCGGCGTCGTCTGCCCAGGCGGGCACTTCCAGGCCGGCGCGATAATAGGAGTCATCCTGTCCCGCGGTTTGAAAGTTCCGATTGTCGGCCTCGTAGTCACTTGGGTCGCCGTCGTCGTAAGGACCGAAGCCCGTGGGATTGCCCAGGCACTGATCGTCTGGGAAGGTCTGGTCGTACCAGGTCCACAGGTTGCCAATCGTGGCCTGGTCGGCGACCCGGTCTTCGAAATCGTCGAAAAACAGCGGTTGGGCGACCGCAGCGCTGCTGAACCAGACGCTAAAAAGTGCTGCGAGGTTAGAAACTAAGGTGGTGCTCTTCATGGTTGTTTCCCTGGCTCGATCGTGAGCCAAATCCGTTGACGTAAGCGCTTACATTTTTACCATATATTAAATTCGATATAGATGACAACAGCGGCAGGAATCAGTTCACGGAAAACGTTTTTACCAACAGCAGAATGGTGAACAACAACAATACGGCGCCCAACGCCGCAATCACCAGCCGGTCCCGGTTCTTGAACTGGTAGCGCAATGTCTCCCACTCGGTCATCCGATTGGCATCGATCAGTAAGGGCGCCAGCCACTTTTGCAGTTCTTCGGGTGCGTACAGGGCGTGCCGGGTACCCGACCTCAAGGGAAAGGTTTTGCCGTCGAAGAACACGGCCCGGTCGTTCCAGGCCAGGCGGGATGGGTCGACGTTGGTGCGCCGTCCATTTTCGAATTCCAGCAGTATATTTCGCCCGTCCGTGCCCAGCCGCCGTCTGAAAGCTGCCGCCGCAAAGTGGATCATCGGGATGAACGAAGCGGTGGCCAGGCAAACCAGCAGCAGCAACAGTCCCAGGCGATCGGTGGTCGAGAGTCCATCCTCCTCGAACCGCAGGGGCTGGCCGCAGGACCACGCATACAGTAGGTAAGCGCATAGGCAGAGCAAGCCGAAGAGCAGGTAATACAACCGCTCGAATCCGTGGGTCAACCAGCGGGATTTGGGATTTTGCTTCAGCCAATGGACGCCCTTCAAGGGGCGGTCAAACGGCGCTGCCCCTTGCACGTCGAGCGCGGGCGCGGCGCTTGACCAACGCTTATCCGGTGGCGTCATGCGGATCGCAGCCGTGATCAGTGCGAGCGCCCCGATGATCACCACCACGAGCGATAACGTACCAAGCCGCTCTAGGGAGTCCCGGCGCGCCGAATGCGCCAACAGGCGCTCGCTAAAAGCCGCGTCGCCAAACTCGCTCACCGCCCCGCTCCGGGTATCGATCCGATACACCCTGAAGCGATCCATGTCCGTCACCACGGCGTTCCGGCCGATGACCGCGAGGTCGGTCGGATAGGCATCGTCGGGCATCGTAATCACATCGACGGCGCCTTCGTCCCGATCGTAGACCACGACATCCGCCCGGGCTTCGGAAAAAGAAGACGCCTGGACTACCCAGAACCGCTCGTCGGCACCCCACTCCAGCATCATGGGGTAATGGCGCTGGGCAATGGTCAAGGAATTGTGCGCGCTGTGCTCGCGGCCCGTCACGTATCCGCCGTTCGGCAACTGCAGCAGTTCAACGAGGCGCCGGTGATCGGTATCCGCCACCCAGGGAACGCCCTGCGAATCCAGGGCGATTCCATTCGGACCGGCCAGTGTGCGGGTTGGCACCGCCGGCTCCAAGTCACCGGTCTCGGAATCCAGGGTCCAGAGTTGATCACCCGCGGCATCGGTCAGCAACCATCCATCGCCAGCAGCGAGGGGATGAATTTTGAACTGGCGATCGATGCGGGCGAATTGCCCGGGGGCCAGCCGCTCGCAGGAAAGGTTGCTCATGTCGCACAGACGAACAGCCGCCGGGCGCTGCCCGGCGATCAGAAGCCGACCGTCGTCGAGGACTCGCATATCAATGGGATCGTCGCTGAATCCAACGTCCGCCAGAGACGTTGCGCCCAACCACTTGCCGTCCCCGGACAGGGCATGAATTTCTCCCGCCGTATACAGGAAGACACGGCCCTGCCCGGCCGCCACGTGCGTCGGACCGGAAATGCGGTAGGCCTGTTCGCTGGACCAGATCCTGACCGCCAGGCCGGCTAACACCCATGCCAGCAGGATGACAGTCAGGACCACGGCGACCGTTTTTGAGTGAGTATCACGCTGGGCCATATGGTCACCGAGTATAGTCGACCCCCCTCTGCTAGACTCTTGAAACATTTTTGGCGGCCAGGGCATTCACGATTCAGTCAAGCCAGGATTTCATCGGCCGGTGATCGTCAGAGGGCGGCATGAGCACGGCACGGTCTTCAGAGTGAGGAGCATGATGAGCAAGACACATCGAGATTCAGCAGGCGAGCAACCCAAACTGGACAAGAAATTTTACGAGAAGGAGCTGGAACGCCTGCAGGCCGAACTGGTAAGGCTGCAGTACTGGGTCAAGGAAAAAGGCCTGAAGGTCATTATCGTTTTCGAGGGACGCGACACCGCGGGCAAGGGCGGAGTCATCAAGCGCATCACCGAGCGCGTCAGCCCGCGCGTATTTCGAGTCGTCGCCCTTCCGAAGCCCACGGATCGCGAAAAAACCCAGATGTACACGCAGCGCTATATTCGGCACTTTCCCGCCGCGGGCGAGGTGGTGATCTTCGATCGCAGCTGGTACAACCGGGCCGGCGTCGAACGGGTGATGGGGTTCTGTACCGCCGAGGAATACATCAAGTTCATCCAGTACGTGCCCACCTTCGAGTCAACGATCGTCAATTCCGGCGTCATTCTGATCAAGTACTGGCTGGACATCCGCATGGAAACCCAGGAAAAGCGATTTCGTGACCGTATCGAAGACCCCCGCAAGGTCTGGAAACTCAGTCCGATCGACATCGCCTCATTCAACAAGTGGTACGACTACTCGCGAGCCCGCGACGATATGCTGCTGGCCAGCGATACGTCCCACGCGCCGTGGCATGTCGTGCCGGCCGATGACAAGCGGCGCGCCCGTCTCAACTGCATCGCTCACCTGCTTGGCCGGATTCCTTACGAAGACGTCACGGGCGAGCCGGTTCGCCTGGGAGAACGCGAGATCAACGGCGAATACGACGACCGGATCAATTTCGATAAGCACCAGGTGGTCCCGCAAAAATACTAAATTGCGTTGGAGCGTGACTCCTGATATTTCTACGTTATCTATACAAACCTGTTTTTATCTTTGAATAATGCTTGACAAAAAGAATCCATACTTATACATTTCATCTACGTTTAGATAATTGGAATCGTCTTAATGCGTTTACTCACTTTGACTGCAGTCATGGCTATCGCCAACCCGGTCCTGGCGTGCACAGAGTCTTTGCTCGACCACGACTTTCGCCGGCTGGCGTCTGACGAGAGCATAAATCTCTGCGACGCCTATGAAGGAAAAGTCGTGTTGGTGGTCAATACGGCGTCCAAGTGCGGCAACACGCCTCAGTATGATGGCCTCGAAAAACTTTTTTCGACCTACGGCAACGATGGGTTCGTAGTGCTGGGCTTTCCTTCCAATGACTTTCTAGGCCAAGAGCCCGGCTCGGAGGAAGACATCGCGGAATTCTGCCGCCTTACGTACGGCGTGGAATTTCCCATGTTCGAGAAGACCACAGTCCGGGAGGGGAATGCGCACCCCTTCTACAACGGCTTGGCCGCCAAAGCCGGAACCTATCCGACCTGGAACTTTCACAAATACCTGATCGGGCGAGACGGGCAGATGATTTCAGAATTCAGCCCACGCACGCAGCCTGACGACGACCAATTGGTTAGCGCCATCGAAAGTGCGTTGGCGCCATAAGACTCCTCGAAACGTACTCACTGAGTACGTGACCCCCAGGCCTGTACCCCGCGCCCTCCCAAACGAGGGGTACAGGCCACCCTATTCTCGAACTGCGTGTGTGAACCTTCCCATTTTCGAGCAGTTCGTAAGTGGCAACGTCGTACGGCGACTGCTGCCTGGATGGATCATTCGCAATGCAATCTGAAGACGCTAGACTATCGAAGCCGGCCCGCCCCGTCCGCCTGGTCGTCGGCGCCAACCGAGGCATCGGTCTGGCACTGACAGCTGCACAACTGGCCGATGCGGAGGTTGAAATGCTGGTTGCAACTCACCGCGGATCCGCCGACTTGTCCGCCCTGCGTGCACTTGACCAGCGCTGGCCCGGCAAGCTTGAGATGTTTGAGCTGGATGTGTGTCGATCGGCTGACCATTTGCGACTCGTCGACTTTCTCGCAGATTTGACTAATGGCGTCGACCTCGCCATCCACGCGGCCGGCATCCTGCACGACGGAGATCTTCAGCCGGAAAAAGCGCTGGCTAGTTGCGATGCCGATCACCTGATGCGCCTGTTTCAGATCAACAGCATTGGTCCACTGATGACGGCCAAAGCCTTGATGCCGTCTCAACCTCGCAAGAAACCGTTCGTCTTCGCCGCGCTCTCGGCCATGGTCGGCAGCATCGGGGACAATCGCCTCGGCGGATGGTACGGGTACCGCGCCTCGAAAGCCGCGCTCAACCAATTCCTGCGGACCCTGTCCAACGAGTGCCGCTTCAGCCATCCCAACGCGGCCGTCGTGGCCTTGCATCCCGGCACCACGGATACCGGACTTTCGCGACCTTTCCAACAACGAATCGAAAGCGATAAGCTCTACGACGTGGAGCAGACGGCCGACCGACTGCTGAACGTCCTTGGTGGACTCAGCAGCGCGGACAGTGGGCAGTTCTATAATTGGAATGGATCAAACATCCCCTGGTGAGCATAACAATGAAAAAAACATTCACGGTGCCCCGTTTCCTGACGACCGCGCTGGCGCCCTTTCTTCTGATAGGCTGCGTTTCCGCACCCGAGGGCGTGGAGCCCGTGCAGAACTTCGAACTCGACCGTTATCTCGGCACCTGGCACGAGATCGCCCGGCTGGACCACTCTTTTGAAAGAGACCTGCAGCGCGTCACCGCAACCTACAGCATGCTCGATGGCGGCAAGGGTGTGCGCGTCGTCAACCGCGGATTCGATACCTCTAAAGGCAAATGGGACGCGGCCGAAGGAAAGGCGTATTTCGTGGACGGCGAGGACGTCGGCCATCTGAAGGTCTCGTTCTTCGGGCCATTCTATGGCGCTTACGTCGTTTTCGAACTGGACCAGGAAGGTTATGAGTATGCCTTCGTTTCAGGCCCAAACACCTCCTATCTCTGGCTGCTGGCGCGCAATCCCGAAATCAGCGAAGACCTGAAAAGCCGGTTCACCGCCCGGGCGAGTGCCCTGGGCTTCGAAACCGGCGAGCTGATCTGGGTGGACCACGCGCCCTGAATCGAGCGTTCGACTGACCTGCCCGCTCAGGTGGCCCGGCTGCTGCCGCTACCGACGATGGCGCGGACGTAATCGGCGAGTCGCGCCACCGACTCGGTTTCCTTTCGATCCTTGTGCAGCAGGTGGATTCCCACCGGGCCCAATCGCGGGAAGCGTGAGGAGGCGGGCAGAATCCTCAGGGAATCCGGCACGGTTTTCTGAGCCAGGACGGTCACGCCGAGCCCCTCCTCGATCGCGGTCTGGATGCCCGAAATATCGGTGTTGGTGTAGGAAATCCTCCAGGAGCGACCACAATCCTTCAAAGCTTTGATTGCCCTGGCCCGGTACAGGCAGGGCGTGGGTGCGACGATCAGCGGCAGGGTGCGCTGGCGGTGGGTGTCGTGCTGGGGACTGGTCGCCCAGACCAGTTCATCCGTGCCGATCCATGACGGTGCATCCGGTTCGGGCGTGTCCCGCAAAGCGAGAATCAGGTCGTACGGATTAGGCTGCTCGGCCACCAGGTTGACGCTCAGGTCGCAATGGATTTCAAGCGTGACCGCCGGGTAAGAATGCGAAAAACGCCCCAGCACCTTTGGCAGCAGGATGGTGGCAAATTCACTGGGAATACCAAAACGGATACGGCCCGACAGCGTGGGGGCAGACAGTTCCGCCAGCGCCTCGTCGTTGAGCGCCAGGATTTGCCGAGCGTATTCCCGTAACCGCTCCCCCGAAGGCGTCAGGTCGAGCCTGGCGCCCCCGCGGATCATCAATTGGGTGCCCATCAGTTCCTCCATTTTCTTGATCTGGAGACTGATGGCCGGTTGGGTTCGGCCCAGAATCTGGCCGGCCTGGGTGAAACCCTTGACCTCCGAGACCGTTACGAACGCTCGAAGGCAGTCCATCGGAAGGTTGCGCATGGTTCTCTCATAAATATTTCTTATCTATTCATATTAATAATAAATTTAACAAATGCCCAGCGATTTCTTAGCATGGGGTTACCGCCCACCGCACAGAACAGCGGAACGCCCGGCAGAGGCGTGGAGAGTGCTTCGAAAAGAATCGGCCGCCCGGCCACGGTAACGCCGTGGGCGGGCGCATTGATGGAGAACTGCAGCAGGGGCACACCATGAAATTGATCTCAGAGCGCACCGCGCGCATCAACACCGAAAATGCCTTCAAGGTCGGACCGTACATCGCCGCGCTGGAGGAGGCCGGCAACACCGTCATAAAGTGCAACCTCGGCGAACCGGATTTCCCGCTGGCCGCCCACATCCGCGATGAGGTCAAGCGGCAGCTCGACCTCGACAACGTTCACTACACCAATCCCCAGGGCGTTCCGTCCCTGCGCAAGGCCGTGGCCAAATACATCGGCGAAGCCCGCGGGCTGGACTATTCACCCGAGCAGGTCGTGGTGTTCCCCGGCGGCAAGCCGCCAATCGGCATGTGCCAGCAGACCTACACCAATCCGGGCGATGAAATCATCTACCCGAGCCCGGGGTTCCCGATCTACGAATCCTTCATCCGCTACGTGGGCGCCGTTCCGGTGCCTTTGCACCTGCGCGAAGAAATCGGCTTCAGCTTTACCGGCGCCGACCTGGAAAAACTGATTACGCCGAAGACCAAGCTGATTTACATGAACTTTCCGTCCAACCCGACCGGCGGCGTGGCGTCGCGGCAACAGCTTGAAGAGATTGCCGACGTCATCCTGCGCACCTGCGACGAAAACGTTCGCATTTACTCGGACGAGATTTACGAGAACATCCTGTTCGACGGCGCAGAGCATTATTCGATCGCCTCTATCCCGGGCATGAAGGACAAGACCCTGATCGCGACCGGCGCGTCAAAATCCTACTCCTGGACCGGCGGTCGGATCGGCTGGGTGGTCTTCCCGACGATCGAGGAGGCCAAGCTGTTCACGAACCTCAACATCAACTACTTTTCCTGCATCCCGCCCTACAACCAGGAGGGTGCCACGCTGGCCATCGAGGCGCCCGAAAGCAAGCACAGCATCGCCGAGATGAACGCGGCCTTCGAGCGCCGCCGCGACTTCGTCGTCGATGCGCTCAACGCGATGCCGGGCGTGACCTGCCAGAAGCCAAGCGGCGCGTTTTACGTGTTCCCGAATATCGCGGGCGTGGTCGAAAACCTGGGCATTGCCGAGGCCTACGCGGGACTGCCGGATGATGTGAAACGCACAACCAGCCCCTCCACGCTGTTCCAGATGTTCCTGCTGTGGGAATACTGCGTGGCCACCATGGACCGCAAGTCGTTCGGCCAGATCGGCGCGGAGAACATGCACTTTCTGCGCCTGTCCATCGCCACCGGCATGGACGACCTGAAGATCGGCATGGAGCGGATGGCCGGGGCGGTCAACGACAAGGCAGGGTTCGACCGGTTCATCGAGGCCGGCGAGCACTTCTCATGAATTCCAAGGAGCACACCATGTCATACGAACTCAACCTGAAAGAGCGCGGCATCGAATTCGTTTCGCTGAAACCCGAGGACTGCCCCACGCTGCCGTCGGACCAGCAGGACAGCCTGGAATTCTTCGACCTGTGCTACCGCACGCTGTGTGCCGTCATGTTCAACCACGCCTCGAGCGGCCATCCGGGCGGCAGCGTTTCTTCCGGCCGCATCGTGCAGTCGCTGGTGTTCAACCGGATGGACTACGACATCGGCAACCCGATGGACCGTAGCGCTGACGTCATTTCCTACGCGGCCGGCCACAAGGCCCTGGGCCTGTATGCCTGGTCCGCGCTGCGCAACGAAGTCGTGCGGCTGGTCGCCCCTGACCAGTTGCCCGAAGACGTGCGCCAACAGATGCGCCTTGAGGACATCCTCGGCTTCCGCAAGAACCCCATCACCTCCACCCCGCTGTTCCGCGAATTTGGCGCCAAGCCGCTCGACGGCCATCCGACACCGGAAACCCCCTTCGTGTGGCTGTCCACCGGCCCCAGCGGCGTGGGTGTCGCGACCTCGGTCGGGCTCGCGATGACGCTAAAGGACATGCATCGCGAGAGTGCTCCGGCCGTGCATATCATTGAGGGCGAAGGCGGCATGACGCCGGGCCGCGTGGCAGAGGCGCTGGCTTCTGCAGCCACCTCCGGGCTGGATAATCTCTATTTCCACGTCGACTGGAACCAGGCTTCGATTGACTCCAATGCCGTGACCCGCGACGGCGGCACACCCGGCGAATACGTGCAGTGGGACCCCTGCGAATTCCTGCTGATGCAGGGTTTCAACGTGATCTACGTGGAGAACGGCTTCGATTTTGCACAGGTCCGCGAAGCCCAGAAACGCGCCGAGGCCATCAACAACGGCCGGCCGACCGGCATCGTCTATCGCACGGTGAAAGGCTGGAAATACGGCATCGAGGGCTGCAAGTCGCACGGCGCCGGCCACGGCTTCTACAGCCCGGAGTACCTGGAGTCGCTGCGGCCCTTCGAGGAGAAAACCGGCATTACCTTCCCCCGTTTCGAAGGCGAGAAAGACCCGGTCCAGGTCGAACAGGCCTTCTACGAATCCCTGCTGGCTATCCGCAGCGCGTTCGAGCACAACATGGCGCTGACTCGCCAGCTGGCCGATTGGGTGCTGAACGCCCGCCAGCGCCTGCTGGATGCGCCGCGCGCGCTGCGCGAGGATGCGCCGGTGCTCGCCAAGCTGTACGAAGACGGCGCCATTTCGCCGCTGGAACGCCCGGAAGGATTGGTTTACGAGGCCGGCTCCAAGCAAACCCTGCGCGGCGCTCTGAGCCAGGTGATGCACCACGTCAACGTGCTGACCGGCGGCGCCGTGCTGGCGGCCGCAGCCGACCTGTACGGCTCGACCAACGTGGCCGGCATCACCAAGGGCATGGGCAGCGGTTTCTGGCACCCGCTGAGCAATCCCGAGTCCCGCCTGTTCTCGGCCGGCGGCATCGCCGAGGACGCGATGGGCGGCATTTCCTCGGGCATCGCCACCATGGGCCACCAGATCGCGGTCGGCTCATCGTACGGAGCCTTCATCGCTCCGCTGAACGTGATCTGCGCCAAGACCCACGGCATCGGCATGCAGACCCTGCGCCATCGCGCTCCGGACGAGCCCAACAAGACGTTCATGATCGTCTGTGGCCACGCCGGCGTGAAAACCGGTGAGGACGGCCCGACCCACGCCGAGCCGCAGGCCCTGCAGGTTTTCCAGGAGAACTTCCCCGGTGACGTGATGATCACGCTGACCCCCTGGGACCCGAACGATCTGTGGCCGCTGACCGTCGAGGCGCTGCTGCAGCGCCCGGCCGTGGTCGCCCCATTCGTGACCCGTCCCTCGGAAGTCATCGTCGACCGCGAGGCGCTGGGCCTGGCCCCGGCCGAGGCCTCCGTGAAGGGCGTTTACAAACTGCTCGAAGCCAACGGTACGCCCGACGCCACCCTGGTCTACCAGGGCTCCGACGTGGCCTACGCCTTCGTCAGCGGCGTGCTGCCGCGGCTGAAAGAAACCGGCATGAACCTCGATGTGTACTATGTTTCCAGCGTGGAGCTGTTCGACCGGCTGGACGAAGCCGAGCGCGAAGCGATTTTCCCGGCCGCCAAGGCGGCTGAGGCCATGATGTTCTCGGGCTTCACGGTGGGCACCACGTACCGATGGGTCACCTCGGAGCGCGGACGCCAGTTCACCCACTACCCGTGGAAGCACGGCCAGTTCCTGGGTTCCGGCCCGGGCGATGTCTGCCTCGAACAGGCCGGCATGCACGGCGAAGCGCAGTGGGGCATCATCCAGAAGTTCGTTTCCGGCGGCCTGCGCGCTGCCAGCTAGACAGGGCCTGGCCCCGGCTTGGTCCTTGAGGAAAAGTCACGATGAGTGAAACGCTGCGAACCGTTTTCTACGATAGCCATGTCGAGGCAGGTGCCCGTATCGTCGAGTTCGGCGGCTGGGACATGCCGCTGCAGTTCGTGGGCATCCTGCAAGAGCACCTGGTCACCCGCAAGGGCGCCGGCCTGTTCGACGTGTCCCACATGGGGCGCTTCTTCGTTCGAGGCAAGGGCGCGCTGCCCTTCATGCAGCATGCGCTGAGCAACAACGCGGCCAGCCTGGACGCCGGCATCGGCCAGTATACGATGATCCCCAACGAGACCGGCGGCGTGCTGGACGATGCCTACCTGTATCGATTCGTCGAGGACGAATTCCTGCTGGTCGTGAACGCGGCCAACCGCGAGAAGGACTGGGCTCATCTCGAAGCGGTCCGGGCCGGTTTTCCCGACTGCGAGATGGTCGATCGAACCCTCGAGGTCGCGATGCTGAGCCTGCAGGGCCCGCTGGCCCGCGAGGTAATGGAAGGCGTAACCGACAGCCCGTTGCCCGATCCGATGCGCAACGAGCTGGGCATCGTCGATATCGACGGCGCCCGCGTGCTCCTGGCCAGAACGGGTTACACGGGCGAGCCGATCTGTTTCGAGCTGTTCATCGAGCGCGGCGACGCGGTGCGGGTCTACCGCCTTCTGCTGGAAAACGGCGCCACCCCGGTGGGCCTGGGCGCGCGCGATTCCCTGCGCCTGGAGGCCGGCCTGCCGCTGTACGGCCACGAACTGGGACACGACCCCGAGGGCCAGGAGATTCCGGCCTTTGCGTCCGACCTGAGCCGCTTCGCGGTCAGCTTCTCGCCGCTCAAGGGCGATTTCATCGGCCGCAAACCGCTGCTGGAGCAGTTCCGGGCACTCAAGCGCATCACCGACCTCAAGTTCACCGAGATCGACGCACTGCCCCGCCGCATCCGGCTGCTGGAAATTGCCGGACGCGGCATCGCCCGCCCCGGCGACAAGGTATTCCGGGACGGCCAGCACGTCGGCTTCATCACCAGCGGCACGATGGTGCCGTACTGGAGCACCGAGGGCGAAGGCGTCGAGTCCCGCTTCGGCGACGACAGCGTCAAGCGCGCGATCGCGATGGCGCTGCTCGACAGCGAGTTGCTGGACGAAGACGAGGTGACCGTGGAAATCCGCGGCCGGGAGACGCCCGCGCTGATCGTGCCCTACCTGCTGCGCGGCGAGGCGCCGCCTTTCGCGCGCTCGATCTCGCACCTCAAGCCCGAAGAAGAACCCGCGCCGTTAAGTGACCGCAGCTACCCCGAACGCGCCGCCGACCTGCTCGACAGTGCGATCGCCAACACCCGCTGGCGACAGCACGAGTGCATCAACCTGATCCCGTCCGAAATGACAATGTCGGCGGCCACCCGGATGCTGTCCATCATGGACCCGGTCGGACGCTATGCCGAGCACAAGCAGGTCAAGGCGCTGAACGAGGCCGAGGTGTTCTACTACCAGGGCACCGAGTTCATCTGGGAAGTCGAGGAACTGCTCAAAAAGGAATTCATGGCCTTCCTGGGCTGTGGTTCCGTGGAAGCGCGTCTGGTGTCGGGCCAGATGGCCAACGCCACCGTGTTCAGCGCGATGGTCGATTATCTCAACCGCGCCGACCGCAAGAGCGAGCAGCGCCGCATGCGGATGGTGATGAACAACCACATCATCAAGGGCGGTCACCTGTCCTCGCAGCCGATGGGCGCGCTCAAAGACTACGTCGCCCGCGACCCGCGCACCGAGAAAGCGGCGGCGGTGAATTTTCCCGTGCACGCCCACGACAAGTACCGCATCGACACCGAGGCCACGCGCGAGTTGCTGGCCGAGCACAAGCCGGAACTGGTGATCCTGGGCAAGAGCATGGTGCTCTACCCCGAACCCGTGGCGGAACTGCGTCGATTTATCGACGAGATGGGCCTGGACACATTCCTGATGTACGACATGGCCCACGTACTGGGCCTGGTCGGACCGCACTTCCAGCAACCGTTCGAAGAAGGCGCGGACATCGTGACCGGCTCCACCCACAAGACCTTCTTCGGAACCCAGCGCGGCGTGATCGGCTCGCGCTTCACCGAGCACGACGTGCTGTACCCCTACTGGGAGGCCGTCGAGCGCCGCGCCTTCCCGGGCGCCGTGTCCAACCACCACCTCGGCACGCTGCTGGGCCTGCTGATGGCGGCCTACGAGATGAACACCTTCAAGGCCGACTACCAGCCGGCCGTGATTGCCAACGCCAAGGCCTTCGCCAAAGCGCTGAAAGACTGCGGTCTGAAGGTGTCCGGTGACCCCGAGGTCGGCTACACCCAGACCCACCAGGTGCTGTTGGACGTGGGCTGGACCCGTGGCCCCGAAATCGCCCGCCGCCTGGAAGAGAACAACATCATCGTCAACTACCAGGCCGCGCCGGAAGAAGAAGGTTTCACCGCGTCGGGCTCACTGCGCATGGGAGTCTCGGAAATGACCCGTTTCGGTATGGGCCCCGGGGACTTCGGCGAACTGGCGGAACTGATCCGCGACGTGGTGCTCGACGCCGCCACCGTCAAGCCGCGGGTGGCCGAATTCCGCAAGCGCTTCGGTGAGATGCGGTACTGTTTCACGGAGCGTGAACTGGAAGAGCGAACTGGGCTTCTGCACGAACTGATCTGATCGGGCCGGGCAAAGGCCGAAAGGAAGAAGGAGCCCCGCCTCCTCGATCAATCGATCTGTTTTCGCCACAGTACGACCCAGGGTTCGAACTCCACATTGGAGAACAGGGCCTTGGAAGCTGCATTTCGCTCATCGATTCGGACGGTGATTTCCGGCACACCCCGTGCACGCAGCCATCGCTCGGCAGATTGCAGCAGAAGGCTGGCCACGCCGCGCCGGCGGTAAGAGTCGAGAACTGCGATTGCGTGCAGAAACCCGTGCTTGGTGTTCAGGTAAATCGGGGGATGATGAGCCAAGTTCACGATGACGAAGCCGACGAGAGCGGTTCCGTCCAATGCCACGTACATATTCCAATCCGGATCATCAAAGCTCGGATCGATGTAGTCGATCCACATGTCTGCTGCGTCCTCCCGGCGGGCATATCCGGGGTCAAGCTCCAGGTGACAATCCATGAACTCATTCCAGACCACCACCAGCGAACGCGAGTCGGCACGTTCGCCCTCTCGAATAGTGATTCCGCCGTTCTCTTCCATCGATCATTCCACCATGGGTGACTCTACTCGCTACCTCGACTGTCCGTAAACCAGGACCTCTTCGTCAGTCACCGCCGGCAAGCCCTCGGCAACGTAGCGTAACGTCGATCCAATCTTCTCGGCGACCCCGATGCTGGCGCGGTTACCCGGCAGGATGCAGTGGATGACTTCGCTCCATCCCAGTGTGTCAAAGGCGTATCGAAGCGAGGCCCGGGCGGCCTCCGTGGCGTATCCCTGCCGCAGGTGCCGGGGCGATATTGTCCAACCGACCTCGGGTGCGGGCCAGCCTTCCGGGTACCATGGGCCGACCCGGCCAATCCACTCGCCGCTGTCCTTTTTTTCCAGCGAAAAAAATCCGAATCCGCGAATGCGCCAGTGCCCGATTGCCACGGCCATGCTTCGCCAGGCCTGGGCCCGGCTCATCGGTGGTGTGCCCAGGTAGCGAACAGTCTGCTCGTCAGCCATGGCCTCTGCCCAGGCCTCGAAGTCCCGTTCGGGGTCGATCTCGCGAAGGACCAGACGTTCCGTCTCGATCTTCATTGGCATTGCACCGATTTTGAACTAAGGTTTTTCCGAACCATCTTAACGCAGTGCCGAAGGAGGATTTTTCGTGGATCGCCGTCGTTTCGTTACAACCCTGGCTGCCGGACTCGGCATGGCGGCCTTTCCCACCCTCACGTCCGCCCGCAAGACCGCTCGCCCGCTGACACTGCTGATTCTCGGAGGCACCGGCTTCCTCGGCCCGCACACGGTCGAGTACGCCCTTTCGCGCGGCCACGAAATCACCCTGTTCAATCGCGGCAAGACCAACCTGGGCCTGTTTCCGGAACTGGAAACCATCATCGGCGACCGCGACCCCGACATGAACCGCGGCTTGGAGGGCCTGATGGGCCGCCAATGGGACGCGGTGATCGACAACTCGGGCTACGTGCCGCGCATGGTCAGCGCCTCGGCGCGGTTACTGGCCGGCAACGTCCGGCAGTACCTGTTTGTCTCCACGATTTGCCAATACGACAACTGGATGGAAGGCGAGCCCCTCGGTACCGAAGGTCGGCCGCGCGCGGTACTCGCAGACCCGGCCACCGAGGACGTCTCGCAACACTACTGCGCCCTGAAGGCCTACTGCGAGCGGGCCGTGGACGATGCCGTCGGGCCGCGCGCCACCCACGTGCGCCCCGGCCTGATCGTCGGCCCGCTGGACCGCAGCGACCGCTACACCTACTGGCCCGTGCGGATGGCGCGCGGCGGAGAAGTTCTGGCGCCGGGACACCCGCAGGACCGGACCCAGTACATCGACGTGCGCGACCTGGCGCAGTTCCTGGTGCACTGCGCCGAGCGCGGTCTGACCGGGCCCTATAACGCGGTGAGCATGCCGCGGCCCTGGGGTGAATTCCTGGAAACCACGCGTGACGCCGTCAATCCGGAAGCGAAGCTGACCTGGGTGCCGGCGGACTTCCTGGCCGAACACGATGTGCAGGCTTGGCGCGACGTCCATCTGTGGGCCGACCGCGACAGCCCCGCGGCGGGTTCTCTGAGCTGGTCTTCGCAAAAAGCGATGAAAGCCGGCCTCACGATCCGCCCCGCCGCCGAAACGGCGCGCGACACGCTGGCCTGGTTCGAAACGCTATCCCCGGACCGACAGTCCGAGCTGCGCGCCGGCATGGGCGCGGACAAAGAGTCTGCGGTTCTGACCGCCTGGCACCGACAAACCGGAGAACCCTGAGATGTTCACGCTTTACATCGGCAACAAGAACTACTCGTCCTGGTCGCTGCGCCCCTGGGTGCTGATGAAAACCCTGTCGATTCCGTTCGAGGAGCGGCTGGTTCCGTTCGAGCCGGCATCGAGTTGGGACAAGTTCCGCGATTTCTCCGCGAGCGGGCTCGTGCCTTGCCTGCATGACGGCGATACCGTTGTCTGGGACTCCCTGGCGATCATCGAATACCTGGCCGAATCGCACGGCAGCGTCTGGCCGATGGACCGTGCGACCCGCGCCTGGGCGCGCTGCGTCGTCAGCGAGATGCATTCCGGCTTCGCCGCGCTGCGCGGTGAATGCCCGATGAACTGCGGCCTTCGGGTGCACCTGCACACCCTCAGCGAGCGCCTGCAAAAAGACCTCCGGCGAATCGACGAAATCTGGACCGAAGGCCTGGTGAATCACGGCGGCCCTTACCTGGCCGGCCCGGCCTTCGGCGCCGCCGATGCGTTCTACGCGCCGGTCGCATTCCGGGCCCGGACCTTCGACCTGCCGCTGAGCCAGCGCAGCCTGGATTATGCCGGGCGCATCCGCCAGCTTCCCGCCATGCGCGAATGGTACGAAACCGCGCTGCGGGAACCGTGGCGAGAGCGGCACCACGAGGAGGAAATCGCCGCGGCCGGCACGATACTGGAAGACCACCGGGTGGATTGAGCAAAGCCATGACCCCCGCCATCGCCCTGCTTCGGCAACGCCGGATACCGCACCGTGTTCACGAATACGGGCACGATGCCTCGGCAGAGTCCTATGGCCTTGAAGCGGCGGAGAAGCTGGGGGTTGCGCCGGAGCAGGTGTTCAAAACCCTGGTGGTAAAACTGGACTCAGGGCGATTGGCGGTGGGCATCGTGCCGGTCAGTTCGATGCTCAACCTGAAACGCATGGCCAGGGCCTGCCGGGCCAAGAAGGCCGCGATGGCCACGCCCACCGAGGTCGAGCGCGCGACCGGTTACGTGCTGGGCGGGGTGAGCCCGCTGGGGCAGCGCAAACCCCTGGCCACCGTGCTCGATACCACGGCCACCGGCTTCGATAGCGTATTTGTCAGCGCGGGGCGCCGCGGGATGGACGTCGAAGTGTCGCCCGATGATCTGCAGTCCCTGTTGCAGGCCACCCTGGCTGAAATCCGCCAGGCCGGCTGAACGGCCGTTCAATGCGCGCCGCCGGACGATGGCGCGAGACGCTCGATCACCTGGCCCAGGCCTCTGAGCACGTGTCGAAGCGGCGGCGGCAGGTCGTCCCAGTCCATGCCGTCCATGGTGTTTTTCACGGCCAGGCCCAGCTCGGTATCGCCCTCGATGCGGATGCGGCGCTGGAAAAACAGGGTGTCCGGGTCGGCGCGGCGCGTCGCCAGCAACGTGAAATCCCATAGATCGCCGCTGATACAAACGTCTTCGGGCCGTTCGCGTTCCAGGGCAACGAAGCCCGTCTCGGTGGCGGCTATCAGCCAATCGACGCCCGCGTCGTTGATCCGGATACGGATGCAATGGCCTTCGAGAAATTCCAGCTCACCCTCCTGCAGCGGCTCGCGAAAGGCCTGGTTGAGCGCTCGTTGCAACAGCGGTTTCTGGGCGCCGTAGGGAATGACCCTGGCCGGCAGGCCGATCGCCCTGCGGGCCGTGTCGCGCACGAATTCGGGAACGGGAAGCATCATGTTCTCTCCGATTGAGGCCACCAGTATAGGCAGGCTAACGGCCCGGCTTTTGATTCCGGTCAATATGGCATCCGATTCGATCCCTAGAATGGGGTGTTCGTGTCCACCCGGATAACGCTATGGAATTGGTCTGCCCGGCCGGTAACCTGCCGTCACTGAAGGCCGCCGTCGATAACGGCGCAGACTCGGTGTACGTGGGTTTCAAGGACGACACCAATGCGCGGCACTTCGCCGGCCTCAATTTCACCGAGCGCACGTTTAAAAAGGCCGTGGACTACGCGCAATCGCGCGGCCGGAAACTGTTCGTGGCCGTCAATACCTATCCGCGCCCGTCCGCGTTTCCACGCTGGAAAGCCGCGGTGGACCAGGCCGCCGACCTGGGGGTGGATGCGCTGATCCTGGCCGACATGGGCGTGATGGACTATGCCGCCGAGCGCTGGCCCGATCTGCGACTGCACCTTTCCGTGCAGGGTTCCGTGACCACCGCCGCGGGGATTCGCCTGTACCACGAGCATTTCGGCATTCGCCGCGTGGTGCTGCCGCGCGTGCTTTCGGTAAAACAGGTCGCACGCGTGATCGAGGACTCGCCGGTGCCGGTCGAGACCTTCGGCTTCGGCAGCCTGTGCGTGATGGTGGAGGGTCGCTGCCTGCTGTCCAGCTATGCCACCGGCCGCTCGCCCAACACCTACGGTGCCTGTTCCCCCGCATCGCACGTGCGCTGGGAGGAAACGCCCGACGGCGGCACCGACACCCGACTGGGCGGCGTGCTGATCGATCATTTCGGCAAGGATGAAAAAGCCGGCTACCCGACCCTGTGCAAGGGCCGCTTCGAAGTGGGCGAGCACACCTACTACGCACTCGAGGAACCCACCAGCCTGAATACGCTGGCCATCCTGCCCGAGCTGCAGTCGATCGGCGTCAGCGCGATCAAGGTGGAGGGCCGCCAGCGCAGCCCGGCCTATGTCGCCCAGGTCACGGCGGTCATGCGCTCTGCCATTGACGCCTGCCTGCGCGACCCCGAAAACTACTCGCCGCAGGACGCGTGGATGCGTTCGCTGGGCAGCGTTTCGGAGGGTGCCCAGACCACCCTTGGCGCTTATCACCGGCCCTGGCAATAGGTGCAGGCGATGAAACTTTCCCTCGGCCCCATCACCTACTTCTGGGAACGTGACGCGGTGTTCGATTTTTACCGCGCGGCCACCGCGAGCCCGGCCGAGATCGTTTACCTGGGCGAGGTCGTGTGTTCGAAACGTCGGCTGCTGAAACCGGAAGACTGGCTGACCATCGGGCGCGAATTGCAGCAAGCCGGCAAGGATGTCGTGCTGTCCACTTTGACCCTCGTCGAGGCCGCCTCGGAATCGTCGGCCGCCCGCCACGTCTGCGAGAATACCGATTTCATGGTCGAGGCCAACGATGCCTCGGCCATCCAATATCTCAGCTCCGCCGGCATGCCGTTCGTTACGGGGCCAAGCGTCAATATCTACAATCACAGGACTCTCTCTCTCCTAAGCCGATTGGGATTGAAACGTTGGGTTCTGCCGGTGGAGCTGGGACTCGAAGCCCTCGCCGAATTGCAGGAACGGCGCCCGTCGGGCGTCGAGACCGAGGTGTTCGCGTTCGGGCGCCTGCCACTGGCCTGGTCGGCGCGATGCTACACGGCCCGCTCCGAGAACCTGCCCAAGGACGACTGCCGATTCAGGTGCCTGGATTACCCGGACGGGCGACTGCTGTCGACCCGCGAGGGGAAAGACTTCCTGGTGCTCAACGGCACCCAGACCCAATCTGCGCGGACCCACCAGGCCCTGGGCGATTTGGCGCGGCTCCGGCAGCTGGGCGTGGACGTGCTGCGCATCAGCCCGCAATCGACGGGCACGATGGACGTGCTCGAACTGTTCGATGCGGTCCGCCGCGGGGAGGCGGTGAACGACCTGAACGAACGGCTGGCAGCGCTCGCGCCGGCCGGGGTCTGCAACGGATACCTGCATCAGCAGGCAGGCATGGACAATGAGCATCCGAACGCTGCTTGACCATCATCAGCGCCAGGTCAACCGCCAGGCCTGGAGCCACCTGGGTGACTTCCTGGGCGCCCTGCGCGCCAATGGGCGCCTGAAGTCGGTTACCGAGCCGGTTTCGCCGGCGCTGGAAATAACGGCCTTCTCGCGCCATAGTCTGCTGCAGGGTGGGCCGGCGCTTCAATTCGACCGGGTCCAGGGCAACGAGATGCCCGTGGTGGGCAACCTATTCGGCCACGAGACGCGGGTGCTGCAAGCGCTGGAACTGGAACGCCGCGAAGACCTTCGGGCCTTTGGCGGTCAACTTGCCTTCCTCAACAACCCCAAACTGCCGGACAGCGTCGGCAAGGCGTTCGACAGCCTGCCGCGCTTTGCCCGCCTGGCCCACGCGGCCCCGGTGGTCAAGGACGCGGCCCCCTGGCAAGCAAATGCAGCGGAAGGCCCGGACGTCGACCTGGAGAGCCTGCCGATCACCACGTGCTGGCCCGACGACGCCGGCCCCCTGATCACCTGGGGGCTGGTCATCACCCGCGGCCCGACCAAGGCGCGGGTCAACCTGGCCATCTATCGCCTGCAGCTGATCGGTCGCAACCGGCTGATCATGCGCTGGCTCGCGCACCGCGGAGGCGCACAGGATTTCCGGGAATTTCAGCAGAACCACCCGGGCAAGCCCTTTCCCGTAACCGTCGTCATCGGCGCGGACCCCGCCACGCTGCTGGCCGCCGTGACGCCCATTCCCGATACCCTGTCCGAATACGCTTTTGCCGGGTTGCTGCGCGGCCGGCGCAGCCGGGTGGTGACGTCGACACTGACCGGGTTGCCAGTACCACACGGCGCCGAGATCGTGCTCGAGGGGCAGGTGCTGCCCGGCGAGACCGCGCTCGAAGGGCCCTTTGCCGACCACACCGGCTACTACAACGCGCAGGCGGAGTTTCCCGTCTTCGAAGTGCAACGCGTCAGCATGCGGGACAACGCCCACTACCTGACCACCTACATGGGCAAACCCGGCGAAGACGAACCCTCGGTCATGGCAGGTGCGCTGAACGAGATGTTCATTCCGCTGTTGCAGGAGCAGTTCCCGGAAATCGTGGACTTCTACCTGCCGCCCGAGGCCTGCTCGTACCGGGTGGCCGTGGTGAGCATTCGCAAGCAGTATCCCGGCCATGCCCGCCGCATCATGTTCGGCATCTGGTCGTGGCTGCGGCAGTTCACCTACACGAAAACCGTGATCGTCGTCGACGACGACATCGACGCGCGCGACTGGAAAGACGTCATGTGGGCCATCTCAACGCGGGCCGATCCCGTACGCGACACCCTGTTGGTGGACAACACCCCGATCGACTACCTCGACTTTGCCAGCCCCGATCCGGGCCTGGGCGGCAAAATGGGCATCGACGCAACCCACAAGCTGCCGCCGGAAACAAACCGGAAATGGGGCCGGCCCGCCACGCCGGATCCCCGTGTGCAGGAACGCATCGAGGCCATCGCGCAAAAATTGGGGCTGTTCGGCGAGGCCTGATACGAAGTATCCCCGTCCCGGAGTACAAAGATTCCGGCGCGGGCACCTTTCTGATTCAAGTCATTGTTCGCCTCGTGGCAGGTCGATAGAGTGCGCTGAGTCGAGAAATTGCGGTGGATCAATCCACCCGAGGAACGCGTAATGGAAGACTTCACCTCGTCCAATGCCTTGACGGCAACCGCCGACGAAATCGCTTTTGGTGACGAGACGGGCGTCGAGCCCGTGGTGGCGACCGAGCCCAAGATTCCAGATTATCTGCAGGACACCTACTACTGGGCCTATATCAGCCCCCGCAACGTGCCTTTGCTGGACCGGGAAATCGTGGTTCGCACGATCCTGTGGCAGCAACACAAGCGGCTGCAGCGCCTGGCCTTCGCCGAGATCGAACCCGGCCAGCGCGTGATGCAACCGGCGTCCGTCTACGGCAGTTTCGGCCCCAACCTGGCGAAACACGTCGGGCCTGAAGGGCACGTCGACATTATCGACGTGGCGAAAATCCAGGTGAACAGCACCATGCGCAAACTCGCGCCCTATCCCTGGGCCCACGCGCGCCACGCCAACTGCCTCGACTGGGCCCGCGGCCCTTACGACGTCATCGTCTGTTATTTCCTGCTGCACGAGGTTCCCGACGCCGTCAAGCACGAGGTGGTCGACCACTTGCTCGGCCAGGTCGAAGTGGGCGGCAAAGTCGTATTCGTCGATTATGCCAAGCCAAAATGGTGGCACCCGCTCAAACTGATCACCAGCATCGTTTTCGATACGCTGGAGCCGTTCGCCAAGGGTCTGTGGCGAAACGAGGTACGTGATTTCGCCAGGGAGGCCCACCGCTTCGGCTGGCGCCGCGAGACCATCTTTGGCGAGCTGTTCCAGAAAGTCGTCGCCACGCGCGAGCGCTGAAATCATTCTCACGACATGGTAGTTTCCGGGTTCGACCGAACCCGGAGCGACACCATGCACGATCTAGAACAGCCTTCGAAGGGCGCACCCCGCCCGATTCCACAGGAAGCGTTTGACTGGTACGACGAGTACGCCCACGGCCTGATCGATCGGCGCACCTTCATGTCGCGCCTGTCCGGGCTCGCGGCTGCCGGCTTCGCGCTGAGCACCCTGACCGCGGCGCTGATGCCCAATTACGCCGAGGCCGAGCAGGTCTCTTTCAACGATCCTGACATCAATGCCCGCTACCAGACCTTTCCATCACCCAAGGGCCATGGCGAAGGCCGTGGATACTGGGCCGCGCCGGCCGGGCTGGAAGGCCCCGCCTCCACCGTGTTGGTGGTTCATGAAAACCGCGGGCTCAATCCCTACGTCAAGGACGTTGCGCGGCGCCTGGCCAAGGCCGGTTTCATCGCCTTCGCGCCGGATGCACTGCACCCGCTGGGCGGCTATCCGGGTAACGACGACGAGGGGCGGTCGATGCAACGCAGCATGGACCGGGCAAAAATCGAGGAGG
Source organism: Lysobacterales bacterium (assembly GCA_013042915.1). Classification (GTDB taxonomy): domain Bacteria; phylum Pseudomonadota; class Gammaproteobacteria; order Xanthomonadales; family SZUA-36; genus JABDPF01. Next base: position 45,024 of record JABDPF010000061.1, read on the forward strand.
ATTTCATTGCCGCGGCAAGCTATCTCGATGGCCATCCCGCAGGCAACGGAAAGCTCGGCGCGGTCGGTTTCTGTTTCGGGGGATACATCGTGAACCTGCTGGCCGCCGTGATGCCGGATCAACTCGATGCCGGCGTTCCGTTCTACGGCACCCCTGCAGCCGAGGAATTACGCGGCGCCGTCAAAGGGCCTTTGATGCTGCAATTCGGCGGCCTGGACAAGCGTGTCAACGACACCTGGCCGGACTACAAGGCGGTGCTGGACGCCAACGGCGCCGACTACGTTGCGCACTTCTATGAGGGGGTCAATCACGGGTTCCACAACGACTCGACCGGGCGTTACGCGCCCGAAGAGGCGGAACTGGCCTGGTCCCGGACCGTCGAGTTTTTCAGGGAACACCTGTAGGTCGCGCCGTCCGGTCGCAGCGCGGTCAGGGCAGTTCGCACAGGCCGTAGCCTTTGCAGAACTCGATGAACCGCAGTTCGAAATAGCCTTTTGCAAGGGCGTGATCGACGAACTCGCGCGCCACGGCATCTTCCCCTCGGGTCACCGCCAGGCGGGCAGCCAAGTTGGCCACGGAACAACTTTGGACGTTTTCGGGGCCGGGCAGGAAATTGTCCGGAAACAACTCCAGCACGCCATTCGGGTAATCGCCGAACTGCTCCCAGTAGTCGAAGGAGGCCCAGGCCAGGGCATCCAGGGTCTCGTGCACGTCTGGGTTGTTCCGCGCCAGCGCAAGCAGCCGATCGAAGGAATCGCGAACGGTCCTTTCGGCTTCCTCGTCCTCACCCCTGGCGAGCATCAGTTCCGCCCGCTGAAGCTGAAACAGGGTGGGCTCGAGCTGCCAGTAAATGGACGTGGCGTTCGAATGGTCTTCCAGCTCTGAAATACGCGCCGCCATCGATTCGATGATGGACCCGGCGGGCTCCGTCTCGCCCATGGCCAAATACATACCGGCGAGGCGCGAGTTGCGATAGTGCATTTCCCACTCGATTTCCTCGTTTTCAGGCTCCGCTTCGTGCAACGCGCTAAAAAGGTCAACGGACTCCCGGAAACTGACGACTGCCTCGTCGCCGAGGCCGATCTGCCCCTGCACACCGGCCAGGCCGCTCAGCGCCATGGCAAGCTTACTCTTCGCATGGGCACTGTCGGGCGCGGCGGCAAGCAGCTCCCTGCGCAGGTCGATGATTTGCTGCCTCAGTTCCAGCGCGTCGCCCAAAGAGCATTCCATCAGGCGCGTGTCCGCCATCCAGGCCAGCATGGTGGGCAACGATTCCTGATACTCGGGATTGTCCGGCTCCAGCACGAGCGCCATCTGGTTGTACTGCACGGCCGCCTGCATGAGCTGCAGCGACTTGGCCACGTCCGGTACCGGAAATTGGTGCTCGAGCGCACCGAGGTTCATCAGCGTATAGGACAGTTCCATGACGTACCGCGGATTGTTCGGCTCCCGGTTCAGCAAACGCCGTGTCAGCGCCCCGTAACGAATCCAATGGGGTTGTGCTTTTTCCGGATTACCCGCTTCGGCATGGATCATACCCACGTAGAATTCCGCCTGTCCTAATTCGAACAATACCTCCCCGGTGTTGCCTTCGCGCCGGTGCAGCTCGATCAGCGCGGCGTGCGAGTCGCGAAACTGTTGCAGAGCCTTGGTCCGCTCGCCCTCCCAGGCCAGGTCCAGTCCCGAGCGACGCCAGTCCATTGCGCGGTCCATCAGGATGTCGCGGGACATGCCGGCAAACGCAAGCATTTCGTATCGCGGGCCGTAGCCGGGCTCCTCGACGACCAGGCTCTCGATGCCCGTTACGGGATCGAGGCGTTGCAGGTCGCCGAGCATGTAACTGAGGAGCTCTTCCGTGTTCGCGTGCTGCAGCTGGGCGGCAGCGCGGGTAGTGGCCTGCATGTACAGCAGCCAGCCGATCATCAGGATCATGACGGTGCTGGCGGCCCCCCAGGCGAGTCGTCGTTTGAAACGACGATGTGCGTCGCGTCGACGCAGTTCATCGAGCCGCACACCCAGCAATCCGGCAATCAGCTTGAGCAGCGCGAGGTGCTTGCCGTCTGCGTAGCGCCGCACATCGGCGGCGAGCGGTTCCCGCGGGGTTCCCTCATCCGACGCCAGCAGGGCGCCGGGGAAGCACCCGTCATCAGAGGCGGACTCGTGCGGGTCACCGTCCACGACCAGCGCCAACACGCGCTGGTCGCCTCCTTGTTCACGGAAGCACCTGATCTCTTCGTTGACCCAGCGCGACTTGGCGGCGGCCGGAGAACAGATCACGATCAGGAATTCGGACCGGGCCAGTTCATCCTGGATGCGACTGCTCAGGTCCGATGCGGAGGAAAGGTCTTCGCGATCGCGAAAAACGGGGCGCAACCGGGCCGGAACGGGGCCGAACGCGCCCTCCTTACCCACCAACCGCTTGGGTACTCGATATCGCTCGAGCGCCCGTTGAAGCCAGCGCGCCCAGGACTCGTCCTGGTGGCTGTAGCTGATAAACGCCTTGTAGTGTGGGTTGTTCACCGCGCCAGTCTACACGCTGGGCCGTCCCCGAGGAGGGCCTTCGCACTGGTGATTCGGTGCACTGTGCGGATTAACCCTTGGTTCGGCCGCCGTTACCCCAGACAGGGTCCGTGGGTACGGATTTGCCGTCCGAACAGCGGGTCAGCGTCACGCGGTAGTAGACCAGTTGAAATCCTTCCTGGCCATTGGCGTTGTAGACCGGAAGAAAGGTTTGGCCGTCGTTTTTGCCGACCGCAAACAGTTCGCCATTCGCCAGGTTGACCCCGGGGAAAGCCTCCGCCAGCCAGGCCGGCTGCGCCGAACCGAAGTTGCTGCCTTTCTCGTCAGCCGGATCGCCTTCGCTGGCCAATTCCAGCTTGGTGATCACCCACTCGGCCGTACCCGCGCAGTTGGCATTCAGGTCTTCTTTCTTGACGGAAAACAGGGTGACACCCGACTCGCCTGGCGCGTAGCCAACGTAACCATCTTTTTTACCGGATTTCCGGAAGCCCTGGGCCTTGCTGAGGACCTTGACCCACTCTTTGTTCGGCTGGACCTTGGCCTCGAGCGAAACACCAAAATTCTTGCTCTTGCCGGTCACCAATATCGGTTGATGCACGCAGCCTGCCACCATGATCACAACGATTAGCGCAATCGCAATTCGACTCTTCATTTGAACACCCTCGTCGCCTCGTAAACTTCCATACACCATTAAAAAATGCTTTTTATTTCTTGTTCTTATCTTCTATCAGCATAGACCAAGACGTCGGTATCTGCTTCCGAAGCGAATGAGCGCCCTGCCGCCCCATCGGGGTTCAAACCGGTTTGCGGGTCAGGCGGCCGTTCAGCCTGCGGTGGATTCCCAGTGGGTTGGCATCCCGCAGCGCCACCGGAAGCAGCTCCTGCGGTGCATCCTGGTAGGCGATGAAACGCGCGAAGCGTAAGATCGCGTCGGTGCCGACACTGGTCGAGGCGGCATCGGACGCGGCCGGAAACGGTCCGCCGTGCTGTTGGGACGGGCAAACCTCGACCCCGGTGGGATAGCCGTTGAAAATGATCCTGCCGACCCGGTCTTCCAGTGCCGGCAGCAAACGGTCGGATAAACCGGGGTCGTCGTCCGCGTGGATCGCGCCGGTCAGGTTGCCGTCCAGGCTGGTGGCGATGTGCAGCATCTGCTCCTGGTCGCGACAGGCCACCAGCAGGGTCACCGGCCCAAAGACTTCCTCGGCCAGGCGCCGTTCTGCCAGGAACGCGTCGCCGGATACGCGGAACACGGCGTTGGGCGGAGACATGCCGTTCGCGTCGAAATCGGTCTCGTTGAGCCACTCCACTCCGTCGGTATTTGTCAGGCGGTCCAGGCCTTGGATCAGCGCATCGCGGATCCCGGGGTTGAGCAGGTAGCCGCGCGGCGCGGCGTCCATGGCGCGTCTCATGTGACCCTCGAAAACTTCGTCCGCCACCATGATCGCCAGGCCGGGAGAGGTGCAGAACTGACCGGTCCCCATGCAGACCGACCCGCTCAGGCCCGTTGCAATGGCTTCACCGGTTCGGGCCAGGGTCTCAGGGCCCAGGAACACCGGGTTGACGGATCCCATCTCTGCGAAAACCGGGATCGGCCGGGGTCGCGCCGCGGCGATATCCATCAATGCCCGGCCTCCCGCCAGCGAGCCGGTAAAACCGATCGCCTGCAGCCCGGGGTGTCGGGCCAGTTCCACGCCCGCCTCGTGACCCGCGCTTTGAAGCAAGGAAAAGCACCCTGCCGGGAAGCCGGTACTCACGATCGCGCGATCGAAAGCCTGCGCGACGAGCTCGGAAGTCGCGGGGTGCGAGGGATGGCCCTTCACGATGACCGGGTTGCCCGCTGCCAATGCAGACGCGGTGTCGCCGCCCGCCACGCTGAACGCCAACGGAAAATTCGAGGCCCCGAACACGGCGACCGGGCCGACAGGCCGCAGCATGCGCCGCAGATCCGACTTGGGAAGGGGTTGGCGATCGGGCATCGCCGTGTCGATACTGGCCTGAACCCACTCGCCCTGCGCTGCGATGTCAGCGAAGGCGCGCAGCTGCCCGGTGGTGCGGCCGCGTTCGCCCGCCAGGCGAACCGGACCGAGGGCGGTCTCCCGGTCGCACACCTCGATCAGCGTGTCACCCAGTGCCTCGATTTCGTCAGCGACGGCTTTCAGGAAGGCCGCAATGGTCCTGCCATCCAGCGTGCGCATGTGCGTGTAAGCCCGTTCCGCCGCGGTCAGGGCTCGATCGACCTCCATCTTCTCGCAACTGCGAAACCCTTGGCCGGGCGCTTCGTCTCGTGGGTCGAGTGAATAAAACGCCGCACCGCCCGGTGTAACCCACTCACCGGCTATGTACGAGTGTCCGCTGATCGTCGTCATGGTGTGTACTCCTCCATGTCTGGTCATAAGGCATTGTAGAAAAAGAGCGGGTCAGTGCCCGCTCTTTTATCAGGGTCGAATCAGCTCACTCTTCATCCATGAAGGGGTACGCAAACTCGGTCGGCGGCACGAACGTCTCCTTGATGGTGCGGGTAGACACCCAACGCATCAGGTTCGCGGCAGAACCGGCCTTGTCGTTGGTGCCGGACGCGCGTCCTCCGCCGAACGGCTGCTGGCCAACGACGGCGCCGGTGGGCTTGTCGTTGATGTAGAAATTGCCGGCGGCGTGCTCAAGGCGGGCCGTCGCGATACTGGCCGCGGTGCGGTCGCGGGAGAAAATGGCGCCGGTCAGTGCATACATCGACGATCGGTCGCAGAGATCCAGGGCCTTCTCGAATTCGTCATCTTCATAGACGTAAACGGTCAGCACCGGGCCGAAAATCTCTTCGACCATGGTTTTGAAGTGCGGGTCGTCGGCCAGGATGACGGTGGGCTCGATGAAAAATCCTTTCCCGTCATCGCAGCCGCCGCCGATGATGACCTCCGCCCCCGCGTTCTCTTGCGTGTAGTCGATATAGCCCTTGATCGAATCGAACGCGGCGCGATCGATAACCGCTCCGCAGAAGTTCCGGAAATCGTTGGGCGGGCCTATCTTGATCTTCGCGATTTCGGTCTCCAGGCCTTTGCGAACTTCCGGCCACAAGGAACGGGGAATGAAGGCGCGGCTGGCGGCGGAGCATTTTTGGCCCTGGTACTCAAAGGACCCGCGCACCAGCGCGGTGACCAGCGCGGGCACGTCGGCACTTTGATGCGCAAAAACGAAGTCTTTGCCGCCCGTCTCGCCGACGATGCGCGGGTACGAGCGGTAACGCTCGATATTTCCACCGATGGTTTTCCACATCTGCTGGAACACGCGGGTGGACCCCGTGAAGTGGATGCCGGCGAGGTGCGGGCTGGCCAGGGCGGTATCGCCCACATCGGCGCCGGACCCCGGAACGAAGTTGATCACGCCCGCGGGCAGCCCCGCTTCTTCGAGTATTTGCATGAACAGCCAGGGCGTATAGACCAGCGAGGAGGCCGGCTTCCAGACCACGGTGTTGCCCATTATGGCGGGTGCGGTCGGCAGGTTGCCGGCGATCGCCGTGAAGTTGAAGGGCGTGACCGCGAACACGAACCCCTCGAGCGGGCGATGCTGTGTGAAATTCCAGACGCCCGGCGAGGATTCGGGCTGCTTCTCGTAGATTTCCTGTGCGTACGCGACATTGAAACGCAGGAAATCGATCAGCTCGCAGGCAGCGTCAATCTCCGCCTGAAAAGCGGTCTTGCCTCCATTCAGCATGGCGCCGGCGTTCATGTGGGCGCGGTACTTGACCGCGAGCAGTTCAGCGGCTTTCAAAAATATCGCCGCACGCTCCTCCCAGCGGAAGGACTGCCAATGGGGCTGGGCGGCCACCGCGGCGTCGATCGCGCGTTGTACCTCCCCGGGCCCGGCCTTGTGATAGCGGGCCAGCACGTGCTGGTGGTCGTGGGGCATGATGCACTGGCCCATGCGGCCGGTCTCGACGCGCTCACCGCCGATCACCAGCGGAATCTCTAATTCCCTGGAGGACAATTCGTCGAGCGCCGCTTTGAGGGTTGCCTTCTCGGGACTGCCCGGTGCGTAATCGAGTATCGGTTCGTTCAGGGGGTACGGGGTATTGATGACCGCGTTGTTCATCAGGTTCATGGGGGATTTGCCTCGCGTTCGTTGACTTATCGATTATCCCATTTCCCGCCCCCCGATTCCGCACCGGAACGGTTGAATCGCCCAAGGAAAGACCACTTGCCTGATGATGATCAATTGGCACGACCAGGGCTAAGGGCGATTTTTAAAAAAGCGGCGTTGCGCTGGTTGGAGTGCCCGCCCCGACCACCACCAGCACGGATCAACGGCCGTTGGCTTTGCGCTTGAGCCGTCCCAACCAGGCGCCGCTGGCAGCCAGAACCAGGATCAGCGCGGCGGCCACGTCGTTGAACCATACTGCCCAGGACCCGAGAAACCGTGCCGCGTGCAGATCGAGCAAAAAGCGCTCCCAGGTCACGGCTGTAACGACGGCCACCCGGCCCTGCCAGTTCTCGTCATCTAACGCAGCGACCTCCGAGTCGGTCAGCAGGCGGAATTCGAGCAAGTCAGGACCGGTGCGAACGATCGCGTCGCCACCGCGTAGATACAGTGCCCCGTTGCGCTCCAGCCCGGCTTCGAGGGTTGGCAAGCCCGTTTGCGCTACCGGAAATTTCTCCAGCAGCAGACCATTCGCGTCCAGCAGGAACAAACTGTACTCAGAGAGCAACAGCATGCCCGAGTCGATCGGCAAGGCGCTAAAAATGTCGGCGCAGCCGTCACCCGTGGCAGGAGCCGACTCGCAAAACGGCGCACCTTCCGGTTCAATGCCGTAAAGCGTCCGCTGCAGCCCGGCCGCCAGCGGTTTCCGATCCAGGCCCCATCCGGAGGCGTGATTGATCAGCAGACCACTGATGGCCAACAGCACCAGCCAGGCCACGACGAACGTCGCCAGGCGACGATGCCAGCGGGCCAGCGTTCGCATGAGTCGAGCCTGGTCAGCCGTCACGGTCGCGTTCCCGCGCCATCCGATCCAGCAGCAGGGCCAGGCTGACCTGCCGGTTCAGCGCGCCCACTGACATGGTGGCTCCGGTGATACCGTCGATATGCCGGTCCAGGCGGTTTTCCGAGTCCAGGCCGGCCGCCTCGTACTGGCGCACGAACGCGTCGCGGTGGACCTCGCCCCCGCGGCTCTCACGGTATACCAGCACGCTGACGCGTTCGACGCGGCCCCGGTTCACCACGATTCCCGTAGTGATGGGCTCGGTTTTACCTATTTCGTCCAGGATCCAGGCCGTCTTGCCGTCCGCAGCGCAGTAGCGCACGCGGGCGCCCGGGAAGGGCCGGTCGAGCAGTTGCTGGATCTCTGCTTTTGCCGGAGCTTTCAGCCAAAGGGCTTTTTTCTGGCAAGCGGGCAGGTGCATGTCGAGAAACGCCGGGGGGGAGAGATGAACGGTCTCGCGCGCGAAAGCGGCCTGGCTGGCGAGGAGGAGCAGCCAGGCCGCGATCGCGCATCGATAGAGCACCTTTTCCATCAGAACTGGTAGCCGACGCCGAGGTTCCAGCCGTCGTACTCGCTCTTGCCGGCCGGAGCGTCCTGGTCCTGGTAGTCAAGCTTGAACACCACGTTGGGATGCAGCCAGTAGTTCACACCAACATCCCACTGGGTGTACTCGCTGTCGGTGGCGTTGCCTGCCCTGTTGTCCCATTGGTTGTAGCGGGCAAATACGCCCCAGCTGCTGTTGAAACGCCAGCTCGGTTCGACGTACCAGCCCGCCTGGCGATCGGCGCCGATAGCCTGGGGTCCGGCGCCGTCCAGGGACCAGTCGGCGTAAAGCGCGCGCAGGCCGAAGTGCTTGCGCTGAAATGCTGCGTGGGCGCTGTACAGCCAGGCGCCACCCGCCGTCGGATCGGTCTCCTGGGTGATGTCTTGCTGGTACTGCACGCTGGCCGACAGCTCCAGGCCCGGAATCCCCAGCCAGCGCAGGCGCCCGGTGTAGGCCTGCGAGTCGAAACGGGCCTTGGCCGTTTTCTGCCGGCCGGCGCGAATGGCGTAACCGTCCTCCGCGGTGGTAAAGAGCCCGGAGTGCACGCCGAAGTCGTAGCGGAACGCGTCGGCAAAGCGGCCGGTCAGGGCGGCGCCACCCTCCCACCAGGTGGTCGGGATGATGTTCTTTTCCACCGGGTTTCGCTCGGTCCCGTAGAAGGTCGGCGGCTCGTGGGTCTCGTTCAGGATGCCCACCGGAACAAGGAATACGCCGGCTTTGAAACTATGGTTTTGCGCCCAATCGTACTCGACGTAGGCCTGCTCGAGTTCCACTTCGCCCGGTTTGCCGTCTCCGGCCAGGGCGTGCTCGATTTCCAGTTCGCTGTTGAAGCGCAAGCGGTCGGTGAAATCGTGCTGATAGAACAGAACGAAGCGGTGCAGGTCCAGCTCGTTCTTGGACTCGCCGTTGAGCTGGTTGTCCAGCATGTTGACATGCAGTTCGCCGTACCCACCCAGCTTGACCGGGGAGACCGCCGGGGCGGGTTGGCTGTCCATGGTGTCGGCGAGGATTTCGGCCTTTTCGTTGGCCTCCTCGCTCGACTGGGTGTTGGACTCAACCCGCTCGCTCAGCATCTGCAGGCTGGCGCGGGTGGCGTCCAGTTGTTGCTGCAGCAACTCGATCTGTTGCTGCTGGGCCTCGATCAGGGCGCGAACCTCTTCAGATTGGGCTTCGGCAAATGCCGGGTATCCGGCGACGAGCATGGCCGTCATCAGAAAGCGCTTCATTATTGTTTTACTCCACGAAATGTTGACTGGATGGACGAAATTTTAATGAGAATGATTCTCATACGCAAATAATTATCATTTGCGTTTGATCTAAGTCAATTTCGTTGAAGATCCCGGCGATCGGATAACCGCCGCGAGCACTGCGATTTACACGAGGGCAGGAAATTCTTTAGGATGCCGGACGAGTAAACGTCGAATGGCCGAGTCGGGGGAAGTACAGCAATGAATAATCAAACGAAGGTCCGCTGGTCTTCGCAACTCACTTTCATGATGGCCGCCGTCGGCTCCGCGGTCGGCCTGGCGAATATCTACCGCTTTCCCTACACGGCCGGTGTCAGCGGCGGCGGCGCCTTCGTTCTGATCTACCTGGGCGCCGTGTTACTGCTGGCTTTGCCGCTGGTGATCGCGGAACTCATGGTGGGGCGGCGCGGCAAGGCCGCCCCGCCGCAGGCCCTGCGCAACGTGGCGGCGGAGTCCGGCCTGTCATCGCGCTGGGGCTGGATGGGCGTGGTCCTCGGGGGTATCGGCGGCATGCTGGCGCTTTCCTTTTACTCGGTGGTGGGGGGCTGGACGATGGCGTTCACGGTCGAAATGGCCACCGGCGCGGCGAGCGGCTCGGTCGAACAGGCCAAGAACCTGTTCGGGCAATTGAACGCGAACCCATGGGGCGTCCTGACCTGGTTCACCATCTTCATCGGCGCCACCATCGTGATTTCGGCCCGGGGCATCCGCGGAGGTGTCGAACGGGCCGTCAAGCTGATGATGCCGGCCCTGCTGGTCATCCTTGTGTTGATGGTGGGTTATGCCATGAGCGTGGGCGAGTTCCAGCGCGCGGTAGACTTCCTGTTCACGCCGGATTTCAGCAAGGTCGACGCGAGCGTCTTCCTGGCGGCTGCCGGCCAGGCGTTCTTTTCGGTCAGCGTGGGGCTGACGGCACTGGTGGCATACGGCTCCTACATTCGACGCGATACGGCTATCCCGCAGTCGGCCCTGGTAATCGTGGGTGTCGACACCGTGGTGGCGCTTCTCGCCGGACTGGCCATTTTTCCGATCATCTTCGCCTTCGGCGTGGAGCCCGACGCCGGGCCCGGCCTGGTGTTCATCACGCTGCCCATCGTGTTTGCCGGCATGCCCGGCGGCGGCTTCTTCGGAGCGCTGTTTTTCCTGCTTCTGCTGTTTGCCGCCCTGACCTCGTCGATCGGCATGCTCGAGGCCCCGGTCTCCTGGCTGGCCGAACGCACCCGCCTGGGTCGGACCGGCGCCGCGCTGGCGGCCGGCGGTGTGAGCTGGAGTCTCGGCATCCTGGCCGCGCTGTCCTTCAACGTGCTGGGTGACGTTCACCCGCTGGGCGGCGTTCCCCTCTTTGCGGGCAAAACGTTTTTCGACCTGTTTGACTTCATGGTCGTCAACCTGATGATGCCGCTGGGCGGTATCCTGATCGCGATCTTCGTCGGTTGGCGAATCAAGGGCCGCTTCAGCCGCGCAGAACTGTATGGAGACCGGTCGACACCCTGGTTCGGGGCCTGGCGGTTTCTGCTCCGCTGGTTCGCACCGGTCGTGCTGACAGGCATCTTTCTCGACATGCTGATTCAATAGGTCGCCACGACTGCGAAAAACTTTTCACAGGGGTGCATTTGCCGTATTTCTCCGTATACTTCGGTGTCCTCGTCATTCCAGGAAATTCCATGACCCGCAAAACCCGATCTTTTTATCGCACCTCCGCCCTTGCCGGCTGGTTGATCGCCGCAATCCTGTCCGCACCGGCCATCGCCGATGAGGGCATGTGGACCGTGCATGATTTTCCGTCCGATGGCGTGTATGAACGCTACAGCGTCGAGGTCGGCGAAGACTGGTTGAACCGCGTTCAGAAATCGACGGTCCGGCTGGACGGCGGCTGCACCGGCTCGTTCGCCTCGGCCGATGGACTGGTGCTGACCAATAACCACTGCGTCTGGGGCTGCGTGCGGAACCTCTCCAGCGACGAGGAGAACCTCTCCGAAACCGGCTTCCTGGCCGCTGAACGGGGCGAGGAGCGGCAGTGTCCCGGCGCCAGAATCTCGGTTCTGCACGATTACGAGAACGTCACCGAAAAGGTCCACGCGGTTGCCATGGGTAAATCGGAGGCGGTGGCCAACCAGGATCGCAAGGCCCTGCTCTCCAGGCTGGAAAAGGAGTGCGAGAACGAGGGCGAACTCAGCTGCGAGTCGGTCAGCCTTTACCACGGTGGCGAGTATTACCTCTACAAGTACCGCCGTTACGACGACGTGCGCCTGGTGTTCGCACCTGAACTGCCGATCGCGGCCTTTGGCGGAGACCCGGATAATTTCAATTTCCCGCGTTGGAATCTCGACATGTCCTTTTTGCGCGTATACGAGGACGGCAAACCCGCGCAAACCCCCGAATTCCTGCCCTGGCGCCAGGGTGGCGCACAGGAAAACGAAGCCGTGTTCGTATCCGGACACCCAGGCAACACAGACCGCCTGCTGACCGTGGCTGAACTCGAAGAGCGCCGCAACCACTACTTGCCTGATCGGCTGATCTTCTATTCCGAGTTTCGCGGAAGGATGATCGAATGGGCCCGCAGCGGCGACGAGGCGGCGCGCCAGGTGCAACAGCGCATCCTGGGCTATGAAAACGGCATCAAGGTGTGGCGCAATCAGCTCAAAAGCCTAGCCGATGCCGATCAGATGGCGCGCAAGACCCAGGCCGAGACCGACTTGAGGGAGGCCGTGATGGCCGACCCCGAACTGGCCGAAGCCTACGGCGGCGCCTGGGATACAGTGGAGCGCGCCTTGGGGGCCTGGTCCGTGATCTCCGACGAGTACCGTTTCATCGAGAGCCGGCGCGGCTTCATGGGCTCGCTGTTCGGTTGGGGGCGGACGCTGGTGCGCGGCACCGGTGAGCGAGAAAAACCCAACGACGAGCGCCTGCGCGCCTACCGCGACACGGCCTTGCCGCGGGTCGAGCAACGCCTGCTCTCCGCAACCCCGGTGAATTCCGGTTTCGAGACGCTGGGCCTCGCCTTCTCCCTTGACAAGTTACGTGAAACCCTCGGGCCCGACCACGAAGTCGTCAGGAACGTCCTCGCCAAAGAAAGTCCGCGCGCGCTCGCCGAGCGCCTGGTGACAAACAGCCGCCTGTCCGACCCTGCGTATCGAAAGGAGCTGTGGGAGGGCGGCGTGAAGGCCGTGGCGGCCTCCGATGATCCGGTGATCGTTCTGATCAGAAACATAGAGCAAAAGGCACGCGCCTTGAGAAAACGCTACGAAGACGAGGTCGAGGCGCCACTCGCCCAGGCCTCTGAGCAAATAGCGAAGGCCCGCTTCGCCATCCTCGGCAAGAAGGTCTACCCGGACGCCACGTTTACGTTGCGCGTGACCTATGGCGCCGTCGAGGGCTGGGTTGAGAAAGGCGAGCCCGTTTATCCCTTCACCACGCTCGAGAGAACGTATGGGCGCGCGACCGGCGAAGACCCGTTCCGACTGCCCGACAGCTGGCTGGACGCGCGTGAGCGTCTCGACCTGGATACCCGGTACAACTTCGTTTCGACCACCGACATCATTGGCGGCAATTCGGGCAGCCCGGTGATCAATGGCGCGGGCGAACTGGTGGGCCTCGCCTTTGACGGCAATATCCATTCAATCGCGGGCGGGTACTGGTTCGACGAGCGGGTGAACCGCACGGTGTCGGTCCACGTGGATGCGATGCTCGAAGCGCTCGAGGTCATCTACGGCGCCGACACGCTGCTAGGGGAACTCAACATCCAGCGATAAGCGGAGCGGCGTCCCGCGGGGGACGCCGCCAGACTGGCGATGCCTCATACCAGCACGTCCGGGTTCAGTGAATACAGGCCCGTCAAGGTTGCCTGGCGCAGAACGTGGGGCGCCATGGCTTCGCGCACCTCATCGCCCACGAACGTACCCTCCACCGGGCAGCGTTCCACGTCCAGGGCGTACAGTGTGAACACGTAATGATGGACCAGGCTGTCGTTCCACGGCGGGCAGGGCCCGTCGTATCCGAAATACTGGCCCGCCATGTCGTCATCGCCTGCGAACCACTCGGTGTAATTGTTGAGACCGTGGCGCATGCCGCCATCGGCGTCGGGGCCGGCCTTGCCGCCCGGGGTCACGCCGTCGGAGTGCGCGCCCTCCGCCAGCCCGCCGTGCGTGGCCGGTATGTCGACCAGCACCCAGTGGTAGAAATCGCAGCGAGGCAGGTCGGCGGGCACCACGCGGCCTTCCTGGTTGACGTCGTCCGGCTTCGTGGGCACGTCCGGATCATGGCAGATGAGCACCAGGGAACGGGTGCCGGCGGGCAGATCCGACCAGGCGAGGGCCGGGTTACGATTGGGCGCCAGGGCCACGTGGTTTTCCGGATCGGCCACGCAGAACGCGTTGTTGCCGGGAATAACTTGGCCGTCTTCGAAATTCGAACTGCTGAGTTTCATTCCGTTTCTCCTTTGCCAGTCTTCAATTATCCAAAAGCCGGGGTAGTTTGTCGAAAGTGACCGCCGGTCGGCGGAAATTCTCGGCAAATTTTCAGCGAAAAGCCCGGGATAGGCGTACAATTGAACATTATGAAACGAATCAGAAAGCCCGCGGTGGCCGGTTCGTTTTATCCGGCCGACCCTGCCGAATTGCGCTCTGCACTCGCAAGGCTTCTGGACCCCTTTACACTCGAATCCCGCCAGACCGCCGGCGCTCCCCCGCGCGCACTGGTCGTGCCGCATGCCGGCCTCGATTTCTCGGGCTCGGTAGCCGCGTCCGCCTATGCTCGGCTGCTGCCGTTCACCCAACGCTACCGGCGCGTGGTACTGCTCGGCCCGGCCCATGGACAGTCATTCGAGGGTATTGCACTTCCCGGCGTCGAGGCTTTTGCAACCCCGCTGGGAAGCGTCGTAGTGGATGCCGAGGCCATCGATTCCCTCGCTCAACCCTGGGTCTTCGTTGATGAAGACGCGCACCGCTTCGAGCACAGCATCGAGGTGCAACTGCCCTTCTTGCAGACGGCGCTCTCGCGATTTCAAATCGTGCCCCTGTTGGTGGGAAAAACCCGTGCGGACACCGTGGCCCGGGTCATCGAGGACCTGTGCGACGCCGAGGCAACCCTGCTGGTGGTCAGCACCGACCTGACTCACGACTCCCGGTGCCGGGATGCCAGGATCCACGACTACCGGACGCGATCCGCCATCGAGTCACTGGACCCGGAACAGATCGGCGCGTCAGACGCGTGCGGCGCCGCGGCCCTCAGGGGTTTGCTCAAAGCCGCTGCCCACTGCGGCCTGGAGGCAGAGACCCTGGACATGCGCAATTCCCACGAGACCATCGGCTCGCGCAACCACGTCGTGGGTTACGGGGCATGGGTATTCCGGGGCCGCGAGTTGAGCCAGGCTGCCGTTTGAGGCGTTTGGCTCAGCCTCCCGCTCTTGAAACCGGGGAAACCCAGCGGTTGTAAATGACCAGTGACACCGCCGTGGTGCCGGCCAGTGCCGCGAAGAGTATCCACATCCAGTCAGGCCGGTTGATGCCCTGCGGGCCGAAGTGCTGGTACGCGAGACCGGACAGAAGGCCTCCAAACAGGTTGCCCAGCGCGACACACCAATAGAAATAACCCATGTACATGCCGACTTTATCGGGCGGCGCGATACGGCCGGCGTATTCCTTCGAGCGCGGGCTGGCCATCATCTCGCCCACCGAGAAAACCAGAATGGCGGAGACGACAATCCAGCCACTCATGCCCAGCAGGTAGAGACCGAAACTGGCGATCGTGACGGTCACGCCCGCAATGATGCTGACCAAAGGCGTGGTGCGGCGCATCAGCCAGGAGATAAACACCTGGAAGCAAATAATGCCGAAGGCGTTCAGGTTGATCAGGTGCTCGGGCTTGACCTGGCCGTTCTGCAACACGGCCCTTGACCAGTTGCTGGTGTCAAACCCGAGCGACTGCGCGATTCCGGTTACCCACGCCGCCACGGGCGAGAACGTCGTTATCAGGTCGCTGGTGTCCACGTAATCGCGGATGTACTCGGGAAGCGTCATGAAAATCTGGTTGAAGGAAATCCAGAACCCGGCCATCAGCAGGAGAAACAGCAGGTAGCGGCCTTCGCCGATGCGCATCGGCTGCAAAAACCACGGCCCGCTCCCGCGGCGCCCCGAAGCGCGAAACAGAGCGTCAAGGACCAGGTTTCCGCCGATCCAGAACAGGGCCACCCAGCCGACCAGCGAAAATTCCCACCATTTCGAGCCCATGACCAGGATCACGAGCACGCCGCTTACCAGCAGGAAGAACCGCAGGTTGCCCACCACTTCGACCATCCCGCGAAACACCTCGCGCAACGAGCGCTGACCTTCGGCCTCCGTGTCGCGGGGCGGCTCCTTGTAGATCAGCAGGCACACCACGGCCATCAGCACGATCCAGGTCGCCGAGGCATAAAACACCAGGTCCCAGTTCCAGCCGCGCACAATACCGGCGACGATCGGCCCCAGAAAACCACCGACGTTGACCATCATGTAGAAAATGCCGAAGCCGATCGATCCGTTTTCCTCGTTGGTCGACTTGGCCACCGTCGAGATCACGACCGGCTTGAACATGCCATGACCCACCGCTACCAGGAAATAGGTGCCCAGGAAGGGCCAGAAACCGGTCGGCAACGACAACAACAGGTAGGCAGGCGCCATCACGGCGGCGGAAGACAGGAACATTTTGCGATACCCGTAGCGGTCAGCCAGCGCGCCGAACACCGCCGGGAACAGATACAGGAAGAAAGTTGCCAGGCCCTGGATCACGCCGCGGTCGGCTGAGGAGAACCCGAGGCCACCTTCGTCGACCGGTCCGGTCAGGTAGAGCGCGGATACGGCATAAAAACCGTACCAGCCCATCCGCTCGAAAATCTCCATCGTGTTCGCCGCCCAGAAGGAGCGGGGAAACTGGCGCAGGCCGCCCTGGTTAGCCGTCATCTTTTCATTCCTTCACGATGCGAGTGGAGTGGGTGCACGCTACTGGACGCGCGCAGCCGAATCAAGTCTGCATCTGGGAGCGCGTATATAGGCCCGCTGCAGCTTCGATGGTGCCCAGCCGCGCGGGGCGCCGGTTCGGTTCCGCTCTCTGCTCTAAGCCCCTTCGGGGTTCCCTCGCGTCCGGACCGCATGGACGGAACCGCACCGGACGGACATCCTGTCCGCTCGGCGCTCGATTGGCCATCTCCTTAAAATATCCAGGCCGATGCACACAGCATACCTCTCCAGGGATGTCGGACTGTCGGCAACAGCCGACAAGCGCCCATGGACGGCTAGAGCGTTCCCTGGAGAGGGATCACTGTGTGCATCGGCCGGGTTTTAAACGATCAACGACCCCAAGGAATGACTGGAGGCCGTTGCGCGTGAAGCCGCCTTCCGCCACAAGCGCAGGCAATGGAGGGAGTGCGGTTTCGCCGCAGCCGAAGAAGCGCTCCCGGAATGCCGTAAAGCGCGTGGGAGCAGGGAAGCGAGACTCTTTCATTTGACAGGCCGGGCCTTCTGGCCGATGCTCCACGCACCTACAAACAAACCGGCAAATCCGATGCCCGACCCGCAAAAACCCGCAAGCCCCCTGCAGCAGATCATCAGCCCCTTCGTCGACGCCGTCCGCGCGCCCAGGCCGCTGTGGGGCAACAACCTGCAGTACCTGATCGAGGGCTTTCTCTACTTCGGCATCATCAACTACCTCGTTATATATTGCGTCGAGAACATCGGCACCAACGAAATGCAGGCCGGCTGGGTGGTCACCGTGCTGGCCGGCGGCATCACCTTCACCCAGTTCCTGATGGGCGGGCTGGTCGACCGTTGGGGCACCCGGCGTGGATTGCTGATTGCGCTGGGCGCGCTCGTGATCGGGCGGGCATTGCTGGCGGCCGCGGGAACCCTGGGCCTGCCCAACGAGGGGGACTTTTCCCCCGCCTTCATGACGCTGATGCTGGGTATCGGGATGATTCTGCTCGGTTACGGTCTCTACGAGCCGGCTTCCTACTCGATTGTTCGGCAGGTGACCACGCCAAAAACGTCGGCCATGGGTTTCGCGATGCTTTACGCGCTGATGAACCTGGGCGGCTGGCTGCCGTCTTTCCTGGCGCCGGCGCGGCGTGCGATCGGCATCGGCGGGCTGTTCTGGGTCTTCACCGGCCTGACCGCCGTGGCCCTGGTGCTGGTGGCGGTGATTCTGGACAAGAAGACCATGGC
>JABDPF010000069.1 GCA_013042915.1 Lysobacterales bacterium
ATTGATGACAACGCATCGGCCGTTTCGCGGATTTCGGCGATCAGTGCGCCGACGGCCTCGCCACCGTCGGCCAGGGTCTTGCGCCCGACCAGGTCGTTTGCCTGGATGCCCGTGGTGCCCTCGTAGATGGTCGTGATCCGGGCGTCGCGGAAGTGCTGGGCGCTGCCCGTTTCCTCGACGTAGCCCATGCCCCCGTGGACCTGCACGCCGTGCGAGGTGAGTTCGATCGACATTTCGGTCAGCCAGCCCTTGACGATGGGTGTGTAAAGATCGACGCGGGCCGAATGCCGGGCCTTTGCGCCGGGATCCTGCGCGAACCGGCAGCGGTCGATTTCCGCGGCCGCGGTGTAGGACAGCGCACGCATCGCCTCGATTCCGGATTTCATCAGCAGCAACATGCGGCGAACATCCGGGAAGTTGATGATCGGGTAGCGGCTGCCGTCCTTGCGAGTGCCCTGCAGCCGGTCCTTCGCGTACGCCAGGGCTTGTTGATATGAGCGCTCGGAGGCCGCGAGGCCCTGCAAACCGACCCGTTGTCGTGCGTCGTTCATCATCGTGAACATCGCGGCCAGTCCGTTGTGGGGCTCGCCCACGAGATAGCCGACGGCGCCGTCGTCTTCACCTAGGGCCATCGTGCAGGTCGGGCTGCCGTGGATGCCAAGTTTGTGCTCGAGTGAAATGCACTTGACGTCGTTGGGTTCACCCGGCTCGCCGTTCTCGTCGAGCAGGAATTTGGGCACCAGGAACAGGGAGATACCTTTCACACCCTGCGGGGCATCCGGCAGGCGCGCCAGCACGAGGTGGATAACGTTTTCGGTCATCTGGTGGTCACCCCAGGTGATGTAGATTTTCTGGCCGCTGAGCCGGAAATGATCGCCCTCGGGTAGCGCACGCGTGGCGACAGCGGCAAGATCCGATCCCGCCTGCGGCTCGGTCAGACACATGGTGCCCGTCCATTCGCCGCTGACCAGCTTTTCGAGGTATGCCTGGCGCTGTTCGTCGGTGCCGTGAGCCAACAGCGCTTCCACCGCCCCGTGCGTCAACATCGTACACAGCGAGAAGCCCAGGTTCGCGGACTGCCAGATTTCATCCGTGGCGGTAGCAAGCACCTGCGGCATGCCCTGTCCACCCCAGTCCTCGGGAAAGCCCAGGCTGCACCAGCCGCTCTCGACCATCTGCCAATAGGCTTCCTTGAAGCCCGGCGTTTCCTGAACGCCATTTTCGCCCAGGGTGGCGCCCTTTTCGTTGCCGATCCAGTTCAACGGAGCAATCACCTCGGTGGCCAGGCGATTGGCTTCTTCAAGCACGGCCGTGGCAAGTTCACTGTTCACTTCGTCCAGCCCGCCTTCGTCGCAAAGACCGTCGAAATCAACAATTTCTTCCAGCAGAAACTCGGCATCCTTGTATGGAAAAGTGTAGTCGGACATCGTGCGTACTCCAGAAATCTGATGCTTAAAACGGTATAGTACGCCGATCCTTTCGAGAAAACCGGACCGGCGGTCAAGAGTTGGTCCACTATTATTTATCGTTGATTGCAGCCGCCTTTCGCCGCGGGCGAGAGCCGAAGATCGAGACCCTTAAACCTCAGTCCGGTGGGGCGTGTTTTCAACCAAATACTCGACAATAGGCTAATCTGAAGAGATGACGAAAAACCCGAAACTGCACATTCCCCAACCCACCGCCCGACCGGGCGATCCACCCGATTTCAGCTACATCGACTTGTCCGAAGCAGGCGCCATCGACCGACCCCCGACCGACGCAGCGGTCCGTGATATCGAGTACCTGGCTACCGGGTTGGTCCGGGTGCTTGATGACGACCACGAGGCAAAAGGCCCGTGGGCGCCCGACCTGGACCCCGAAACCCTGCTGAAGGCCCTGGAAATCATGGTGCTGACCCGCGCCTACGACGATCGCATGCTTCGAATCCAGCGCCAGGGCAAAATCTCGTTCTACATCCAGGCGCTGGGAGAAGAGGCGGTTTCGGTCGGCCCCGGGCTGGCGTTCGAAGACGGCGACATGATGTTTCCGGCCTATCGAAACCAGGGCCTGTATATTCTGCGCAACACCGGCCTCGTCGACATGATGTGCCAGTGCCTGTCCAACACGCGCGACATGTGCAAGGGCCGGCAAATGCCGATCTTCTATCACAACCGCGAAAAAAACGTGTTCTCGATATCGGGCAACCTGACCACCCAATTCCCGCAGGCGGTCGGCTGGGCCATGGGCGCCGCCATCAAGGGCGACGACCACATCGCGGCATCTTGGATCGGAGACGGCAGCACGGCGGAAGCGGATTTTCACCACGCCCTGACCTTCGCGGCGGTCTACAACGCGCCGGTGGTCCTCAACGTGACCAACAACCAGTGGGCCATTTCGACGTTCCAGGGCTTCGCCGGTGGTGAACGCCAGTCGTTCGCTTCCCGGGGCCCGGGCTACGGCATGCCGGGTATCCGCGTCGACGGAAACGACTTGCTGGCAACCTACGCGGTCAGCCGCTGGGCGGCGGAACGCGCACGCAGCGGCGGCGGGCCGACTCTCATCGAGTTCGTGACTTACCGCGGCGGCGCCCACTCGACCAGCGACGACCCGACGCGCTACCGGCCCAAGGACGAATGGAAAGCGTTTCCGCTGGGCGATCCGATCGAGCGTCTCATTGGCCACCTCGAGCAACTCGGCCAGTGGTCGCGGTCGCAGCAGGAATCGCTGGAAGTGAAGATGAAGGAAAAAGTCTCGGCAGCCTGGAAAGAGGCCATCACCTTCGGCACGATGACCGATCCGCCCTTCCTGGACGTCGAGCTGATGTTCGAGGACGTGTTCGAGGAAACGCCGCAACATCTCAAAGAGCAGCGTGACAAGCTGCTGGCGATGCGGGGGGGCCGATCATGAGCCAGATGAGCATGATCCAGGCCATCCGCTCAGCCCACGACGTGATGATGGAGCGCGACGCCACGGTCGTGGCCCTGGGCCAGGACATCGGCTACTTCGGCGGTGTCTTCCGCTGCACCGAGGGCTTGCAAAAGAAATACGGAGAACACCGGGTGATCGATGCGCCGATCGCCGAGGGCGGCATCATCGGAACGGCCATCGGCATGGGCGTGAATGGCCTGCGGCCGGTTGCCGAAATCCAGTTCGCGGATTACATCTATCCCGGCTTCGACCAGATCGTCAGTGAACTCTCGCGATTGCGTTACCGCAGCTGCGGCGACTTTTTCGCGCCCGTGACGATCCGCACGCCCTGCGGCGGCGGCATCCGCGGCGGGCAGACCCACTCGCAGAGCCCGGAAGGCATTTTCACGCACATCTCCGGCGTCAAGACCGTGATGGTTTCAAATCCATACGACGCCAAGGGCCTGCTGATCGCCGCGATCGAGTCGAACGACCCGGTCGTGTTTTTCGAGCCCAAGCGCATTTACAACGGACCCTTCGACGGCGACCCGGACAAACCGTCCGTGTCGTGGGCGTCTCACCCCAAGGGCGAGGTGCCGGAGGGTTACTACACCGTGCCGCTCGGAAAAGCCGAGATCATCGAGAAGGGCACGGATCTGACCATCGTCACCTACGGCACCATCGTGCACGTAGCCCAGGCCGCGGCGAAGAAAGCCGGCGTGGACGCCGAGATCATCGACGTGCGCACCCTGATGCCGCTGGACGTGGAGACCTTGCGGGACTCGGTCAACAAGACCGGCCGCTGCCTGGTGGCGCATGAAGCGACCCGCTTTTGTGGATACGGTGCCGAGTTGGTCGCTTCCGTCCAAAAGGAGTGCTTCTGGCACCTGGAGGCCCCGATTTCGCGCGTGACCGGCTGGGATACGCCTTATCCGCACGCATTCGAATGGCAGTATTTCCCGGTGCAGCAACGCCTGGTGGACGGAATCCGAAAAGTCATGGAGGCAGGATGAGCGAGTACGTTTTCAAACTCCCCGACCTGGGCGAGGGCACGGTCGAGGCGGAAATCGCCGAGTGGATGGTCAAGGTCGGCGACGTGATCCTGGAAGAAGATCCGATTTGCGCCATGCTGACCGATAAGGCCGCTGTGGAACTGCCCTCGCCGGTCAGCGGCAAGGTCGTCTCGCTGGCCGGCGAAGAAGGCGACACCGTCACGGTAGGCTCGCCACTGATCGTGTTCGAAACGGACGCCGAGGGCGCTGCGCCTTCCCCCGCTAAAGCCGAGCCGCCCGGGAAAACCTCCGGCGAGACGGAAGAAGACGCTTCCGCGCGGCCGGAGCAGGAAACCGAGGAGGCAGGACATTCCTCGGGTAAAGTCGCGACCTCGCCGTCGGTTCGAGCGCGCGCGCGCGAGGCGGGTATCGACCTGGCGCAGGTTCCGGGCAGCGGGCCGCGCGGCCGAATTCTGAAAGCCGATTTCGATGCGTTTCGGGCTTCGCACCATTCAGCGGCAACGCGAAGCGTCCCGACGCGGCGCGACGGCGTCACCGAGATCAAGGTGATCGGCCTGCGGCGCAAGATCGCCGAGCGCATGGCGCGCTCGGCCAGCGAAATACCCCACTTCACCTACGTGGAAGAAGTGGACGTGACCGCGCTCGAATCCCTGCGCGCGCACCTCAACGAAAAAAAGGCAGGGGGTGAGGCACGGCTGACGCCGCTGGCTTTCCTGGGCTTGGCGCTGATCAGGGCGTTCGAGGAATTCCCCCAGTGCAATGCACACTACGATAGCGAGCGCAACGTGATCGTGCAGCACGAAGCCGTCCACCTCGGCATCGCCACGCAGACCGGAGACGGGTTGAAGGTACCGGTCGTGAAGCATGCTGAGGCCCAATCCCTGGAGGGGTTGGCTTCGGAAATAAGGCGCGTTTCGGATGCCGCCCGTGAGAACACCGCCTCGGTCAGCGACCTGAGCGGATCGACCATCACGATCACCAGCCTGGGAAGGCTCGGAGGCGTGGTCAGTACGCCCGTCATCAACCAGCCCGAGGTGGCGATCATCGGCGTCAACCGCGCGGTGGACCGCCCGATGGTCATCGACGGGCGCGTGGAGGTTCGGCGCATGATGAACCTGTCGTCGTCGTTCGACCACCGCTTCGTGGACGGCTACGACGCGGCCGCGATGATCCAGGCCCTCAAG
>JABDPF010000039.1 GCA_013042915.1 Lysobacterales bacterium
CAGATACAAATTCACCAGCCACAGAGCAACCGGAACATTCCGCACCTCAATCTTAAGTTACTGTTTTTTATGTTGTTAAATGGCGCGCCCGACAGGATTCGAACCTGTGACCCCTGCCTTCGGAGGGCAGTACTCTATCCAGCTGAGCTACGGGCGCTCTGAAATTGCATTGTATCCTGTCGGGGGACAGGATTATTCCGGGCTTCCTGCCCTTCACCCCTGCGGGGCCGCCTGCGCTGCGCTTCGGCTTCCAAATTTGTTCCCGACAAATTTGTCGAACCTGTGACCCCTGCCTTCGGAGGGCAGTACTCTATCCAGCTGAGCTACGGGCGCTTGTTCTTTTCAAGGTGCCGTAGTTTAGCGGTTTTGGAACGTATCGTAAACGAAACGCCGCTTCCGCAGGATAGGCGCTGCGGCTATAATAATGAGCTTGCCAATACCGATTTCAAACGCCCGGGTACATCCATGAACAACAAACAAGACCACGCCTTCATTCGCCAGTTCAGCGGGGTGATAGCCGCCTTTGTCGTCCTGACCATTGTGTTGATATTCGTGGCCCGGGGTGTTGAACCGGAAGTCGAAGAAGACGGAATATCCAGTCGTGCCGTATTGGCTGAGCAACGGATCGCTCCGGTGGGCGCCGTGCGAAGCGGCGAAACCGGCGCAGCGGCGTTAGCGGAGGCTGCCGCGGCCCTGACGGCGCTGCCCGACGCCGAGGACGTGGTCGTCGATGGCCCCTCCGTTTACAACGGCCTGTGCGCAGCCTGTCACGAGTCTGGAGCGGCGGGCGCACCGATTCGCGGTTCGGCCGACTTGGCCGCCCGGGCGGACGAGCGCGGGCTGGACGGCCTGGTTCAAAACGCGATCAACGGCATCAACGCCATGCCCGCGCGAGGCGGTAACCCGGCACTCACCGACGAGCAGATCCGGGCGTCCGTCGAATACATGCTGCAGTAAGCAGTGACTGGTTTGACGGCATCCAAATTCTGTGCGCGAGGCCTGGCGGTAACGCCGGGCCTTTTACTATTTCTGTTGCTGTTGTCGGGGTGCAGGGAAGACACCGCACCCACGGCCATCGCGGGGGACCCGGTGTTGTGCAAGGCCAAGAGCGTGACCATCGCCAGGGTCCAGGGCAAGGATTGGCGCTCTCCCCTCGAAGGCAGCCAACAATCGGTTGACGGTGTGGTCACGGCCGTCAAGGAAGACGAGGGGTTTTACCTGGAGGAAGTCGGCGAGACCGAACCGGGCGCCTCGCGAGCGCTATTCGTGGCCACGCCCGAACTGGCGCCCCATGCAGAACCCGGCCAGCACTGGTTCGTTACCGGAACGGTGAAGGAGAGGGGCTCATCGCGCGACACGCTGACCAGCGTGGCCGACCTCCAGGCTTTTGCGGTCTGCGCGGAGGGTCTGCCACTTCCAAACACTTCGGCCACGTTGCCCTTGTCCAGCGTCCAACGCGAAACGCTCGAAGGAATGCGCCTGACATTCGACCAGGATTTTTTCGTTTCGGACGTTTACCAGCACCACCGGGGAACCGTCTCGCTGAGCATCGGCGAGGACTTACGCTCGGCCACCGAGGATGGCCCGCCGGGTGAAGCGGCAGCCCGAACCAACCGGGAAAACCGGGAACGTACCTTGGCGACCCACCTGCCAAGTCCGGTCGAAACACCCCTGGCCGTCGGTAGCCGGGCCGGGACTGTCCTGGGCGTTTTCGGCCACGACGGTCGAAACGCGGTGTTGCTGGCGGAAGACGTCAACAAGCTCGAGCCGCGCAACCCTCCAAAGCCTTTCCCTGCGGCTGCCGACGGTGATATCCGGGTGGTCATCGCAAACCTGTTGAATTTCTTCAACGGTGACGGCCGCGGCGACGGCTTTCCGGCCGAACGGGGCGCCCGCTCGCTGGAGGAATTCGAACGGCAACAGGAACGCACCGCCGCGGTCATGGCGCAGCTGAGACCCGACCTCTTGGCGGTGCAGGAACTCGAGAACGACGGTTACGGCCCGCAAAGCGCTGCAGCCTCCCTGTTGAAGGTTCTCGAGGGAGGCACGCGAGAGGATTACGCCGCCATCGAGGCCCCCGGCGGTGACTACCTGGGCAACGACGTCATTTCCGTAGGGCTGTTCTATCGCAAATCCACGCTGGAACCCGTCGGACGGCCGCACACGCTGACCGCCGAGCCGTTTCTCGAGCGCAGCCGCCAACCCCTCGCGCAGGTTTTTCGGGACCTGGCAAGCGGCGAGACCTTTCTGGTCGCGGTCAATCACCTCAAATCCAAGGGCAGCTGCCCGGACGACGGGCCCAACCGGAACCGCCGTGACGGCCAGGGATGCTGGAACGTGGTTCGTGCCGAGTCGGTGAACGAACTGCTGCCCTGGTTGAAGGAACTTGCGTCTGCCACGAGTACGGACAAAGTGCTCGTGGTCGGCGACATGAATGCTTACCGCAGGGAAGACCCGATCGAGCGTTTCCGTGCCGGCGGTTTCACCGAGCTGGTGGAAACCCTGTCCGGCTTGCCCCAGTACAGCGTCCGATTTTACGGGCAGGCAGGCACGCTCGACTACGCCTTTGCCTCTCCGGCTCTCGCAGCGCTGGCAAGCCGGGCCGACATCTGGCCCGTCAACGCCGACTGGCCGCCGCGAATAGATTTGCCACGCCCCTGGTTGCGGATGTCTGACCACGACCCGGTCATCGTCGATTTCGATTTTCAGAACCGCCCCTGATCTGGCCCGCGAAGGCGGCGCTGCGTTATCATGGGCGCTAACCATCCAGGACGTGCAGGCCGATGTCAGAAGAGCGGACAGTGCAGCAACCGGGCGACTTTCCTGACGAGCGCGGGGAGTTTCTTTTGCGGGGGGCCGTCGGACTGATCGAATGCGCCGTGGACCTTCCCGACGCAGGTGCAGAACGGCAAGGCACGATCATCATTTGTCACCCGCACCCCGAGCACGGCGGCACCATGCACAACAAGGTGGTGACCATCTGCGAGCGCTCGATGCGAGAACTCGGTCTGCGAACCGTGCGCTTCAATTTCCGGGGCGTGGGTCAAAGTGAAGGCGAATTCGACGACGGCTTTGGTGAGACCGACGACCTGTTCACGGTTGCCGAGTGGGTGCGCCGCACGCGACCGGACGACTCCCTTTGGTTGGGCGGATTTTCCTTTGGCTCGTACATCACGACCCGTGGCGCCCTGAACCTCGATACCGGCTACCTGATTTCGATCGCGCCTCCGGTCGACCGCTATGCCTTCGACTCCCTGCACCATCCGGAATGCCCGTGGCTGATCGTTCAGGGCGACGAGGACGAGGTGGTGAACGTCGAGATGGTCAATAACTGGGCCAGCAAGCTGAAGCCACCGCCCGAACTCGTGATTATGGAAGGGGCCGATCACTTCTTCCACCGGCGAATCATGGACCTGCGCGGCCTGCTGAAGAACGGCGTGCGCAACCACTTGCCCGAACTCGAACCCGGCGCGGAACCCGGCTGAGTCATCACGAGGTGGTCGAATCCCCGCTTAGCCACTACCGGGCACTGGTCGACCGTGGAACCATCGCCGCCGATCCGGCGCAGTCGGAGATCGCTCACGCGCTGGACCTACTGTGGCAGAAGCTGCGCCAGCCCCCGCGCCCGAGCCTGATGCGGCGCCTGCATCTCACCGGACCGGATCCATTGAGAGGCCTCTACCTGTGGGGCGCGGTCGGTCGGGGCAAGACCTGGTTGATGGACCTGTTCTACGAGAGCTTGCCATACGAGGGAAAGACGCGTATCCATTTTCATCGGTTCATGCACAAAGTCCACCGGGAATTGGCCGAACTGGGCGAGGTCAGTGACCCACTGCCGCGCATCGCTTCGGGCTGGGCGCGGGATATTCGCGTGCTGTGCCTCGACGAGTTCTTCGTCTCCGACATCGCCGATGCGATGCTCCTGGCCGGGCTGCTCAAGGCCCTGTTCGACCACAACGTCACGCTGGTGACCACCTCGAACGTGGCCCCCGATCTGCTCTACAAGAATGGACTGCAGAGAGCGAAGTTTCTTCCGGCAATCGAATTGATCAAACAACATACCCGCGTGATGCATCTCGCCGGCAGCACCGATTATCGCCTCCGCATCCTGGAACAGTCAGAGATCTTCCATTCACCGCTGGATGCAGACGCAGACCGGGTCATGAACCAGGCGTTCGAGCGCATGGCCGCCGAGAGCGAGATGAATCATGATCTCGAGGTCAACGGCCGGACCTTTCACGCCCGGCGAAGAGGTGACGGCATCATCTGGTTCGAATTCAGCGAGCTGTGCGAAAAACCGCGCGGCGCCATCGACTACATCGAGATCGCCCGCGCCTTTAATACCGTCGTGGTCAGCAACATGCCCCGTCTGCGCGAGGAAGACGCCAACGCCGCCCGCCGGTTCATTACGCTGGTAGACGAGTTTTACGACCGCAACGTAAAAATGCTGCTCTCGGCCAACGCGCCCATCAACGAGCTGTATTCCGGCAAGAAGTTGATCTTTGAATTCGAACGGACCCGCAGCCGCCTGACCGAAATGCAGTCACACGAGTACCTGGCAAAGCCCCACTTACCCTAGGTCCCCGGACCCCTCACTGGCCTGTTTTGCGCGAACGGGCGAAAGCATATTCGTATCAGTGCAAGGCGCGCCAGCGACCGCGTAGCACCGCTACGCCGAGCGAGTGCAACGCGGCAATGGCGCGAATAGGCGCATTCCAGCGAGACCAGGACCCTCACTGGCCTGTGCGGCGCGTGCTGGCGAAGGCATATTCGTTTCAAGACAAGGCGCGCGAGCGAGAGCGTAGCACCGCTACGCCGAGCGAGTGCAACACCGTATTGAAGCGAATAGGCCGAGTCAGCGCGTGCCGCGCAGGCCAGTGAGGGTCCATCAAAAAAGAAAGGGCCGGCAAGGGGTCAACCGGCCCTTTCGTGAGACCTGGTGCAAGGGGAACACCGGTCTCGAACCGGAATCATCGTAAGGGGGAACGACAATTCCGATTTGATCGAATCGTTACGTACGTGAACTTAAGCTTGCCCACTTCAATCTTAGCCCATGGTGCGCGATTTGAGCAAGGAATCCACCGAAAAAGTCGCGATCTCGCCACGATCTGTCCGCATCGGCTGGCCCTCGGGCGGGCCGAATGCCGCGCCGTAAAGTATCTCGAACGATAAAGGAACACGGCCCCCGGCGTCTTTGGCAGGCCAGTGTCGCTCGAGCGACTCGAGTTGTTTCCGGCAACGGGGCCAACCCTCGATCAACAGGCTCGTGCCGGTGGCATCCAACTCTTCGGCCAGGGCGCTCAGCGAAGGATAGTCCAGCGTGATGCGGTCGACGTCCATGACGGGTTCACGGAACCCGGCGGCCGTCAGCGCATCACCGATCTCCAGTATGTCGGTAAAGCCGGGAACCGCGCAGTCCATCCCCGCCGCCGTGATGGCCTGGTGCAATTGCTCGAGACTTTCCGGCCCGTAGGTGCTGAACAACAGCATGCCGCCGGGCCGCAACACGCGGAGAACTTGCCCCAGGAATCGGGACGGGTTCGAGAACCACGGTACAGCCAGATTGGACACGACCAGGTCTACCGAGTGCCGCCGAAACGGCAGCGCCATGGCATTGGCCTGTATCGGCCGAATCGGCCGGGTCAGCCGCGAACGCTTGGCGGTCCGCGCCAGCATGCCGGCGGAAAGGTCAAGCGCCGCCACCTGCGACTTGCGAAACGCTTTTTTGAGGGCTGCCGCCCCCGCGCCGGTCCCGCATCCCAGGTCAACAATCGCCTCCGGTTCGTCTCTCTGAAACGCGATCCGGTCGAACAATCGCCGCCCGACCTCCTGCTCCAGGGCGGCATGGCGGTCGTACCGGTCGGCGATGCGGTCGCTGGCCATGCGAATGTCGTCGGTTGGGATCATCGGTCTTCCTGGCGGCTTGGTGTGCCTATTGTGCCGCTTGCCGACCGCGAATCAAACCACCGCAAAAGGTGAGTTTTCCTACAGCAACATGAGGTTTTCGGCGCTCCCTAAAAACAATGCGGACATTTAATGTGGGTGCATGGATCACGAGGGCTCAAAGGGGGAACCACGCGTTTCCAGGCCACCAGGCTGGCAGGGCGTGCGCCTGATGCAGTCAGCCCTGGACTGGCTTCTGCCCCGGTACTGCCTGATGTGCGGCGGTCGCAGCGGCGAGGAAAACCTCTGCCGGCCCTGTCAGGAGGACCTCCCTCGACCGGGAAGGGTATGCCGACTTTGCGCACTGGCGCTGGAGGGTGAAAACTGCGGCTGCTGCGGCCGTTGCCTGGTGCAGCCCCCGCCCTGGAACCGCGTGCTGGCCGCGCTGGAATACGCCTTCCCGGTGGATGTCTTGGTGCAGCGATTCAAGTATTCCCGCAGCCTCGCCTGCGGCGAGGTGCTGGGCCAGGCGATGGGCCGCGCGGTGGAGGAAGCCGGCTCAACCTCGGCTGATCGTGCCCTTGCGCCCAACCGCATCGTGCCGGTTCCGCTGCACCGGCTAAGGCTGGCAACGCGCAGTTTCAATCAGTCCGGGGTCGTCGCGACGTACCTGTCCCGACGCACCGGGATTCCTGTCGACTACCGCTTGGTTTCCCGGGTAAGAAGGACCCATGCGCAATCGGGCCTGGACGCCACGGCGCGCCGCAGAAACACCCGCGGTGCCTTCCACGCCAATGCGCAACGTGCCCATGGCATTCGGCACGTCGCACTGGTGGACGACGTGATGACAACAGGCGCCACTCTGGAAGCCTGCACGCGCGAGTTGAAGCGCGTCGGTATCGAGCAGGTTTCGCTGTGGGTGGTGGCGCGCGCACCGCCGCCATGAGCAGCCTGCCAACCGCTTGGGGTCATCGCGTCTATGCGGCCACGATGTAGTGCAGGGCCAGGCCCAGGAACAGGAAGAAACCAACCCAATTATTGTTCAGGAATGCCCGGAAGCACGCATCCCGATCGCGACCTCGAACCATGAGCCACTGGCGCAGGAACAGGAGGGCGGCCATGCCAACGCCGGCAAACCAGGGCCATCCCAGACCAAGCGATGCGCCTGCCGCGCTGAGCATGCCCAGCATGATGACCATCAACACGCCCGTGATGGCCACGTCGTACGTGCCAAACAGGATCGCGGTCGACTTGATACCGATCGACAGGTCGTCTTCGCGGTCAACCATGGCGTAGAGCGTGTCGTAAATCACGGACCAAACGGTGTTGATCGCGAGAAACCACCACGCAATCGGCGCCAGCGCGCCCTGCTCAGCCGCGAACGCCATCGGTATTCCCCAGCCGAACGCGATACCCAGCACTACCTGGGGCAGGTGGGTGACGCGCTTGAAGAAAGGGTAGCTGGCCGCCAGCGCGGCACCGACAAAGGCCAACTTGATGGTTAGCGCGTTGGTCATCAGCACCAGTCCAAAGGCCAGCAGCAGCAGCACTGAAAACAGGCGCAAGGCCTGAGCGAGCGTCAATTCACCCGCCGCCAGGGGTCGGCAGCGGGTGCGCTCGACGTGCGGGTCGAAGTCGCGGTCGGCGATGTCGTTCATCACGCAGCCGGCCGCGCGCATGATCACGACACCCGCGGTGAAAATCAGGACATTTTTAACCGTCGGCCGGCCATCTCCTGCCAATAACAGCGCCCACCATGTCGGCCACAGCAACAGCAGTGTGCCGATCGGCTTGTCGAAGCGCATCAGGCGCCAGTAGGCGTTCCACCGAATGGTCATCGAGGCGTATCCAAGGCCCGGGTGTCGTTATTCTGACGACTTGGCGCGCGAGTGCAACCCGGCCAGCGCAAGAAATCCGCTACAATGCGCGCAAATTTTTGCGGAGCCGCACCATGGAACTGATCGACATCGGCTGCAACCTGACCCACGACTCGTTCGACGACGACCTCGAATCCGTGCTCGAGAAAGCGCGCACGGCGGGTGTGGCGCAATTCATCGTTACGGGCGCCAGCCACGAGGGAAGCCAGAAGGCCTACGAAATGGCAACAGCGTTTCCCGGCGAAATTTACTCCACCGCTGGCGTTCATCCGCACCGGGCCGATACCTTCGAAGAGGCCACCGAGGCGCTGGTGCGCGAACTGGCACGCCACGACCAGGTGGTCGCGATTGGAGAAACCGGCCTCGATTACTTCCGCGATTTCTCACCGCGTGATGTGCAGAAGGGGGTCTTACGCCGCCACATAGAGATTGCCGCCGAGACGGGATTGCCGATGTTTTTGCATCTGCGCGACGCGCACGAAGATTTTCACGGGATATTGAGTGATGCCCGCGACAGGCTGACAGACGTCGTCGTGCATTGCTTTACCGGCAGCCGCGACGAGTTGCGAGCCTACATCGAACTCGATTGCCATATCGGCATCACGGGCTGGATTTGCGACGAGCGCCGCGGCACCCACATGAAAGAATACCTCTCGGATATCCCCGCGGACCGCTTGATGATTGAAACGGATGCGCCGTATCTCAAGCCGCGCAACCTGCGTCCGCTGGTCAAGTCACACCGTAACGAGCCGCGCTTCCTGCCCTGGATTCTCGGCACCCTGGCCGCCGCACGCAACGAACACCCCGAGTGGCTGGCTGAGCGGACCACTGAAAACGCCCGCCGATTTTTCCGCATTCCCCGCAATTAAAGATGCAGGAACCTCTGTGCGCTGAAACCCGGGTCAGACGACGGCTGCCGTAAGTAGTGCCAGTCGCTTGTGCTGTAGCTTGAGACTGGCCTCGAGTTCCCGGTAACGGGCCGTCAACCCGGCCGTTTCGGTTTCGAATCGCTCGGCCAGTTTCAGCTTTTGCTGCTGCATTCGGTCCACCTGCAGTTGCATGCGCTCGCGTTGCAGCATCTGCCACTCTTTCACGATCTCGGCGAACTGCGCGTACTCGAAATCGAACTGCGCACGGATCCGGGCACTCACGCCGGGCTGTTCCAGTTTACGCGCAGCCTCCTTGAATTCCATGTCGAGGCGAGCGCGCATGACCTTGAAAGCCGAGGCGCGCTTGCGGTCGCCAGCCAGCCCCAGAAGGGCACACACCGATATGAACCACTTGTTGATGTCCAGGTGCCACCAGCGGATACCGCAGCGGTAGTCGCTCTGAAACAGGTGGTGATAGTTGTGGTAACCCTCACCATAGGTAACCAGCGCCAACAGGTGATTGTCGCGGGCAGAATTCTGGTCGGTGTAGGGGCGACTTCCCCAGATATGGGCGAGGGAGTTGATGAAGAACGTCACGTGGTGGCTGACCACCAGGCGCAGCACCCCTGCCAGCAGGAACATCCCCAGTATGTCACCCGTCAACCAGCCCAGAAACAGCGGCAAGGCCACGTTCGTCGCCAGAACCAGCAAGCCGTAGTGTCGATGCTGCCATGCGCAGACCGGATTTTTTTCGAGGTCTTGGACGACGGAATAGTCGACCTCTCCGCTCGGGTAGTCCTTCAACATCCAGCCGACGTGCGCGAACCAGAAGCCGCGGCCGATGGAATAGGGATCCTTGTCGTTGTCATCCACGTCACGATGGTGAACGCGGTGGCGGGCGGACCAGACAATGATGCTGTTTTGCAGCGCCATGCCCCCCATGACGGCCAGAAAGACCTGCAGGGCCGGATGGGCTGCGTAGGTGCGGTGAGACCACAGGCGGTGATAGCCGCTGCCGATGCCGATGCCGTTCAACACGACGAGCAGGGCAAACCCAATCCAACTCCAGGCGTTGTAACCGTGCGCGAGGCCGTACCAGGGCACGACGGTGACGGCAAGCACAAAGGTGCCGATCAGCACGGCGCTGACGGGCCAATTGATGAGGGCGTTTTCTTTATCGTTCATTCGATTCGAAGGTGTCATTTCTGAATATAGGGGAACACTGGAGGCGATTATTTCACAGTCAGAGGTTCGGTTACGACCGCTTCCTCGTCGAACCGTTCAACTCCGCCCGGCACGTCGAGGATACAGGCTTCGTTCAGCTCCGCAGTCCCGTGCCGCGGTGCAGTAACACCAGGCACCACATAAAGAGCAGGGCGCCGGCGGTGATGATGACCCCGTAGGTCATGGTCAGGCTGACGTCCGAGACGCCGAGCATCCCCAGGCGAAAGCCATTGACCATGTACAGGATCGGGTTGAACACCGAAACGTTCTGCCAGAATTCAGGCAGTAAGGAAATCGTGTAGAACACGCCGCCCAGGTAGGTCAGCGGCGCCAGCACGAAGGTCGGGATGATCGCGATGTCGTCGAATTTCTGGGCGAAGATCGCGTTCACCATGCCCGCCAGCGCAAAAACGATCGCGGTCAGGATAAGCACCGACACCATGATCAACGGATTTTGCACCTCGATTCGTGTGAAAAACAGGGAAACCGCCATGACCACGGCGCCAACCAACAACCCGCGCGTCAGCGCGCCGGTGACGTAACCGGCCAGGATGATCCAATTGGGCAGCGGCGAAATCAGCAGTTCCTCGATGTGCATGCCGAACTTGTCGCCGAAGAACGACGACACCATGTTGCCGTAGGAGTTGGTGATCACCGACATGATCACCAGCCCCGGCACGATGTATTGCATATAGGTGAAACCGTCCATTTGGCCTATCCGGCGCCCGATCAGTTCACCGAAAATAATGAAATAGAGCGTCATCGTGATGGCCGGCGGCACGATGGTTTGACCCCAGATACGCAGAATGCGGGTCACTTCCTTGCGCACGATGGTCTTGTAGCCGATCCAGAAGTTCCGTTCGCTCATGGCGTTGACTCCGACTGCAAGGCGCCTTTTTCCACCAGGCCGAGGAACAACTCCTCGAGGCGATTGGCTTTGTTGCGCATACTCAGCACGTGCACTCCCTGGCCGTCGAGCTCGGCGAACAGGTTGTTGAGCGATTTTTTCTTCGGCAGTGAGGCCTCGAGCGTGGTGTCGTCAATCTTGACGATGTCCATCCCCTCTAGTTGCGGGCAGTCACGGATCGGTTCCCGCAGATCCAGGACGAATGTTTCAATGTCCAGCGTGGCCAGCAGGGATTTCATGTCGGTGTTCTGGACGATCTCGCCATGATCGATGATCGCGATATTGCGGCAGAGATTCTCGGCTTCTTCCAGGTAGTGCGTGGTCAGTATGACCGTGGTGCCCCCCTCGTTGATGCCGCGTACGAACTCCCACATCGAGCGGCGGATCTCGATGTCCACACCGGCGGTGGGCTCATCCAGGATCAGCAGGCGTGGCTCGTTCATCATCGCACGCGCGATCATCAGGCGGCGCTTCATACCACCCGACAGGGTTCTCGAGACTTTGTCCGCCTTGTCCCACAGGTTGAGTTGCTTGAGGTACTTTTCTCCCCGCTCAAGCGCCACGTTGCGAGGGATGCCGTAATACCCCGCCTGGTTGACCACGATATCAAGCGGTTTTTCGAACTGGTTGAAATTGAGTTCCTGCGGCACGAGGCCGATGTACGACATCGCTTTCGACCGCTCGGTCCGAACACTGGTGCCGAAGACGCGCGCATCGCCCGAGGTGGTGTTGACGAGCGAGGAAATAATGCCGATCAGGGTTGATTTGCCCGCGCCATTGGGGCCCAGCAGGGCAAAGAAGTCGCCCTCCGCCACGGTCAGCGAGACGCCTTTGAGCGCTTCCACGCCGTTCTTGTATGTTTTTCTCAGATCGCTGACTTCGAGCGCATGCATCCGCACAATGTGGAGCAGTCGGCCGCGAAAATCAATGACCACTCACCTATGGACTCCGCCATCGATTGCGCCTATGGTTTCGGATCGCAATGAAAACGACACGATTCATGACATTCAGAGCTCTTCTTTCTGTTGGTCTTCTCCTGTTGGCCCCATCCGTGCTGGCCCAGGAGGAGAGCGACTCGAGCGGCCTCGGGCTTGAAACCTGTGAACTGCTGGTGCCCGGCACGCCCCTCTCCACGATGGGCGAGTGCGGCTGGCTGCAACGCCCGGAGGATCCCGCCAAACCCGGCGGCCGGCAAATCGATATTCGCGTGGCACGCATCCCGGCGCGGGGACGCGAAGCTGAACCGGACCCGATCGTCTTTTTCGCCGGCGGACCGGGACAGGCGGCTACCGAGTCGTGGCCGATCGTGGCGGGTGCGCTGCGCAAGGCCACTGAAAACCGCGACGTGCTGCTGGTCGACCAGCGCGGCACCGGCCAATCCAATCCGCTGAAGTGCCCGCAGATCGAACTGGAAGAGGCCCTGCAGGCCGATTGGGAAGCCCTCGCACCGATGACCGAAGCGTGCCTGGAATCGCTCGACGGCGATCCCCGTTTTTACACCACGACCATCGCGATGTACGACATCGACGCCGCGCGCGAGGCGCTGGGTTACGAACAAGTGAATCTCTACGGCGGCTCCTACGGTACGCGCGCGGCCCAGGTCTACTACCGCCTGTTTCCCGATCGCGTGCGCAGCATCATCCTGGACGGCGTCGTGCCCCAGGGCCTGGGACTGGGCACCGAGCACGCCGTCAAGTTGGACCAGGCCATCTACAAGGTGCTCGACGGCTGCGAGGCGGACCCGGTGTGCGCGGAGAAATTCCCGAACACGGCGGACAAGCTGCGCGAATTGATCTCGACCATCGACGCTGAACCCGTCGAGGTCACGGTGGAACACCCGACCACCGGCAAGCCCTTTGCGCTGACCTTCAACCGCGAAGTGCTCTCATCGGCGTTGCGGTTTTTAAGCTATTCGCCGGAAACCCAGGCCATGTTGCCGATGCTGATCCACGAGGCGGCCACGCAGCGTCGCTTCGACCGCCTGGCCAGCCAGATGCTGATCACCGCGACAGGCCTGCAGCAAAGCATTGCCCAAGGCATGGAAATGTCGGTAATGTGCGCCGAGGATTTTCCCCTTTTTCCTCGCGATCCCCAGCCCAATGACACCCTGCTCGGTACGCTGATGGAACGCGTTACCCAGATCCAGTGCAGCGTCTGGCCGAAAGGGTCGGTACCCGAAGGATTCAACGACCCGGTCGGCGGAGATGCGCCCGTCTTGCTGTTGTCCGGGGAATACGACCCCGTCACTCCGCCCGAGTATGCTGAGCAGGTCGCGGTCCATTTTGATGACGCCACCCACCTGGTCGCGCCGGGCCAGGCTCACATCGTGGCGACCCGAGGCTGCATCGGCGACCTGGCCTCGCAGTTCATCGTGGAGGCGAGCGCTGCCAATCTCGAAACGGAATGCCTGTCGAACCTGAAGCCTTCACCGTTTTTCATTTCGCTGACGGGGCCGTCACCATGATCGTGGTAAAAAACCTCTACAAATCGTTTGGCGAAGTGAAAGCCGTCAGGGGGGTCTCCTTCGAAGCGCAGGACGGCCAGATCACCGGATTGCTGGGCCCTAACGGTGCCGGCAAGACAACCACCTTGCGTATGCTGTATTCACTGCTGCCCCCCGATTCCGGGGAAATCCTGATCGACGGGCTCGACCCAAGCAGGGACGCGATGGAAATCAAGCGAACCCTGGGCGTCGTACCCGACAGCCGCGGGCTCTACACGCGGCTCTCGGCGCGCGAAAACATCGAGTACTACGGTCGCCTGCACGGCATGAGCAGCCCGCAGATCAACGAGCGGGTCGATGAACTGACCGACACGCTGGACATGGGCGACTTCATCGACCGCCGAACCGAGGGGTTTTCCCAGGGTCAGCGCGTAAAGGTCGCGATTGCCCGCGCGATGATCCATCGGCCCCAAACCGTGTTGATGGACGAACCCAGCAACGGCCTCGACGTGATGAGCACGCGCGCTTTGCGTGAATACGTGCGCAGCCTGAGATCGGCGGGTCACTCGGTCGTTCTTTCCACCCACATCATGCAGGAGGTCGCCGCGCTGTGTGATCGCATCGTCATCATCGCCAAGGGCGAGGTGGCGGCGGATGGCACGGCGGCCGAATTGCTCGAACGGGCAGGCTGCGACTCCCTGGAGGACGCCTTCGTCAAACTGATCGGTAGCGAGGAGGGCCTGCTGGCATGAGTGGATTGCTGACCGTCTTCAAGAAGGAAGTACGCGAGAACATTCGCGACCGGCGCGCGCTGTTCAACTCGTTGTTGCTCGGCCCCCTGCTGTTTCCATTGCTTTTCGTGGGCCTCATGTGGTTTCTCGAGTCTGCGGAACGCGAACGGCAGGCGCAGACCCTGGAGTTGCCGGTCATCGGCGCCGAGTATGCACCCAGCCTGATTCGCTTCCTGGAGCAGCAGGGTGCCGTGATCGAAACCGAACCCGAAAACCCGGAA
This sequence comes from Lysobacterales bacterium, assembly GCA_013042915.1. GTDB lineage: Bacteria > Pseudomonadota > Gammaproteobacteria > Xanthomonadales > SZUA-36 > JABDPF01. The sequence continues at coordinate 14,216 of JABDPF010000039.1, forward strand.
GACCTCGTTCGCAGCCAGGAGGAACAGGTCATCCTGCGAATCCTGCCCGAGTTCCCCGAAAAATGGGCGGCAGGCCTGCCCGCCCCGGTCGAGGTGATATCTGACCCTTCCCGGCAGGAATCGAATGCCGCCATTATGCGGGTGAAACGGTTGCTCTCCGCGTACGGCTCGCAGATCGCTTCCCTGCGGCTGCAATTGCGCGGGATTTCACCACAGTTGGCCTCGCCGATCATGATCAAGGACGTGGACCTGTCCACGCCCAAGAGCCGGGCGATTTTGGCCGTGATCTTCCTGCCTTACGTGCTGATGATCACCGCCTTCACGGGCGCCACCCACCTGGCCATGGATACCACGGCGGGCGAAAAGGAACGCAAGTCGCTGGAGCCGCTGCTGATCAACCCGGTGCCCCGCTGGGAGATCATGACCGGCAAGATGATCACCACCACCGTGTTCGCGATGGCCTCGCTGGCGCTGACCCTCGTGTCGTTCCGAATCGTGTTGCCTTATCTGCCGGTCGGGGCGTTCGGCATGGACCTGACGCTTGGCCTCAACACGCTGCTGAAAATCCTGTTCGTCATCTCCCCGGTGGCCATACTGGCGGCGGCGCTGCTCACCCTGCTGGCGTCGTTCGCGAAATCCTATCGCGAGGCGCAAAGCTACATGGGGCTCGTGATCCTGATCCCGATGATCCCCAGCCTGATTTTCATGGCCAACCCGATCAAGGCCGAGGCCTGGATGATGTCGGTTCCGCTGTTCTCGCAAAACCTTCTGATCGGTGAGATCATCCGTGACGAGGCCGTACCGCTTGCCTGGTATGGGATGTCCATCGCCAGCACCCTGGTCATCGGCCTTGTTTTGGCCGCGATGGCGGCCACCCTCTACAACCGGCCCAAGCTGATCTTCGGCAGCGGCTGAGAAAAGAAACGGAGTACACCATGCGAATCAAAATCCTGGCCGTACTGGCGATCCTGGCCCTTATCGCCGCCGTGGCGGCGCCGTTGACCGCGGGCGACACCCCCGAGGCAGGCAGCGACGCACCGGCCTTCAAGCTGCAGGACCAGAACGGGGACTGGCACGACCTGGCTGACTACCGAGGCCAGTGGCTGGCGATCTATTTCTACCCCAAGAACGACACACCGGGTTGCACGACCGAGGCCTGCAATTTCCGTGACAACATCTACGCGTTCAAGGCCATCGGCGCCAACGTCGTCGGGGTCAGCGTCGACGATGTCGAGTCACACCGTGAATTTGCCGACAAGTACAAGCTGCCGTTTATCCTGTTGGCCGACGAAGGCGGGGAGATGGCTCAGTCCTACGGCGTATTGCGCGATTGGAAACTGACGCAGATCGCCGCCCGCCAGTCGTTTATCGTGGCGCCGGACGGCACCATCGCAAAGCACTATGAAAAAGTCGATCCGGACACCCACACCCAGGAAGTTCTGGAAGATCTAAAAACCCTGATGCAATCAGGTTAGAACACGATCGCAAAACCGATCGCGACGATCCCGCGTCCCGCCGGATCAATCCTCCGGCATCAAGGGAAGGCGTTTCGAGCCCGCGCCTCCTTGCTCGGCCCCGCGGGCCTCGGTCACGATGTTTCGGACGTCCTCCAGCAACTGCCTGGCGTCGTACACGATGCCATTCTTAATGGTGTACCTGACCCCGCCGACCCGAGTCGGCCGGTTGGCGTCGACCAGGCGAAAATGCCCGGTGCCGTAAAGCGTCTTGAAATTGGCGAGCGGGTTGTGGGCGGTCACGACGAGGTCGGCACGCTTGCCGGGGCGTATCGATCCGGTCTCGCCGTCGAGGCCCAGTACTTCTGCGCCGTGGAACGTGGCGGCACGGATGACCTCTAGCGGGTGGAATCCTGCTTCCTGCAGCAGTTCGAGTTCCCGTATGTAGCCAAATCCGTACAGCTTCCAGATGTACCCCGAGTCGGAGCCCGTGGTGACCCGGCCGCCGTGATTCTTGAAATCGTTGACGAACGCCATCCATTTGCGGAAATTGTTCTTCCAGGCGATCTCGTCAGCCGTTGTCCAGTCGAACCAGTATGAGCCGTGGGCTTTTCGTGAAGGCTGAAAGAACGCCCACAGCGAGGGATGGGCGTAATCCTGTTGCCAGTCGGCGTTCATTTCCCGCATCAGGTCCCGGCTGGCTTCGTAAATCGTGAGGGTCGGGTTAATCGTAAAGTCGAGCGCGATCAACTCGTCGCGCACGGCGTTCCACTTCGTCGAACCCGGCTCCGCCGCCTGCGCCCAGAGCCGGCCGGCTTCGCCGAAACGGTGTTGCTCGTCGCTGTAGTTGTAGTCGGAAGGGTAGTCCTGGATGCTGCGGTCTTCGAACAACGCTTCGGGCAGACCGTACCAGTGTTCCATGCTTCCCAGGCCCGCCCGGGCCGAGTGCAGAACGTTCCAGCGGGCCACGCTCAGCTGGGCATGATGCATCATCGAACCCAGGCCCTGCTTTCTTGCCTCGTCCAGTGCGGCGGTCATGACCTCTGGCGGCGCTCCGAAAAACTTGATGCCGGCTGCGCCTCGGCGGGCAATCTCCCGGACCCATTCACGCGCCGCGTCGGCAGTGACGATCGGTGCCTCGCGACCCATGCCAAAGCCGACATAGGGCACTATGCGCGGCGCCGTGATCTCGTTGCGCTCGCTGCGGCGCTGATGCGCACTGACCCACTCCAGACCGTTGAAACTGCCGGGTTCGCGGATCGTGGTGATCCCGTGCGCCAGCCAAAGCTTGGCCGCGTACTCGGCCGGTACGCCCTGGGCGTCGCCCCCGAAATGGGCGTGCAGGTCGACAAAGCCGGGCAGGAGGTAGTGGCCCTGAAGTTCGAGCACCGTGTCGCCATCCCCGGCGGAGGGACGCCCCTCCTCGTCGATGGGCACGCCCGGGTAGCCCACGTTGTGCAGGGACGCGATTTTTCCGCCCTCGATCACGACATCCATCGGACCGATCGGAGGGGAGCCTTCACCGTTGATGACCGTCACTCCTCTCAGCAGGAGGCGTTCGTAGGGACCCTCACCGCGTTGCCTGTCCGGGGCGGCCTGTGGGGCCGCCAGAACATCGAGGCTCAAGATCACCAGCAGGATCGGAAGCAGCCCATTGATTATTTTTTGCACTGTTTTTCTCGCGCTTTGCAAAATCCGGTGCTACAGTATAAGCGAGGAAAATGATTTTCCTGGAGGACAACCATCATGGATGATGCTCGCAAATCAGCGGCTGCCGCCGCACTTCGCCCCGATCCGGACGCGAAACCTGTCAGTGATGAGAGCACCGAGTCGTTCGTCGCGTTCATGGACGACACCGCCCCGCAGGGTGGAAAAGAAAAAGATCTCACAACGTCTGGCCGAGCCCTGGACCGATGGTTCCGGGAACGTCAGAAACACCAGGGCGCACCGCGCTTGCTGGAGATCCCAAACGAAACGATGATCACGAACGGGGGGCCGTTGCGCATCACCGGCAACATCACCCTGGTCGACGAAGACGGATCGGTGCGCTACGCCAATCATCTTACGCTGTGCCGATGCGGCCATTCCCGGTCCAAGCCGACTTGCGATGAGGGCCACCTGGACCGCGAATTCCTGCATTCGGGAAAAATTTCCGCCGTATCGGATATCGCGGCTTCCAACCGGCCCAGCAAGATCACGATCTCGCTCATCAAGGATGGTCCGATCACGTTCCGGGGTCGCATGAAGCTGCACAACCAATTCAGCCAGGAAGTCGTAAAAATGAGGGGCTCCCTGTGCCGCTGTGGTCAATCCGCCAGCAAACCCTTCTGCGACGGATCTCACGAGCGCACGGGTTTCAAGTCGGGCCGGTAGGGAGCCCTATCGCCGGCATCATCGGTTCAATCAAGTAAAGAGGAGTCTCGCTACCCTGACCCCTTGGTTTTGTGAGTTGATTGCTAAACAAGGTGCTTACGCGGCACAATTCGCCCATGGACCTGTTTCGCGTATTCCAGATCGAGGCGGCACACTACCTGCCCAATGTTCCCGAAGGCCACAAGTGCCGCCGTATGCACGGCCACTCTTTCAGAATTGAAGTTCATGTCAGCGGCCCGGTGGGCGAGGAAAGCGGCTGGGTAATGGACTTTGCCGACCTCAAACGCGCGTTCAAGCCGTTGTTCGATCGCCTCGATCACTATTGTCTGAACGATATCGAGGAACTGGAAAACCCGACCAGCGAAAATCTTGCCCGCTGGATATGGAAGCGCCTGGCGCCCGAATTACCCGGACTGTCGAAAGTCGTGGTCCAGGAGACCTGCAACGCCGGCTGCATTTATACCGGCTGAACGCCAGCCAGCGCAACCATTCGTGAGGGTTTTTGGGTTTTGTTCACGCCAATTGAAAACGCTTCGTTGCTGATGCAAGTCAATTACCGGCCCGGGCAGCCTTCGTAAACTACATCCGTCGATAGGGCAAAACACCGTCTTATCGAAGGAACACGATTGTGTGAAGACTCTCCAAGTCTCAAGATTTAGGCCGAACGCTAGTTCGGCCTTCTTTTTTGGTCATCGGAAATTATTGAGTAATCGGTGGCTTACAATTACTGCAAAATGACGAATTAATTGCCCGAAGTCATTTTGGATGGGGCCGGGCTTTGACGCGAGTCAATTTTGCCACCCTTTTCATGGTTTAGTCTTTGCAGCACTCAGAATGTGGAAACCTTCAATGGAACAACGAGTAGAATTCAACACCGAACTGATCAAACGGTACGATGTGGCCGGCCCCCGGTACACCTCTTACCCGACCGCCGTTCAGTTCATGGAAGGTTTCGACGCGGAAGCTTATCGTCGCCACACGGCGGCCAGCAACAACGAGTTGATCCCCAAGCCGCTGTCGCTGTACGTGCATCTCCCGTTCTGCAAGTCACTTTGCTACTACTGCGGTTGCATGAAGAAAGTCACGCGCCACACGCACCAGGCGGACCATTACCTGGGCCTGCTCGAGCGCGAAGTCGAACTGCAGGGAGAACTCTTTGACCAGGACCGCGAAGTCGTGCAACTGCACTTCGGTGGCGGCACACCCACGTTCCACGACGACGATCAGCTACGAGGCCTGGTGGGGCGTCTTGGGCGGCATTTCGCACTGAGTGGCGACGAAACGCGCGAGTTCTCGATTGAAGTCGATCCGCGCACCGTGGGCACCGAGCGCCTGGGCGCACTGGCCGAGATGGGCTTCAACCGGATCAGCCTGGGCATCCAGGATATCGACCCGGCCGTGCAGGAGGCGGTCAACCGCATCCAGGACACCCGCTCCACGCTGGACATGATCGAGGGCTCCCGCAAACTGGGCTTCAACTCGGTATCTGTCGACCTGATCTACGGCCTGCCGCTGCAGACGGTGGAGGGCTTTACCGAGACCATCGATACCGTGGTCGGGGCGCGCCCGAATCGCCTGGCGGTCTACAACTATGCGCACCTGCCCCATATCTTCAGAGCGCAGCGCATGATCGACGCTGCCGACATCCCGTCGCCGGAGACCAAGCTGCAGTTGATGGAGCTCACCATCAGCAGGCTGATCGACGCCGGTTACGTCTACATCGGGATGGACCACTTCGCTCTTCCGGACGACGAGCTCACGATCGCCCAGCGCGAAGGCGGCCTGCAACGCAACTTCCAGGGCTATTCCACCCGCCGCGAATGCGATCTCGTCGGCCTGGGTGTCAGCTCCATCGGCAAGGTAGGCGATTGTTACGCGCAGAACATCAAGGACATCCAGACCTGGCAAGCGACCGTCGCCGAGGGCAAATTGCCCATCTGGCGAGGGATCAGCCTCAACACTGAAGACCGTATGCGGCGCCGGGTCATCGAATCGATCATGTGTCATGGAGAATTGCGGTTCGAGAATATCGAGTCGATGTTTGCGATTGATTTTCCTGATCATTTCGCCCGCGAGCTACACGACCTCGAGCAGATGGAAGCCGATGGCCTGCTCGAAATGAGCGGAGACGCCATCCGGGTGACGCCACCGGGACGGCTGTTGCTTCGCAACATCGCTATGGTGTTTGACGAATACCTGCAAGAGCAGGCGAACACGCCCCGATTCTCGCGCGTGATCTGAATGTGAACCGGGGGCGGCGGACAGCCGCCCCCGGCTTTAAATAAACTCGTTTTCCGAGCCCCCTTTTTTCGTCTGAATTTCCTGCAAAAGCAGGTAATCCCTGCTAGAATTGAACCCGCAAAGGGAATCTTTTTTTGTGAACTAGCTAGAACCAATATACGTAGTTCTACTCATGCGCCCGAGAGGTCCCCTGCAATATAATTCATTTAAAAGCATCAATACCTTGGAGAGTGCACGATGGAAAGCTCCCTCAGAGTCGCCAACATCCGTGATTACCGTCGCGAACCGTCGCGTTCGCAAGTAGCCTGCAGCCGTTGCGCCCTGGGTGAACTCTGCCTTCCAAGAGGCCTGACACCCGATGAAACCGAGCGTTTCGAACAGATCGTTCATCGTTCTCGGCCCATCCAACCGGGCGAACACCTGTTTCGCGCGGGAGACGAGTTCCGCTCGGTCGCGTCCGTGCGCACCGGTTGCTTCAAGAGCTACGTGATCGATCACGAAGGCCAGGAACAGGTTCTCGGCTTCCACCTGCCCGGTGAGATCATTGGCCTCGACGCCATCCATTCCTGTAAGCACGTGGCCAACGTGGTGGCATTGGACACCAGCGCAGTGTGTGGCCTCACGTTCGATACGGTTACCGGTATGGCACGCCACATGCCGGAATTGCAGAACGAGTTGTTCCGGGTGATGAGCCAGCGCATCAGTGAGTTGGAGACGATCGCGGGCGACCTCAGCGCGGATGAGCGCATCGCGATGTTCCTGCTGTCGTTGTCTGAACGATTTGCACGACGCGGTTACTCCGACAAGGAATTCATCCTGGCCATGTCACGGCGCGACATAGCCAGCTACCTGCGACTTGCCACCGAGACCGTCAGCCGCGTGCTGGCCCGGTTCCAGAAAGCCGGCGTGGTCAAGGTCGATCGGAAGCAGGTGCAGATCCTGGATATCCAGGAATTGAAGGTGATCGCGCGAAAGTCCTGACCATCGCGGACCGACGAGAAAAAGCCCGGTTGCAGCCGGGCTTTTTTAATTTCCTCAGTGGTTTACGCCGCCCGGCCCGTGCACGTGACCATGGTCGATTTCTTCCTGGGTGGCATCGCGCAGATCCTTTATTTCCACGTCGAAGGTCAGCGCCTGACCGGCCAGCGGGTGATTGGCGTCGACGTCCACGTTGAAGCGACCCACCTTGACGATCACTGCCTGTATCGGTCCTGCCTTGGTCTGCAACTCGACGAACTGTCCGGCCTTGAGCTTTCGGGCGTTGGGGAAATGCTTGGCCGGAATGCGCTGGACATTGTTCGGATTCCGCTCACCGTAAGCCTCGACGGGCTCGACGGTCACCTCAAACGCGTCGCCGATGTCTCTGCCCGCCATCGCCTTTTCAAGTCCGGGCACGATATTGCGGTATCCGTGCAGGTACGTTACCGGATCGCCCTTGCGGGACGACTCGATTTCTTCGCCGTCGCTGTTACGCAGGCTGTAGTGGAACGTGACGACTTTGCGGTCTTCTATGGTCATGTTCGGTTCACTTCTCTGGTTCCACGGGCTCCGGCGCCCCGGTCTCGACGGTGATGGTGATGCGCTCCGACAGGACCGGAGGATCGTGGGGGACATGCCGATAATCCGCCAGCAACAGCTGCAGGGTGTGCACCCCTTCGCTCAATTGAAGCTCGGTTTCAGACTGCCCCTTGCCAAAATGGATGATTTGATCGGTTGCCGGTAGAGGCTGGTCCAGCCTCGGCAGTTCCTCGATGTCGATCAACAGGTGATGATGCCCGGTGTTTTCGATTTCCACTCCGGCCGGCGCCACGCCCATGCCCGCGATGCTGAAGCGGACCGTGAATACCGGTGGCACCACGCTGCCGTCCTGCACGTTGGAGAAACCCACCGCCGCTCCCTCTGCGGAGGGGGTGCGTTTCAGTTCCTTATCGGCCCATGCGCTGCTCAGCAGCAACGCGCTTATCAAAACAATTGCCCATTTTTTCATCGTATTCCGACCTCGTCACCAGCCTGGGATTATGTACCGAACCCATCGGCTTCGCTACCCTTCGGCAACCGTCATCCAATGCTCGACCTCGCCTTCGAGTACGTCCAGCGGCACCGAACCGAGCGAGAGGATGAAGTCGTGAAACGCGCGCAGATCGAATGAATCGCCCAGCGCAGCCTCCGCCTTGCTGCGCAATTCCCTGATCGTGTATTCACCAAGCTTGTAGCTCAGTGCTTGGGCCGGCCAGGAAATGTAGCGGTCTATTTCGGTATTCACTTCGTGCAGCGACAGGGCGGTGTTCGAAGCCAAATAATCCACCGCCTGCTCGCGGGTCCAGCCCCTGGCGTGGATGCCGGTGTCGATGACCAGGCGGCACGCGCGCCACATATCGTAGGTCAACCGGCCAAAGTGCTCGTAGGGAGTCTCGTAGATACCCATTTCCACACCCAGCTTCTCCGCATACAACGCCCATCCTTCACCGTAGGCCGATATGTAGTCGAAACGACGGAACGGCGGCCGCTCGGATTGCTCCTTGGCCAGCGCGCCCTGGGTGTGATGGCCAGGCGCGGCCTCGTGCAGGGTCAATGCAGGAATGGCGTAAAGGGGCCGGCTTCGCAAGGCATGCGTGTTGACCCAGTAATAACCGCCCCAGTGCGCGCCAAGAGGGGCGCCGACGTAGCGCCCAGCCGTATAGAAAGGCGCGATCTCGTCGGGCACCGGCGCCACGCCATAGGGCTGGCGTGGCAGCTGCCCGATCACCGACGGCAGCCGCCCGTCGATTTTCTTTGCGTAGTAGGAAGCGAACGCCAGCAACTCCTTCGCCGACTTGGCATAAAACTGCGGATCCGTGCGCAGAAACTCCAGGAATGCGGCGAAATCCCCTTCAAACCCGACCTCGGCGATGATCGCCTCCATCTCCGCCCGAATGCGCGCCACTTCCGACAGGCCGAGATCGTGGATTCGTTGCGGCGACCAGTCCACGGTGGCAAAGCGCCGTATCTGCGCCTGGTAGAAGCGCTCGCCATTGGGCAGGTCAAACGCGCCGAGGCTGTCACGCGCCCCCGGTCGATACGCCTCCTCGAAGAAGTCGTGCAGTCGCTGATAGGCCGGAATCACGTCCCGCGCGATGGCGTTCCGGGCCGTTTCGAGCAAAGCGGCGCGCGCACCGGCCTCCACCGATTCCGGAAGGTTCGTAAAAGGCGCGTAGAAGGGGCTGTCCTCGACGGTTTCGACGATTTGCGCGGTGATCGGCCCGTCACGGCCCACCATGATGATCTTCGGCTGGGTGATGCCCCTCTCCAGGCCCTGGCGCATCAGGGCGATGTACTGGTCCATCACCTCCGGCAATTCGTGCAGCCGGGAGAGGTAGTTCCGGTAGTCCTCGAGGGTTTCGAACTGGGTGTCCGCCGGCAGGCGGGCCCAGGCCATGTAAAACCCCCAGTCGCTGTTGAACGGCAGCAGGTAGGCTCCCGTCTCGTATTCGGCGATGAAGTTGTCGATCTGGCGACGGTAGATCCGGAAATCGATGCAGGTCTCCCGGTCCATGCGCTCGCAGGACAGGCGGCCGAGCTCGGCCCGGATGTCTCCCCAAAACCGGTGACGCCGCACCTGGTCCTTCTCGCCGACCCGGCCAAGGCGCCCCGCCTGCCCCCCGTGACCGGCAAGGGTCGCCAGCATCGGAAATTCTTGCAGGCGGAAGTCCCATTCCTTCTGATAGATGGCGCGGAAAGCCTTGCCGTCGTCCGCCTCGTCCGCCAGCAGCGGCGCAAAGGACCATGCGGCGAAGAGCGCGATCAACGCCAGGCAGTAGCGCAGGTTTCTGTTCATCTGGGTTTGCTGTCCTCTCACCAGGCCGTCCGAGGGTTGAATTCGGTCAGCGTAAAGCGGTCGTGGGCGATCACGTGACGATGAAGCCCTGCCAGAACGGGTCATCGGTCGGGTCTACGGTGATCGCGTTGTGACCATACACCCGGGCCCAACCCTCGATACTTGGCACAATGGCCGGGTAATCGCCCAAAATAAGGCTCTGTTCGACGCGCCCCTCGAAGCGGCTTCCGATATAGCTTTCGTGGACGAAGCGGGTGCCCACCTCCAACTCGCCGCGTGCCGCCAGTTGCGCCATCCGCGCGGACGTGCCGGTGCCGCAGGGCGAGCGATCAATCGCGGCATCGCCGTAAAACACGGCATTTCGCGCGTCCGCACCGGAGGCGAGCGGTTTGCCGGTCCACATAACGTGCCGCATGTGGGATAGCCGGTCGTCATCGGGGTGGGAGAACCGATAGCGCGCGTTGACCCGCTCGCGAACGATGGGGCTGAGGCGAACGACGTCGGCCGCGGTCAGGGAGGACAGGTCCGGATAACCCGGCTGTGGCTCCACGATGGCGTAGAAATTGCCGCCGTAGGCCACGTCGAACATTAATCGACCACCGAGTTCCGGCATGTCGATCTCCAGTCCTTCCGAGTGCAGGAAAGACGGCACGTTTATCAACCTGACCGACTTGACCTTTCGCCCTTGCTGGCGGTATTCGACATCCACCCGCCCCGCCGGCGTTTCCAGCGACAGGCGCCCCGGCTGCCGCGGCTCAACCAGTCCGTTCTCGATCGCGATGGTGACGATACCCATCGTTCCGTGCCCGCACATGGGAAGACAGCCAGACGTCTCGATGAACAGCACGCCGATATCGCAATCGTCGCGCTTCGTGGGGTACAGGAATCCACCGGACATCATGGCGTGCCCGCGCGGCTCGTACATCAGCGCGGTTCGAATCCAGTCGTACTCGGCCACGAAGTGCTGTTGCCTGTCGAGCATCGAATCGCCCTGCAGGGTTGGAGCGCCCCGGTACACGAGCCGTACGGGATTGCCGCAGGTGTGCGCGTCGATGCAGTGAAACGTGGTCGGTTCGGTGGGGGTCATTCGATTTCTGCCGCCAGTCGCTCGTTGAGGGCGATGACCGTGTCGGAGGCCTTTTGGGCGCCAACAGAGTCGCGCCGGGCGATCAGGCGAATCATCGCCGAGTGCGCCGCAATCGCGTCCGCCAGCCGCAGCCGGTGTCGGCTTGCGTACCAGAACCGCCGGCAATGCGTGCGCAGGGGCGCCACCGCGGCGGCGGCAAACCGGTTGCCGGCGCATTCGTCAAGCCGACGATCAGTTTCTCTGTCGAGTTTCAAAAAGGTCTCGAAATCCTCGTGCGACGTTGCCAGCGTGCGTGCGATCTTCGAGAGCCGGCTGCGCTGGTCGTCCCGCGCGTTCAGCGCCGCCAGCCGAACCACCAAACGCTCGAGACCTTTGCGTACTTCCAGGATTTGCAGCAACTCGGTTCGCTCGATCGGAACGATCAGCAGGCCCTTCCTTGGCATGACGCGGATCAGGTCCTGCTGCGCCAGGCGCTGTATCGCTTCCCGGACGGGCGTTCGGCCCATCCCGAGGCGCTCGATCAGGTAGCCCTCCGAGACGACAGAGCCCGGCGCCAGTTCCAGCGTGACCAGCTGCCGCTCCAGCAAATCGAAAGCGTGCTCGGCCTGGCTGGCCGGACGCGGTCTGCTGTCGCTGCCCGGGCTCATGTGTCAGTCGATCTGCGGGCGATGTTCAAGTGCCTCGGCCAGGATGGCCTCGACGCGTGTGGCCTCGGCCTCTGCCAGCTGCATGCGCGGAGCGCGCACCTTGGCGCTACCCACGCCGACCAAGGCCTCGACCAGCTTGATCTGCTGTACGAACTTGGGGCCGACGTCGAGATGCAGCAGCGGCAGGAACCAGTCATACAGATCGCGAGCCTCGTTCCATCGGCCGGCCATGCACAGTTCCCACAAGCGCACGGTCTCACGCGGAAAAGCGACCACCAGGCCCGCTACCCAGCCGACCGCGCCCAACGCGAAGCACTCGAATGCCAGGTCGTCGACGCCGCAAAACAGGGCAAAGCGATCGCCGCACAGCCGGCGGATATCTCCAAACCTGCGGGTATCGGCAGCCGACTCCTTAATGGCCTCGAATTTCGGGTTGTCACCCAGCCGCGCAAAATCCTCCGGTGTCAGGTCGGTACCGTAAGCAATGGGATTGTTGTACAGCATGATGGGGCCATTCGAGGCAGCCGCGACATCCGACAGGTAAGCCATGGTTTCACGGCGGTCACTGGCGTATCGCATCGGAGGCAGCAACATGAAGCCGTCGGCGCCGGCGTCCGCCGCCGCGCCCGCAAAAAACCTGGCCTTGCGCGTGGACGATTCGGCGATACAGGCCACCAGGGGGCGATCCCGGCGGTCCTGCTCCGCCATGAATCGCACGATATCGAGTTTCTCGTCCATGGAAAGGGTCGAGTTCTCGCCCAGGGAGCCGAGCACGATCAGGCCGTGCACGCCGGCTTCGAGCTGAAATTCCAGGTGCCGCGCCATGCTGTCCCAATCGATTTCGCCGTTGGCGTTGAATTTCGTCGTCAGGGCAGGGAAGACGCCGCGCCAGTCGATTTTTTGCATTGAAGTTTTATTCCGGGCTGGGGTGATAAATCGATGATATATCAGTGTTCGAGAACTGTAAACGCGTGGGCCCCAAAACAAAAACCCCCGGCGCCGGCCGGAGGTTTTCGTGCACGCACCGGGTCAGGGGTCAGTGCTTTTTGATTCGAATCGAACCGTTCACGGTGTCGAGTGACACGCTGGCGTCGCCCTCACCGATCGTTCCGTTCAGATCGCGCCCTACGAACCCCTTGTCGGCTTTCAGCCCAAAATCGTCGGCATCGATACTGCCATTGACCGTTTCCGCCACGACCCGGGCGCTGGCGTTGGCCGGCAGATGGATGGTGATGGCGCCGTTGACGGTGTCCGCCTTCACCCGCTGACCGTCACCGAGCTCGTCGAACCGCGCGCGGATGCTGCCGTTGACCGTCTCCAGTTCAACGTCCGACATCACGCCGCTTGTCTCGACCGTTCCGTTGACCGTACCCGCCATGACTTCGCCGATGACCGATTCGATCGTCACGTCACCATTGACCGTCTCGATGCTGTCCAGGTCAACGTCGGCCGGCACGACCAACTCATAGGAAACACTGCCACTGCTGTCGTTTCCCCAGTTGAACCAGCCGCCCTTGCTGTCCGGGTGGTCGGTTTCAATGCGGATGTAATCCTCGCTGGCATCGATCACGATCTCGAGGTCATCCATGTACTCTTGTTTACCGGCACGCTTATGGGCGACGATGGTCACCGTGCTGCCCGAATCACCGACAACATCGATATCGCCGTTGATGTTCTCCAGGCTGATTCGGGCGCCCGTATTCACTTCGAATTCGAATTTCTCGGTTTGCCGGACATCGGCGATCGCCGTGGTGGTCACGATTAAGGTCAACACCGCCAGAATTTGAACTTTCATCATTACGATCCTCAAAAATTTTTTCCATTGTTCCCGAAGATTGGACGCAGGAAAAGTCTCGCGGGTTTAAGCCGAAAGACGTCCAGCCATCAAATCAAGCCGACACCTTGCATGCCGGCCTAAATGCGAGTAGCATTACAACGTATTAACGCATTAATACAGTAGAACGATGAAGCAACACGATTTTACCCAGAAAAACGAGCTCAAGGCCGCGGCAAGAACCCTGTCAGAGGCGCTGGTATCGCTCGACTCCCCGACCGAGGCACGGGCTTTTCTCGAGGACCTCTGCACGCCGGCGGAACTCGAGGCCATGGTCGATCGTTGGCGCGTGGCCCAGTTGCTGGATCAGGGACTCTCGTATCGTGATATCCGCGACCTGACGAGCGTCAGCGTGACGACGATCGGGCGGGTCGCCCGCTTCATTGAACAAGGAACCGGCGGCTATCGCACCGCGCTGAATCGCATCGAACAAAACGAAGAATCCAAGGAATGAAATGAACAACGAAAACCAGGCCCGCTTGCGGGTCGCCATCCAGAAATCCGGACGCCTGTCCGAACAGTCTCAGGAAGTGCTGAAGAATTGCGGGCTGCGTTTTGCGCGCAGCAAGGACAAGCTGTTCTGGTACGGCCGGGACTTTCCGGTAGACCTGTTGCTGGTCCGGGACGACGACATTCCGCGCTTGCTGCTCGACGGCGTCTGCGAACTCGGCATCGTGGGCGAGAATATCGCTTGGGAAGTGATGCTCGACCGGGGACGGGAAGATGGCCTGGAGCGGTTGAGCCCGCTCGGGTTCGGTCATTGCCGCCTGTCGATCGCAGTGCCCGAACAGTCCGGCATCACGGACATCAAGGAGCTCGACGGTGTGCGGGTCGCCACCAGCTACCCCGCGCTGACCCACAACTTGCTTCAGAAATCAGGTGTGGAGGCCGAAATATCGGAATTGTCCGGCGCCGTGGAAATCGCCCCCAGCATGGGCACTGCGGACGCGATATCGGACCTCGTGTCCACCGGCACCACCCTGCGGGCGAACCACCTCAAGGAGTTGCAGGTGCTGTTTCGCAGCGAGGCCGCCTTGTACAGCCGTACCGGCGACCTCGGCAGAGAAAAGCAGGCACTCATTGACCTGCTGATTTCCCGCCTCAACGGGGTGATGCAGGCCCGCGCCAGCAAATACGTCATGCTCCATGCTCCAAAGGACGCCCTGGAAAAAATCACGGAACTGCTACCGGGGGTCGAGTATCCGTCGGTCATGCCGCTCGAGGGTTCGGACCGAATCGCGGTGCACGCGGTGTGCGGAGAGACGGTTTTCTGGGAACACCTCGAAGCCCTCAAGGCGGCCGGCGCCTCGGCCATCCTGGTGCTGCCGGTCGAGAAGATGCTGGCCTGAAGGAGTTGGTGATGTTTGCAAACATCCAGAGAATCGTCTGGGCCGAATTGAGTGACCGGGAACGCAAGGCGGCCCTCGAGCGCCCGGGCTTCGATCTTACTGACCTGGCGGCCAACGTGGCCATCATCATCGCCCGTATCCGCGAGGGCGGCGACACGGCCCTGGGGCAACTCACTGCGGAACTGGACGGAGCAGGCGTCTCGTCGATCGAGGTCGCTCCATCCGAGCTGGAATCGGCCTCTTCGCGGCTCGATCCCGCCCTGCGGGCGGCCATTGACGACGCTGCCGGTCGAATACGCGCTTTCCACGCGGCTGACCTGCCGGTCGACACGCGGGTGGAGACCGCACCCGGCCTGGTCTGCGAAGCGCGCTACCAGGCCCTGAGCCCCGTTGGTCTTTACATCCCCGGTGGCAGCGCGCCTCTGGTCTCCACGGTCATGATGCTGGCGATCCCGGCGGTCCTGGCCGGTTGCCGGGACATCGTCATGTGCTCACCGCCCGGACGGAACGGTGAAATTGCCGACGAGGTACTCGCTGCGGCCAGCTTGTGCGGTGTAACCCGCGTGTTTCGGGCCGGCGGCGCCCAGGCCATCGCGGCGATGGCCTACGGTACGGAAACGGTGCCCCGCTGCGCCAAGATATTCGGGCCGGGCAATACCTGGGTGACCGAAGCCAAGCAGCAGGTATCGCGGGACCCCGCCGGGGCCGCCATCGACATGCCGGCCGGACCCTCGGAGGTCTTGGTGATCGCCGACGCGGACGCACATCCCGAGCACGTCGCGTGGGATCTGATGTCACAGGCCGAACACGGACCAGATTCGCAGGCCATCCTGGTCACCGACGACGGAACGCTGGGTGCGGCGGTCATCGCCTGCATCAACGACCTTGCACCCGCTCAACCGCGTGCCGACATTCTCGAGAAGTCACTGGCAGCCTGCCGCGTCATCCACGTGGACACCATGGATCAGGCCATCGATGTATCGAATACGTATGCGCCCGAGCACCTGATCATCAATACCCGGGGGGCCGCCAGGCTTGCCGAACAGGTTCGAAATGCCGGCTCGGTATTCATCGGGCCGTGGACCCCGGAATCGCTGGGCGACTATTGCTCGGGCACCAACCACGTTCTGCCCACGTACGGCTGGGCGCGGTCCCACGGCGCGCTCGGTACCGGGGATTTCATGCGACGCATGACCTTCCAGCAGGCAACCCGGGACGGTCTCGCCGTTGTCGGCCCGAGCGCCAAGAGCCTGGCGGAAGTCGAGGGTCTGGAAGCACATCGAATGGCGGTCATTGCAAGGCTGAGGACATGACCATCGAGAACCTGGCGCGGGCGGAAATCGTCGCCATGAAGCCGTATTCTTCGGCCCGCAAGGAGGCGCCGGGCAAGGGTATCCTGCTGAATGCCAACGAAGCGCCGTGGTCCTTGCTCGAAAGCGCGATGGCGCTGAACCGTTACCCCGATCCGCAACCAGAGCGGCTGGTGCAGCGCTTGGCAGCGCTTTACGGCACGGAACCGCAGAACGTGCTGGTCACGCGGGGCAGCGACGAGGGAATCGACCTGCTCACGCGCGTTTTCTGCCGGGCCGGTCAGGATGCCATACTGCAAACGCCCCCCGCTTTCGGTATGTATCGCATCGCGGCGCAAACGCAGGGTGCAAGCGTGGTCTCGGTACCGCGTGACTCGAAGACCTTCACGCTCGACGAGGCCGGCGTACTCGATGCGCTGAAAGACGATCCCCGCATCAAGCTGGTCTACCTGACCTCGCCATCGAACCCGACCGGCGACGTGGTGACATCGGCTTTCCTCGATAGCGTGCTGGAAACGGCCGAGGGTCGCGCGCTGGTGGTTGTCGACGAGGCCTACGCGGAATTCTCGAACCACCCCTCCTTCGTCCCGGCCGTCGGTAAAAACGAGCACCTGGTTGTGCTGCGAACCCTGTCCAAGGCCTGGGCTTCGGCCGGCCTGCGCTGCGGGACGGTGATCGCCCAACCATCGGTCATCAGCCTGTTGCGGCGGATCATCGCGCCCTATCCACTGCCCTCGCCCGTGGTCTCGCTGGCGCTGGCGATGCTCGATGAGGGGGTGATCGAAAAGCAGGGCGATTTGCTTCGGCAACTTCGTCATAACAAGGGTATATTGCTCGGCATGCTCGAAGCCCGATCTTTCGTGCGCGGGGTGGTCCCAGGCGAGGCGAACTTCGTGCTGATCCGGGTCGACGACGCGGAAGCGTTGCTCGGGTTCTGCGCCCGCCGTGACGTGATATTGCGCGGCTTTCCAGCCGATCCGGCCCTGCAGAATTGTATCCGGATTTCAGTCGGTTCAACGGACGACCTCGCCCAGTTGAAAGCCGCATTCGATGCGTGGGAAAAACGCCTATGAATCAGAAAAAAAGACGCATCCTGTTCATCGACCGCGACGGCACCCTGATCGCCGAGCCGCCCGACGAGCAGGTCGACTCGCTGGAGAAACTCGATTTCGTACCGGGCGTCATCCCGGCATTGCTTCAACTCAGGGACGCGGGTTACGAATTCGTGATCGTCAGCAACCAGGACGGGCTCGGAACCGACTCCTATCCCACCGAAGACTTCGAGGGGCCACAGAACAAAATGCTCGACCTGTTCGCCTCGCAGGGTATCGAGTTCAGCGATGTGCTGATCGATGAACATTTCGAGCACGACCCGTCTCCGAACCGCAAGCCGGGCATCGGCATGGTGCTCCCCTACCTCAAGTCCGGTGAATTGGACCTGGTCGACAGCTGGGTGATCGGCGATCGTGAAACCGACCTGGAGCTGGCCGACAACATGGGCATCGGCGGACTCCGACTGGGAGACGGCCACGAGACCTGGCAAAGCATCGGCCATCGTTTACTCAACCGGCCGCGCCAGGCAAGCGTGCGGCGCAACACCAATGAAACCGACATACGGGTGTTCGTCGACCTGGACGCAACGGGCGACAACCAGATCGATACCGGCATCGGCTTCTTCGACCACATGCTCGACCAGCTGGCCTCCCACGGCGGGTTCTTGCTGGAACTGAACTGCAAAGGCGACCTTGAAATCGACGAGCACCACACGGTCGAAGACTGTGCACTCGCCCTTGGCGAGGCGCTGAACCGGGCCCTGGGGGACCGCCGCGGAATCGGCCGTTACGGCTTCCTGTTGCCTATGGACGAATCGCTGGCGCAGGTCGCCATCGACCTCTCCGGCCGCCCTGCCGTGGTATTCGAGGCCGACTTCAAGCGGGATTCGGTGGGCGCGCTGTCCACCGAGATGGTCAGGCATTTCTTTGTCTCGCTGGCCCAATCCCTCGGCGCAGCGGTGCACGTTTCCGTTCGCGGCGAAAACACGCACCACATGATCGAGGCGATATTCAAGGGTGCAGGTCGGGCGCTGAGGCCCGCTCTCGAAAAACAGGGACACCAGATGCCCAGCACCAAGGGAGTTCTCTGATGTCCCTGGCGGTCGTCGACAGCGGCGGTGCAAACATCGCGTCGGTACTTCACGCGCTGGGCCGGCTGGGTGTCGAGCCGACGTTTACCCATGATGCCGCAACCATTCGCGCAGCTGATCGCGTGATTCTTCCCGGCGTGGGGGCAGCCGGTAACGCAATGGACGTGTTGCGCCGGCACGGCCTCGTAGATACCTTGCGTGCGTTGCGACAACCGGTGCTGGGGATCTGCCTGGGAATGCAACTGCTGTTCGAATCTTCCGAGGAAGACAACGCAGACCTGCTCGGTCTCATACCCGCTCGACTGCGGCGGTTGAAAGACCGGCCGGACCTGCGAGTGCCGCACATGGGCTGGAACGCGATCGAAACCACTCGAGACGATCCGTTGACTCGCGGACTCGATGACAAGTGGTTCTACTTCGTGCATTCTTACGCGGCGCCAACGGGCGACTGGACCCTTGCCAGCAGCGTGCATGGACAGACGTTCAGCGCCGTGGTCAGGCGCGGCAATTTCAGTGGTGCCCAGTTCCACCCCGAACGATCCGCAAGCGCCGGCGCCCGTTTGCTGCGTAATTTCCTGGAGGGCAGCCCTGATGAGTTTTGAGATCATTCCCGCCATCGACCTTTTGGATGGATCCTGCGTTCGGCTCCTGCACGGCGATTTCGACCAGTGCAAGGTCTACGACCTCGATGCGAACCGGCTTGCCATGAGCTACGCCGAGCAAGGCGCCGGATGGCTGCACGTCGTGGACCTGGCGGCCTCCCGTGATGGCGCCAAAGCCGATATCCGCCCGCTGCTGCGCCTGTTGGAGACGGCTCCACAGGCCGTGCAGACCGGCGGTGGCGTGCGCGACCGCAACGACGTCCGGCTCAGGCTGGAAGCCGGTGCCGATCGCGTGGTGGTGGGCAGCATCTGCGCCGGCGAACCCGAGCGGTTTGCCGGCTGGCTCGAAGACATCGGCCCCGAGCGGCTGGTGGCCGCGCTCGACGTTCAAATCGACGAGTTGGGCACACCCTGGCCGCGCACCCACGGCTGGACCCGCGACGCCGGCCACGACCTGTGGCAATTGCTGGCCTTCCTTTCGGACAAGGGACTCAAGCACGTGCTGTGCACCGACATCAGCAAGGACGGCGCCATGAGAGGACCCAACGTCGAGCTGTACCGCACGGTCTCTGAGCGCTACCCGGAGCTGGAAGTACAGGCCTCCGGTGGCGTCAGCGGACTCAAGGACCTGGGCGAGCTGTCACGGAGCGGCGCAGCTTCCGCCATCACCGGCAAGGCCCTGCTCGAAGGCGCCTTCACCGTTGCCGAAGCCCTGGAATACCTGAGATGAGCCGCTCGGTCGCCCGCCGGCTGGTTCCCTGCCTGGATGTCCGCGACGGACAGGTGGTCAAGGGTGTCCAGTTCCGCAACCACCGGATCATGGGCGAAATTGTCGATCTTGCCGCGCGTTACCGCGACGAGGGGGCCGACGAGCTCGTGTTTTACGACATCACCGCGAGCCCCGAGGGGCGCAGCGTGGATGTGAACTGGGTTCGGCGGGTGTCGCAGACGATCGATATTCCTTTCTGTGTCGCCGGCGGTATCCGCAGTGTCGAGGCGGCCGGACGAGTGCTGTCTCAGGGCGCCGATAAAATTTCGATCAATACGCCGGCCATCGAGAATCCTCAACTGATCGACGACCTGGTGCGCGCCTTTGGCAGCCAGTGCGTGGTGATCGGCGTCGACTCCATTGCAGAAAACGGGGCATACACGGTGCGTTCGCATACCGGTACGCCCGACCAGATGCGCAGCCCCGGCCGGGAGACGCTGGCCTGGCTGGACGAGGTGGTCGGGCGCGGTGCAGGCGAGATCGTGCTCAACTGCATGTCCGCCGACGGCACCCGCGCCGGCTACGACATCGACCAGTTGGCCGCGGCCCGTGAGGTCTTGCCGGTTCCACTGGTCGCCTCGGGCGGCGCGGGCGACATCGCCCACTTTATCGACGTCTTCAGACAGGCCGACGTCGACGCGGCGCTGGCCGCCACCGTTTTCCATTCGGGGCAGATTCCCATACCGGAACTCAAGCAATCGCTGGCCGAGGCCGGCATCGAGGTGCGACCATGCTGATTCGAGACTCTCGCCAAATAAACGCCGTCGACTGGGACAAGATGTCGGGCCTGGTGCCCGCCGTGGTCCAGGATTCATTCGACGGGCGTGTACTGATGCTGGGCTACATGAACCGCGAAGCTTTGTCGATGACCTTGGATACGGGCCGGGTCACGTTTTGGAGCCGCAGCCGGGACGAACTCTGGACCAAGGGCGCCACGTCCGGCCACGCGCTGGACATGGTGGCGATTCACGCCGACTGCGATAACGATGCCTTGCTCGTCATGGCCCACCCCTCGGGCCCGACGTGCCACCAGGGCACCGATACCTGCTTTGACGGTCTCGAAGAACGAACCGCCCCGGGGATTTCGTTCCTGGCCGAGTTGGAGCGGGTGGTCGCACAACGCTACGAGGACCGCCCCGAGGGCAGCTATACCACGACGCTGTTTGACGCGGGGGTCAAGCGGATCGCCCAGAAGGTCGGGGAGGAAGGGGTGGAAACCGCCCTGGCCGCCGTCGCCGGCGACTACACAGAGCTCGAAAACGAGGCCGCGGACCTGCTGTTCCACCTGCTGGTCCTGCTGCGCGATTGCGGATTGACCCTCTCGGACGTCACCGGCACGCTCGAATCTCGCCATGGCTGAACGCCATCAAGGAAATCTGGTCCGACCCCCGCAAGGAGGGGCCGGCAAGCGATAAGCTCGCCGATCAATCCGACTGCAGGGCCAGCACCGGGTCCAGCCGGGCTGCGGAAATGGCCGGGTATACACCAAAGCCGACCGCGATCGACACGCATACCAGGACAGCCACCAGGATGACCCAGATCGACCAGGCCACTGCCCAGCCGGCAAAGGCCGCGATCACGTAAGCCAGCAATACTCCGAGCAAAACGCCGAAGGCCGCGCCGATCAGGGCGATTACGCTGGCCTCGACCAGGAACTGGCGGATGATGTCGGTTTCCTTCGCACCCACCGCGCGCAACAGCCCGATTTCGGACTTACGCTCCATCACGCTGGCCAGCATGATGTTCATGATGCCGATACCGCCGACCAGCAGTGAAATGCCCGCCACGGCCGACATCACGATCGCAAAAATCCGCTGCGTCTTGCGATGCTGCTCCATCAGGCGCGCCGGCACGATGACTTCGAAATCGTTTTGTCCGCCGTGACGCCGCTCCAGTAATTGCTCGACCGCGGGCGCACCCTGGGCCGGGTCGATGCTGCCATCCAGCCGCAGTTTCAACTCGTCCAACTCCGAGGCCAACGGCTCGCGCTTCAAGCGAGCCAGCCCGGTCTCCAACGGCAGGTAGATATGCGATGACTCGCCACCCACTTCACGCCCCTGGAACTGGTTTTCCGCCAGTTGCCGGTCGCGAAGCACACCGACGATCTGCAGCCACAGGTGGTTCACCTTGACCTGGTTTCCGACCGCGCCACCGTTCGGGAAGAGATCGCGCGCCGCAGCGCTACCCAACACGGCGACCTGGGCAAAGGTGCGGTTCTCATCCGCCTGGAATACCCGTCCCATGCCGGCGTCCAGGCTGGAGAGCTCGAAGTAGTCCGGGCTGACAGCGAAGACGGTGGAGCGGCTCGAACCTTCACGAGAGAAAAGCGACCAGGTGCGAAACCGCAGGCTGCCCGCCCAACCGGTGACGAACGGCAGCGTGCGGGTCAGTGACTCGGCGTCCCGAATACTCAGTCCCGCGGAATGCTTGCGCACTTCGTTCAGGGCCTCGCGGTCCAGGTCGCGCGCCTCGACGATCAGGTTGTTGAGTCCCATCCCCTCGATCATCTCCAGCGCCTGTCGCTTGCCGCCCTCGCTGACCGCCAGCATCGCGATCACGGCACCCACGCCGAACACCATGCCAAGCAGGGTGAGCGCGGTCCGCATGCGATGGTGCACCAGTTGCCCCAACGCCTGGCGGACATCGAGGGTGAGGTTCGCGAGGTGTTGCCGCATCAGGATTCGCCCGCGGGCGCCGCCAGGCTGATCCGGTCGCCCGGCTCGAGGCCGGAGATGATTTCGACAAGGTCGGGGCTGCGCTGGCCGACCTCCACGTCCAGCCGCTCGGGATCACTCCCGTTAACGCGGTAGACGTACGCGGCCTGGTTTTCGCCGAACACGGCCTGGCTGGGCACGACGATGCCGCGTTCGATCGTACCCGTGACGATCTCTGCCCGCAGTCGACTGCCGACCCGCATCATTCGCGGATCCACCTCGTCGATGTCCGCCTCGACGCGAAAAAATTTCTGGGGATCGCGTCGATCGCGCGGGCTGGCCACCGGCGAGACGGTTGCGACCCTCGCGTCGAATTCCTGGTCTGCCGCCGAATCCAGGCGGAACCGCACAAGCTGTCCCGGTGAGAGCCCCACGGCGTCAGATTCGGG
Organism: Lysobacterales bacterium; assembly: GCA_013042915.1. Lineage (GTDB taxonomy): Bacteria > Pseudomonadota > Gammaproteobacteria > Xanthomonadales > SZUA-36 > JABDPF01. The sequence continues at coordinate 36,942 of JABDPF010000039.1, forward strand.
CACGAACAGGCGCAAGCGCACCATTCCCCGAACCGGCAACATGCCGATGGGCATGCCGGCGTGTACCGTGCGGCCCTTACGCATTTTGCCGCCCCAACCCGTGCGTGCATAGACGAAGGTTCCGTCGGCCGGGCTTTTCAGTTCCATCAACGACAGGGCGGACTCCTGCTTTTCCAGCTTGGACAGCTCACCCTGGCGCTCGGCCAGGATCAGATTCTGCTCTGCTTGCGTGCGTTGATCCAGGGTTTCGAATTGCCAATCGAGAAAGGAAGATTCGGCATCCAGGAAGTCGATGTCGGCCAGGATGTCGATCAGCTCGTTGCGGCTGAACAGTTGCTCATCTGCGCCTTCGAACGCCTCTGAGATATCGCGCTCGCCCTCCACGCGGTCCGATTCGTGGTCGATGCGGGTGGCTTCGAGCTTACCCGTGCGCTCGGTGCCGGCCAGCCTGAATTCCGATTTGGCTACGTTCAACGCGGACGCCTCGCGATCCAGGCGTACCTGCACGTCATCAAAGCGCGCAATGACTTCGCCCTTCTTGACCTCGGAGAATTCCGGGGCCAGCCAGACCACGTTGAATTCCATACGGATATCACTGGGCAGAGAGATCGGCAGCGCCTCGGACGCGATGACCTCGCCATCGGCGATCACGCTGAACTCGGTGCTCTGGCGCTCGACTTCGAGCACCGGAACCTCCACCGCAGCGGGGCCGCAGGCGGTGGTCAATATCAAAAAGGCGAAAATGACCGCCGAGAAGCGCCCCGCCCGCAGAGCTGGAACATTCTTCATAAAGCAACCTCCTGGCCGGCCTCGAGACCGTCTTCGACGATATGCATGCCGGCGCCCGCCACCTGACCGAGCGTCACCGGCTTCCATTCACCGTCACGCAGCGTGACACCTGGCCGACCTTCGCGGTACTTGAGGGCGCTGTCCGGCACGGCCAGGGCGTCCCGGCGTTGGTCGACCACGATCTCGAGTTGAGCCGACATGCCCGGCCGCAACTGCGCGATGATGTCGGTGGGAAGAGAGACCGTCACGTCACGCACCATCGCCTGGGAGTATTGCGACTGTCGCCGGACGACCGCGCCGACGTCGATCACTGCGCCCTCGAGCGCGCTGGCGCCGGCCGCGTCGATGGTCATCGTCGCCCGTTGGCCGAGAGCAATCCGGTTGGCCGCGAACTCCGGCACCTCGGCCTGGATGACCAGGTCGTTCTCGTCCGCGAGTTCCACCACGATCATTCCGGGATTGACCTGCTCGTTGATGTCCAGCTTTTGCCCTTCGCGGTTGGTGCCAACGATAACCAGGCCGGCTCGGGGTGCCGTGATGGTGAACGCCTCCAACTCGCGCTGGGCCCCGGTAAGTTCACTTTCCAGGCGCCGTATGTCCGCCTCCAGCTCCGACTGTTTGGATTGTCGGACACGCGCGACGAGATCGATACGCTGCTGTTCACGCTCGTACACCGCTTGCGCGATATCGCGTTCCTCGATCAATTTTCTGTACTCAAGACTGGCAAACAAATCGACATCCCCGGCAGCCTTGCGGGCCGCCTTCTCTGCTGCGCTGCGGGCCGCTGCAAGCCGGACTTTTCCGTCCTCGATTTCCTGGGCCTGGGCCTCTTCCAGGGACTCGAGCTCGGAACGCTTGGCATTGAGTTCAGCGCTGAGCGTTCGAATTCGATCATCGGTGGCGCTGCCGTCGAATCGAGCCAGCACGTCGCCCTCTTTCACGCGCGAGCCTTCCTGGGCAAGCTGGGTAAGCGCAATGCGCCACCGGCGATTCGGCGGGGGGCCGAAACGCAGCGAGTCGGCGGAAGCCACCATGCCGCTGGCGGCGACCGTGATCGGCTGGTCCTGTGCTTCGACCAGATACCACTGCTGGGCCGAGGCCATTGCAGGAGCAAGCAATAACGCAATCAGGATCAACCGTGTCATTCGCCCGCCTCGTCTTCAAGCACCCTGCCCATCACGCTCATCCCGGGTGCGATACCCGCTGGCACTTCATCGATGGGACGGGCGTACGCTTCGAAATAGCCGCCATCGCCCCAGTCCTCTTTCTCCTCCGCCTGGCTCGAGGTCCAGGTGATCTCGGCGTCGAACGGCGGCAGGCCCTGGGCATCGGTGGTGACTTGAACCCGGCGACCCAGCTGAACACCAAGGAAATCCGCCTCGTGCACCCAGAAACGCAGTTGCAGGTCTTCTTGGCTGGCGACCGAAGCGATGTGAAAACTGGCGTAAAGCGTTTCACCCGGAAACACTTTGCGTCCGGTCCACGGGTTTTCACCGTAAATCACGAAACCGGGCTTTTCAGCGCGCATCTCGGTTGATCCGAGCGCGTCGCTGATGCGCTGGTATAGCGATTCCGCCTTGCTGATTTCAAGCGCCGTTTCCGCTTCGACGTCGCGCGACTCGGCTTGCCGGTTCAACACCTCGGCCTGTGCCCTCACCAGCGCCTTTTCAGCGGTCTCGAGGGTCAGCTGGTAACGCTCGTAGTCAAGCTGGGGAATGGTCGATGCGGGAATCACGGCATCCAGTTTCGCCAGGCGCACGGACGACTCGGCCTGGGCCAGCGCGGTTTCGGCATCGAGCAGCAGGAGCTTCAATTCGTCGATGCGACGAGCTGCGGAAAGTCGGGTCTTCTCGAGATCGGTTCGTGTCTGCTCTTCCTGCGCGACCAGGTCGCCCGGCTCGATACGCACGACGAGGTCACTCACATCCACTTCGCTGCCCTCGGGCGCCATCCAGGCGATCTGCCGCTGCCATGAGCCGGGCAGGGACGGCATCTCGATGGTTTGGCCGCTGATGTCTTCGACCACGCCCGTCAGCAGGGGGCCGGCGAACACCGATCCCGACAAGAGAAAGCAGGCAAGCAAGCTAGTTGAGCGAGTCATCTTCGATTTTCCCGTCGCGCATGCGGATCAGCCGTCGCGCGTACGTTGCGATTTCGTCTTCGTGGGTGACCATCAGGATGGTCTGGCCACCGCGGTTCAGCTCAGTAAAGAGCTCCATGATTTCGTCTGAAGTCTTGCTGTCGAGGTTGCCGGTCGGCTCATCAGCCAGCAACAAGGGCGGCTGGTTGACCAATGACCGGGCAATCGCAACGCGCTGACGCTGGCCGCCGGACAATTGGTTGGGTTTGTGATGCAACCGGTCGTCCAGCCCCAGGCGGGTCAGCAAATGCTCGGCGTGCTGCCGCGCTTGAAGCAGGTCCGTATTGCTGTAACGCAGCGGCAGCATCACGTTCTCCACCGCAGTCAGTCGCGGCAAAAGGTGGAAGCTCTGGAACACGAACCCGATGTGCACGTTTCGAATGCGGGACAATTCAGCATCGTCCAGCAACTCCACCTCCTGCTCGAGCAGGCGGTAGCGGCCGTCGTCGGGCGTGTCGAGGCAGCCCAGAATATTCATCAGCGTCGACTTGCCGGAACCCGACGGACCCATCACGGCCACGAAGTCGCCTTCGTCGATCGCGAGGTCCACGCTGTCCAGGGCGTGAACCCAGCTGTCGCCCACGTGAAAGCGTCGGCAAAGATTGTCGGTGCGAATCATCCGGCTTTACAGACCCGCAAGATCGAGGACGGTCCCCGGCGTGGGCTGGTGTACGTGAGCCCCGTTGCGCCGGTGCAGGTAATCTGCGAAAGCTTGTTGCGAATCGGGTTCCCCGTGCACCAGGTAGACCGGTGGCCGGTTTTTGATGTTCTCGTACCAGCGCGCCAGGTCATCCTGGTCGCCGTGTGCGGACAGGCCACCAACGGTGTGAACCGAGGCCTTGACCGGGATGGTCTGCCCGTGAATCCGAACCGACTCTTCCTTGTTTACCAGGCGCCTGCCCAGTGATCCACGGGCTTGATAACCCGTGATGAGGACCTGGGTCTCTTCCCGGTCCAGATTGCGTTTCAGATGGTGCACGATGCGGCCGCCATTGCACATTCCGCTACCTGCGATCACGATCGCTCCCGACCGGATGCGGTTGATGGCCATCGATTCTTCCGTGCGGCGGCTCAGGGTCAGGTTGGGCAACAGCGGCATGCCGCCGTTTTCCAGCCGCAGCCGGGTGGCTTCCTCGTCGTAGAGATTGTGGTTTTCCCAGTAGACCTTGGACGCCTCGATCGCCATGGGGCTGTCCAGGAACACCCGGTAACGCGCCAGATCCCATTCGTCGTAGTGCTTGCCAAGTTGATAAAGAATTTCCTGGCTGCGTCCGATCGAAAAGGCCGGAATCAGGATGTTGCCCTTGCGGCTGCGCGGCGCGGTGAAAATGTTGCCGAGTTCGGCAATGGTTTCGCTGCGCTCGCGATGGTTGCGCCCGCCGTAGGTGCTTTCCATGAGCACGACGTCGGCCTCGTCGATCGGGTCGGGGTCACGCAAGATGGGCGTGTCGTACTGGCCGAGGTCGCCTGAAAAAACGATCTTTCGCTCGTCACCGCCTTCTCTTGCCCAGACCTCAACCACGCAGGAACCCAGAATGTGGCCGGCATCGGCGAAGCGCACCCGAACGCCCGGCACGACATCGAACGTTTTCCGATAGCGACGGCCCTGCATCTGGCGGATCACGTTTTCGCCGTCTTCCCGGGTGAAGAGGGGCTTGATGCGTTTGCCTGACTTCCGACTGCGGTACTCCGCGTCACGCTCCGCCAGGTGGGCGGCATCGGCCAGCAGGATGGTGGTCAGCTCACAGCTTGCCTGATGGGCGAAAACCGGCCCGCGGAAACCGCGCCTGACCAGCAGCGGCAGGCGGCCACAGTGATCCAGGTGGGCGTGGCTCAATACTACAGCGTCGATTCGGGATGCCTCAAAAGGGAACGGATCCCGATTGCGTTCCTCGTCTTTCCGGCTGCCCTGTATCATCCCGCAATCGAGCAGTATCTTGCGCCCGTCCACGTGCAGGATGTGGCATGAGCCGGTGACTTCCGCTGCAGCGCCGAAAAATTCAAGTTTCATGGACGTGAGCCTGTTAAACGCAATCCATCATTATAATGCAGCGGCGTGATGGGGCCGTGAAGATACAGGCTTTCCGGATGGAAAAAAATAGCCGCGGGACGCAGGCCCCGCGGCTTTATTGCAGCGTGTCAATGGACGGTTTACTTCACACCGTGCATCAGCTTGTTGATCAGCGGAGCGACCACAAGGTACACCACACCAAAGGCGAGACCGATCAGGAACAGCATCCAGTAGGTGTCGGAATACTGGCCGATCGTCGCACCAATCGCGGGGCCGTGCTCGCCACCGCCGCTGCCACCCGAGGCGATCGCCGCGATCAGGCCGGCCACGTATTGCGCCATCGCGACGGACAGGAACCAACCGCCCATCGCCATGCCGGTTTCTTTTTCGGCGGCCAGCTTGGTTACCATCGACAGGCCGATCGGCGACAGGCAGAGCTCGCCGGTAGTATGCAACAGATAGGTCAGGGCCAGGAAAATCCACGGCACCAGGCCCGCCGCATTCTGAAAATTGGCGATCGCGAATACCAGCACGTAAAAGCCCAGCGCAACCTGTATCAATCCAAGCGCGAACTTGCGCGGGATCGACGGGTTCATATTGCGCTTGTCAAGCCAGGGCCACAGCGCTGCGAACGCCGGCGCGAACAGCAGAATGTACAACGGATTGAGCGACTGGAAGATACCAAATCCGCCGTTAGCCCACTCCTCGCCGCTGAAGCTGAGAATCGGGATGAAGCTCTGGATCGGTGCGACGAACTCCCGCGCAAAGAAATTCAGAGAACTGCCAGCCTGCTCGAACAGCGCCCAAAAGCAGGCATTGGCCACGAACAGGATGACCATCGCAATGTAGCGCTGGACCTGGACCTTGTCTCCCACCCGGAGTTGCCTGACCATGAACACGATCGCGGCCAAAACGACCACCAGACACCAGGCCAGCAGGGGCACCTGGTCAAAGGCGTTGGCCCGGATGTGGTCAAGGAAGCCCACGCCCTCGGCACCCTGGTACATCATCAGCTGAAGTACGGCCCAAAGGGCTGTTCCGCCCACCACGGTCAAGGCTGCGGCCTTGTAGGAACTGGAGAAGAAGTACAGGATGACGAACGCCATGATGTTGAGCAGCAGAATTCCCAGAATGCTGCTCTCGGACAGGAGGAAATAAACGCCGATCGACATCAGCAGCGCGCCAATGCCGACAAGGAAAAACATTCCCCAGCCTTCCTTGCCCTCGGCGGGTCGTCCCACGGGTCCGAGCGAGCGCTTGGCAACCTCCAGGAACAGCGTGGACAGCACCATGCCGATCGCTGCGGCGAAGAAACCCCACTTCATGCCGAACTGCACACCGATCCAGGACGCGGTGATGAACGGCGCGATAAAGGCGCCGAGATTGATCGACATGTAGAACACGGTGAATCCGGAATCGCGACGCACGTCACCCGGCTCGTACAGCTTGCCGATCATCGTCGAGATGTTCGGCTTGAACAGGCCATTGCCGGCGACAATCAGCGACAGGCCGACCAGGAACCAGGTCAGGTCCTCCACCAGTAACACGAACAGGCCGGCTGACATGATGATGGCGCCCAACAGGATCGAACGCTGGTAGCCCAGCACGTGATCGGCGATGTAGCCGCCCAGAATGCCGGTGGCATAAACCATCGCCGTGTAGCCGCCATAGACCAGGCTGGCCTGAGCATTGGCCTGCTCGCCGAGGTGGCCGAAAAAGGTGGTGGCGACGTAGACGGCCAGCAGTGCGCGCATGCCGTAGAACGAAAAGCGTTCCCACATCTCCACGTTGGAAAGCTGCCAGAGTGCCTTTGGGTGCCCCATGAACTCCCCGGGCGGAATGGCCGGACGGCCAGTGTTTTCGCTGTTCACTCGTTGTCTCCGAGTTTGGTTTGAGGTGGCGCAAGCATACCAGACACACTGGTGACTCGCTTTCACAGGGATCAACGTCGTTGACTTCCATCCGCCGCGTATCCTCGATACCGGCCGCACTGGCGCTCACCCCCCGCCAGCAACCGCTCGACAGGTCGCACGTCCCTGTATCGCTTGGATTCGTACATCCTGTATTCATTCATTCCTGCACCCGTGCAACCAGGTGATCGGTCTCATGACGCAGTGGTTGCTTCCGCCAGAGCTACGATGGCTATAATGTCGGCAAATTCCTATTACGAGGTTTATCCATGAACCAGCAGTCCGTTCAGTCTTTTGTCGATGAGAAGTGGGACGACGAGATCGTTCCCGAGCTCGTCGAGTACATCCGGATTCCCGCCAAGTCACCCGCCTTCGATCCCGATTGGGACAAGAACGGATACGTCGAGCAGGCCACACAGCACGTCTACAGATGGTGCGCTGCCCAGGAGATCGAAGGAATGCAGTGTGAGGTCGTGCGCTTGCCCGGCCGCACTCCGTTGATCTTCATGGAGATTCCGGGCGAAGGCGACGACACGGTCCTGATGTACGGACACCTCGACAAACAGCCGGAAATGTCCGGCTGGGCCGATGATCTCGGTCCGTGGAAGCCCGTCATCAAGGACGGCAAGCTCTACGGCCGGGGCGGCGCCGACGACGGCTACGCCGCGTACGCCTCGCTGACGGCGCTGATGGCGTTGCAGCGCGAAGGGATTCCCCATGCCCGCTGTGTTGTGATGATCGAAGCGTGCGAAGAGTCTGGCAGCTTCGACCTGCCGCACTACATCGAGCACCTCAGCGACCGCATCGGCACACCCTCGCTGGTCGTCTGCCTGGATTCAGGCGCCGGTAATTACGAGCAGGTCTGGCTGACGGTTTCGCTGCGCGGCATGTGCTCGGGCACCCTGCGCGCGGATGTCCTCCACGAGGGCGTGCACTCGGGCTATGCATCCGGCTTCGTGCCGTCGAGTTTCCGCGTGCTGCGGCAGCTGGTCAGCCGGCTCGAAGACGAATCCAACGGCCAGGTTCTGCCCGAATACCTGCACGCCGAAATTCCCGATCAACGCCAGCGCCAGACCCAACGCATGGCGGATGCACTGGGTGATTCAATTGCCGAAGCCTATCCGCTCTGTGAGGGTGTTCATCCGCAAGCCGACAGTACGTACGAACGCGTCCTCAACCGGACCTGGCGCGCCGCGCTCTCGGTAACCGGCGCCGACGGCCTGCCGCCGTTGGGATCCGCGGGCAACGTATTGCGCCCTCACACGTCACTGAAACTCTCGATGCGCCTTCCGCCCACCACCGACGGGGAAGAGGCAACCCGCCGAATGAAAGAAACGCTCGAGGCCGACCCACCGAACAACGCGGTGGTGAGCTTCGAGGCTGACCATGCCGCGACGGGCTGGAACGCCCCCGACATCGCGCCCTGGCTGGACGCCTCCCTGCAAGCCGCATCACAGGCGGCGTTCGGCAAAGACGCCATGTACATGGGAGAGGGGGGAACCATCCCCTTCATGGCCATGCTGGGCGAATCCTTCCCGCAGGCACAATTCATGATCACCGGTGTGCTCGGACCAAAGTCCAATGCGCATGGCCCGAACGAATTCCTGCACATCCCTTATGCCAAGAAGCTGACAACCTGCGTGGCGCAGGTGCTGGCCGACCACCACGTTCGCGAGTAGGGCTGAGTGCCCAAATAGGAGCCGCACTCACGGCAGGGGTTCAATCGGCGCAGTGCTCGGCCTGGTGACACGGCACATCGCTGCCGCTGCGCTCCATCTGGATCGTCGGATGGCGGATGCCGAAGCGGTGCTCGAGAACCTCAGCCACTTGCGCCAGAAACTCGTCACCCTCGGGAAACGTGTCCATCACCATGTGGGCCGTCAGCGCCGTGTCGGTTGTGCTCAGCGGCCAGATATGGAGGTCATGGATGGTGCTGACCCCCGGCAATCCCACCAGGTACGAGCGTACTGCCTCCGGGTCGACCGTTCGCGGAACCGCGTCGAAGGCCAGGTTGGTGGAATCACGCAATAATCCCCAGGTGGACAGGAAAATGGCGCCGGCAATCGCCAGGCTGATCACCGGGTCGATCCAGTTCCAGCCGTAAAAAATGATCAGCAGGCCGGAGACCACCACGCCCAGGGAGATCCCGGCGTCGGCCGCCATGTGCAAAAACGCCCCGCGGATGTTGAGGTCATCGTCTTTGCCGGAAAAAAAGAACAAGGCGGTGGCCGTGTTGATGAGGACGCCGATGCCGGCGACGATGACGATCGTACGGCCGACCGGTTCGGCCGGCGTAAACAGGCGGTTGACCGCCTCCCAGCCGATTGCTCCCACCGCACCCATCAGGATCAGGCCGCTGAACATCGATGCGATGATGGTGGCGCGAGAATAGCCGTAGGTCCGTCGTGTGGACGGTTTTTTCTTTGCCAGTGCCGCGGCGCCCCAGGCCAGCAACAGGCCGAGCACGTCGCTCAGGTTGTGACCCGCGTCGGTCAGCAGGGCCAGAGAATTGGAGAGAAATCCAAAAACGGCCTCGACGACAACGAAGCCCATGTTCAGCACGACGGCCGCCGCGAACGCACGGTTGTAGTCCGGCGGCGCGTGGTGATGATGGTGATTGACCTCGCGGTTCATCGATCGTGGCTCTCTACGTCAGGACGTGCTCGATATTCCATGGTAGAGGGTCCAGGCACCGATCACCATGAACCCGAGTCCGGCGATCACCGACATTGCCTTCACGTTGATGAACTGGGCAAGCAGGCTGCCGGCCAGTACCCCGATCGCGCTGGTCAACACCAGTGCCGAAGCGGAGCCAAAAAAAACGGTCCATTTACTGACGTTCCTGTCGGCCGCGAACAGCAGGGTGACCAACTGGGTCTTGTCCGCCATTTCCGCAATGAAGACTCCGGCGAAGACGGTGATCAGAAGTTTCCATTCCATGCTTGATATTCCGCAACTGAACCGGCGAAGAGTGTATCAGTTACGTCCGATCTTCTTTAAAATTGACCCGTTACCTTCCCGCCGCCCGGCACGCTGAATCGAACCCTCCGGAGTCGCTCAGCCGGGCCGCACACACAAGACAGGAAGAAAAGAATGAACAGGACCCCCAGAATCTGGTTCAACGGAAAATTACGCGAATCGGCGGAATGCACTGTGCATATCGCAAGCCACGCATTGCACTACGGTTCCTCCGTGTTCGAGGGCATCCGGGCATACGACACGCCGGCAGGCACGATGATCATGCGCGGCACGGACCACATGAAACGGCTTGAGTACTCGGCCAGGGTCTATCGCATGCCGATGGATTACAGCGTCGATGAACTGCACGATGCGATGCGCGAAACCGTTCGGGACAGCGAGCTCGCAAGCGCGTACATCCGCCCCATCATTTCCCGGGGTAACTGCGGACTCGGCGTCATCCCCAAGGACATGAGCGTGGTCGACACTGCGATCATGGTTGCACCGTGGGGCGCGTACCTCGGCGAGGACGGGGTCAAGAACGGCATCAAGGCCTGCATCACTTCCTGGAGCCGGCTGGCTCCCAATACGATGCCGCCCGGCGTCAAGGCGGGGGGTAACTATCTCTCCAGCCAATTGATCGGTCTCGAGGCAAGGGACCGTGGATTCACCGAGGGTATCGGCCTCGGCGTCGACGGCCTGCTCAGCGAGGGCGCGGGTGAAAATATCTTCCTGGTCAAGAAAGGCTGCCTGATCACGCCGCCGGCTTCGGCCATGATCCTGAGCGGCATCACGCGCGACGCGGTGATCACTCTGGCTGCCGAAACCGGTATCGAGACCATCGAGCAGACCATCTCGCGCGAGCAGATGTACGCCGCTGACGAAATCTTCATGACCGGTACAGCGGCCGAGGTTACCCCGGTGCGCCAGGTCGACCACATGGTGATCGGCAACGGCGGCTGCGGCCCGGTGACCCGCCAGCTACAGGAAGCCTATTTCGGCCTCTTCAATGGCCAGACGGAGGATCGCTGGGGCTGGCTGGAGCCGATCGACTGAAAAGGGCAGGGCGGTGACAATATTTGTCACCCGGGTGACGCGTAGCGGCAACTCATCGGGTTGCCGCCGTCACGATAATCCAAGTAAAAAAATCTTTCTTGTTGTTTTCTATGGTTTTACTGCCCTAAAAGCGAAGTGGCATCGTTCTTGCTTTATAAAGGATGATAGACACTAACTGACTGGTAGCAGTTAGCGGGAAGAACCGGGGCCCTGCCCCTCTTTGCCCAATCAGGCCCCCGGTTCCCCCTTTTATCGCTAAGTTTCAAGGGTATGGATACAGGCAGCGCGCCAGGGACGGCAACTTTCTTCCTTCCGTGCTGCAACAAATTTGATTTCAAGTCGGTTCGAATCCGGGCGGCAGGCGCGACTCCTCTCTCCGCGCCTGCCTCCCGGTGACGACATGCAGGGGGACAGCGAGAAGCAGCCGGAGCCTTCGGGGTGAACCGCACCGGCCGACAAAGGCGTTCGACGCACTGCAAGACCGGGGCGGACGAATACCCAACGAGAAGTGTTGAACCCGGCATCGGCCGGGTTTTTTTTCGTACAATCCGCACATGCACCGCCCCGTTCTTTCGAGCGACGACGTTCTCTACCGCGACGACCATCTGCTGGTGGTCAACAAACCGGCCGGTGTGCCGGTGCACGGCAGCCGGATGCTGGAAGGACGGCCGGAAACCCTGTTGGCAATGACCCGGGAATTGACCGGGCGGCTGGTCCACCCTGTGCATCGTCTCGACCGACCTGCCTCGGGCGCAATCCTGCTCGCCATCGACCGGACCGGACTGGCTGCGATGAGCAGCGCGTTCGAAAAACGAGAAGTGGAAAAACGCTACCTGGCCGTCGCGCGGGGCTGGACCGGGGCAGCGGGTCGCGTCGATTATGCCCTTTTGCCCCCTCGAGACGAGCGCCGACCCGGCAGCGAGCCTCGCAACGCCTCCACCCACTACAGCCGCCTGGCGACACTGGAACTCCCCTTCGCCGTGGCGCCTTACGCCACCGCGCGTTACAGCTTGCTGGAATTGAACCCGGAAACCGGAAGACGACACCAGATCCGGCGCCACATGAAACACATCAGCCATCCCCTGGTAGGTGATACGACCTACGGCAAGGGAGAACACAACCGTGTGTTCCGCGAGCAGTTTCAGAGCGCGCGCCTGTTGCTGCACAGCCGATCTTTGGCGTTTCACCACCCGTCTGGAGGTGAGTGGATCGAGGTGACGGCGCCGCTGGACCCGGCGTTCGACCGGGTGGCACGCGCTTTTGGATGGTCAGCGGGACTTAAGGCACACTCTTGATGATGTAACCGCCTGATTTTTCGTCGTGCTCAAGGATCAGCATCTTTCGTGCCTGCATTTCTTCGAGCATCTTTCCGAATGACCGGAAACCGTGGTAGCTCTCGTTGAAGCCGGGCTTGCGGCGCTTGAGCGCCTGCTTGACCATCGAACCCCAGATGATGTCTTCGTCCCCGCGCTCGGAAACCAGATCGTCGATGGTCTCCAGAACCTGTTCGAACGCCTTCTCGGCGCGGCGCGCCTGGCGGGTGTTTCGACTTTGCTCTTCGGCTTCCTCTTTCTTGGTCGGTCGCTTTTTCTTAGGCTTGCGGCGTTCCGCAATGCGGATCAGGTCGTCGTAGTAGATGAATTCGTCGCAGTTCGCGATCAACAGGTCGGAGGTCGAGTTTTTCACCCCCACGCCGATGACCAGCTTGTTGTTTTCCCGAAGCTTGGACACCAGCGGCGAGAAATCCGAATCCCCGGAGATGATGACGAACGTGTCGACGTGCTCTTTCGTGTAGCAAAGATCCAGCGCATCAACCACCATGCGGATGTCTGCCGAGTTCTTGCCCGACTGGCGCACATGAGGGATTTCGATCAATTCGAAGGAGGCCTCGTGCATATTCGCTTTGAAACCCTTGTACCTCTCCCAGTCGCAGTAAGCCTTCTTGACCACGATGTTGCCTTTGACGAGGAGCCGCTCGAGCACCTCGTTGATTTCGAAGCGAGCGTAATTTGCATCACGAACGCCGAGCGCAATGTTTTCAAAATCACAGAAAAGGGCGAGATTCTTGGTGCCGTTGGCCATAAGGACTGTCTGTCTTGGGGTAACTCAATATTTTAAGCGATCCGCCACGAACATGTCGTGCCTTTTACCGTTATCATGCTGCGATGCAGGCAGCCTCCGTTGACACGACCCCTTACTACCGTCTCGATCCGGACCGCGTTCTCCAGTCCGTCGAATCGGCGGGGTTTCTGTGCGATGGGCGGTTGCTGCCGCTGAACAGCTATGAGAACCGCGTTTACCAAGTCGGTATAGAAGATGCCGCACCGCTGATCGTGAAGTTCTATCGACCCGGCCGCTGGAGCGACGCCGAGATCCTCGAAGAGCACGCCTTCTCTTTGGAGCTCGATTCGGCGGAGATTCCGCTGGTCCCGCCCCTTCTCGTCGAGGACCGGAGCTTGCTGCGCCACGATGGATTCCGATTCACCCTGTTTCGTCGGCAAGGCGGCCACGCACCCGAACTGGAAGACCGCGAAACCCGGCTGTGGCTGGGGCGGTTCATCGGGCGGATTCACGCGGTCGGTCGGCTGCGACCTTTCCGGGACCGTCCGGCACTCACACCCGAATCCTTCGGACAGGCATCCATCGAAACGCTGCTGAACGACCAGTGGATTCCACCCCACCTCGAAACCGCCTTTGAGAGCCTGGCCGCGGACCTGATGGGCCACGTTCGTAACGCTTTTGAACGTGTCGGAGATTTCCGCTCTATCCGCCTGCACGGCGACCTTCACCCGGGTAACCTGCTGTGGCGAGACGGTCCGTTCTTTGTCGACCTCGACGACTGTCGCTCGGGTCCGGCCGTTCAGGACCTGTGGATGCTGCTCTCTGGCGAGCGCTTCGAAATGGCGTCACAACTGGCTGATGTGCTCCAAGGGTATCGCCAGTTCTGTGATTTCGAACTCTGCGAACTGGGCCTGATCGAACCCCTTCGCACCCTTCGGATGCTGCACCATGCCGCCTGGCTGGCCCGGCGCTGGGAGGATCCGGCCTTTCCTGCCGCGTTCCCGTGGTTCGGCGAGGCGCGCTTCTGGGAAGACCTCGTTCTCGGACTTCGTGAGCAACTCTCCGCTCTGCAGGAACCGCCGCTGGAACTACCGCTATGAAACCGTCCGCTGATTGTCTTCGAACCGACCGCCTGCGTCTCGACCGCCTGACCGCGTCCGATGCGCCCTTGATGCTCTCGGTTTGGAATGACCCCGCGTTTATGCGATTCGTCGGGGACCGAGGCATTCGCACCGAGCAAGAGGCCCTGGATGCCCTGCATACGGGCGCGCTGAAACTGTGGACCGATTTCGGTATTGGCCCTTATCGGGTGACCGTTAAAGGAACCGGAGAGGTTATCGGCATCTGCGGCCTGTTCAAGCGGGACAATCTAGACACGCCGGATATCGGCTACGGATTGCTGCCGGTTTTCTGCGGGCGAGGATACGCCCTGGAAGCGGCACGGGCGGTGCGTGACCATGCCCAGGATTCGATGGGGCTGCGCCGGCTGGTCGCCATCGTCTCACCGAACAACAGCCGATCCATTCGCTTGCTCGAAAAACTGGGAATGACCCTCGAAGGCCCGGTTCGCATGCCGGGTGAGGACGAAGACATCCTGCTATACGAAATGACCTTCGGAGAACGCGACGTTCAGTAGTGCGGCGGGGGCTCGTATGACTCGGCGGCTGCGGACGAGTTGCTGGCGGCCACCTCAGCGATCTTCGCTTCCAACGCCGCCAGGCGCCGGCCCAACCGAACGAGTTCCTGATCCTGGCGTGCGACGATCTCGTTGAGACTCTCGATCACGTCGTCCTGGAAGGCCAGGCGGCTTTCGAGTTCATCGAGCCGGGTGGAGTCCGTCGTGTCGTTCATTTGGACTCCGGAGGCTCCCACAGTTCGACTCGATGTCCATCCGGGTCGACGAACCAACCGAACCGTCCAAAGTCGTGTTCCTCGCGCTCTTCGAGCACGCTGGCGCCACCGGCTTCGGCGTTGGCCAAGGCGGCGTCCAGATCATCCACCACGAGGTTGATCATGTAGGCCTGGCCCGATGCGCCGAAGTACTCCGTGGCCGCTTCAAAAGCACTCCATACGGTGAATGAGCCACGCGGCATTTCCAGGGGCGAGAAGCTCGAGCCGCGGGTTTCACCCCAGGCTTCGACCTCGAAACCGAGGTGCTCCGCGTACCATTCCCCCAGTTTCGCGGGGTCTTTGGAGCGGAAGAAGATTCCACCCACCCCCAGCGCCCGACCTTTTTTTTCGTCACCCATTGGCTGCCTCCCGTGTTGCCGGCATGGTACCGCATCGACAACCCGACTTGTGGGGTTTTCGACGGGACGGTAGGCTTCCTGCATGCTCACGCAGCGCGGATAATCGTATGCTCCAGACCCAACCTCGCCAGTTCCGACCGTTCGTCTTGCTCGGCCTGCTCTGGCTCGCTGGCTGCGCCAGCCTGCCCGACGACCTGCAGCAGGAATACAGCCGAGGCTGGGACAGGCCCGGGGAAACCCTGCTGGGCTCAATCATCGCGGAGGCAGCGCCGGACGATCCGTCGCTGTCGGGTGTCGAACTGCTGTCCGAACCGGAACAGGCTTTTCGCACGCGGTTTGCCATCGCCCGCCTGGCCGAGAAAACCCTCGACCTGCAGTACTACCTTTGGAAAGGCGACCTGGCCGGCCAGTTGCTGATCTGGCGCGCCCTGGAAGCCGCGGACCGCGGCGTGCGGGTGCGCTTCCTGATCGACGATATTTACCATAGCGGCCGAGATGACCTGTACGCACTGCTCGACAGCCATCCGCATTTCGAGGTGCGCCTGTTCAACCCGATGGCCAACCGGGGCGCCGGGCGCTATTTCAATTACGCGCTGAACCGCAAGCACCTCAACCACCGAATGCACAACAAGATTTTCCTGGCGGACAATGCCGTCGCTGTGCTGGGCGGCCGCAATATCGGCAACGATTATTTCGGCATCGACACCAACGCGAATTTCTTTGACCTCGACGTGCTCGCCACCGGCCAAGCGGCCCGGGAGGCGGGTCACGCCTTCGATGAGTATTGGAACAGCCGCTACGCCGTTCCGATCACCGTGCTCGATGACAGGGTTCTCACGCCCGATGACCTGCAGGAAGCCCGTGGACGGCTGCAGCAGGCTATCGAACGCGTGGTGGAACTGCCCTACCACGTACACCTGGACCCGGACGATACCATCGACAAGCTGCGCGAATGGCGAGACCAACTGTCGTGGGTCGAAGCCCACGTCGTGGTCGACCCGCTGGAGCGCTTCGAAGGACAGGGGCGTTCAGCCATCGTGGAGTTCAACGAGCATCACATAGCGGACATCGACGAGCAGTTCATGGCGCAGTCGGCTTACCTGATCCCCTCTCGCGAGGGCCTGGATCACATGAAGGAACTGGTCGACCGGGGCGTCCGGGTGCGCCTGCTGACGAACTCGCTGCAGTCCAACAACCACATCAGCGCGCATTCGGGCTATATGAAGTACCGCAAGGAGATCCTGCGGGCGGGTGCAGAACTGTACGAACTGAGACCAGATGCGGCGTTGAGGGAGCACTTCCGCGCCAACGAAAAGAACCACGAGGTCCCGGCGGGCATCCACACCAAGTCTTTTATCCTCGACGAAGACCAGGCGCTGATCGGCTCGTTCAATTTCGACCCACGCTCACGCGACCTGAATTCCGAAATCGGGCTTGTGATCAATGATGCCGAGTTCGCCCGCGAGGTGATGGCCGTCATGGAGAAAGACTTCCATCCGGAAAACAGTTACCGGCTGTTTCTCGACGAGAGCGAGAACCTGCGCTGGGAGATCATCAACCCGGACGGAAGCAAAACGATTTACACCCGCGACCCCGGCGCCCCCTGGTGGCGCCGCGCAACGGCCCGTTTCCTCTCCTGGCTGCCCATCGAGGGCGACCTGTAGGAGCGACGCAAGTCGCGAAAGTCATTTCGGTTCAAGACATATTCTAGACTGACGGCAGAGTAGCTCGTCACGTTGAGTTCTTAACCCGGCCGGGGCTTCGTGTACCCCCTTCAAGGGGACGCTCCCTGGCGGGCACTTCCATGTGGCGCTCGGTCTGAGCCCGTCCAGGGCTCATACGCCCCTCGAAGGGGGTACACGAATCTCCGGCCTGGAGCTCATCTTTGAGAGGCGACCTGTTGAGGAAATCAAACTAGGCCGTGGTGCGACCGGGTTCAAGGAACCATAGTTGAAGCGCCAGGTCAGACGGGATTCAACCGCTGCCAGAGCTCCTTGCTCGCCTGGGCGCGGTTCAGGGTGTAGATGTGAAGCCCGGGCGCGCCGCCCTCCAGCAGGCGCTCGCACAGGCGGGTGACCACCTCCAGGCCGAAGGCGTGGATCGCTTCGGTATCTTCGCCGAAACCTTTCAGCCTGCGACGGATCCACTGCGGTATCTCGGCCCCGCACATTTGTGAAAAACGCGCAAGCTGGCGATAGTTAGTGATCGGCATGACGCCGGGGGTGATCGGGATGTCGATGCCGGACCGCCGTGCATCGTCGACGAAACTGAAATACGAATCGACGTTGTAGAAATACTGCGTAACGGCCCCGTCGGCGCCGGCTTCTACTTTTTGTTTGAAGAACAGCAGTTCCGAGGCGGGCGACTCCGACTCCGGGTGGAATTCCGGGTAACAGGCCACCTCGATGTGGAATGCGCTGCCGAATTCACGGCGGATGAAAGCGACCAGTTCGTTCGCATGGTCGAACGGACCGGTATTGCCGACGCCCTCGGGCCGGTCGCCGCGCAACACGACCAGTCGGTCGATGCCTTTTTCGTGGTAATCGGCCAGCAGGGTGCGAAGCATTTCCTCGCTCTGCGCCATGCAGGAAATGTGGGGCGCAACCGGCACGGCCGTCTGGGCCGCGAGATCCAGGACCGTTTCGCGTGTCGACTCCAGGGTGGAACCACCGGCGCCGAAAGTCACCGACAGATAGCTCGGATCCAGCGGCGCGAGTTCACGCCAGGTCGCGTCGAGGACGCGTTGCTGCGTCTCGGTCCGCGGCGGGAAAAACTCGAAGGATATGTTCGGCTTGGCAGCCATCTGGGCGTCCTGCTCTTAGCGCACGGAAGGCCCGCAATCGGGCCTTCCGTGCCTTTGGCCGGCTTCAGTAGCGGTAGTGGTCGGGCTTGTAGGGGCCTTCCACGGCCACGCCGATGTAGTCCGCCTGCTTCTTGCTGAGCTCGGTCAGCGAAGCGCCGATGCGATCGAGGTGCAGGACAGCGACTTTCTCGTCCAGGTGCTTGGGCAGCACGTAGACTTGGTTGTCGTACTCGTCACCGTTGATCCACAACTCCATCTGCGCCAGCACCTGGTTGGTAAAGGAGGCGGACATCACGAAGCTTGGATGGCCGGTCGCACAACCCAGGTTCACCAGGCGACCCTCGGCCAGCAGGATGATGCGTTTGCCGTCGGGGAAGATCACCTGGTCCACCTGTGGCTTGACGTTCTCCCAGTCGTATTTCTTGAGGCTGGCCACGTCGATTTCGTTGTCGAAGTGACCGATGTTGCAGACGATCGCCTGGTGCTTCATCGCGGCCATGTGATCATGATCGATCACGTGGTAATTACCCGTCGCGGTCACAAAGATATCTGCCAGGGGCGCGGCTTGCTCCAGCGTGACCACGCGGAAACCCTCCATCGCGGCCTGCAGGGCGCAGATCGGGTCGATTTCCGTAATCCAGACGGTGGCGCCCAGGCCCTTGAGTGATTGCGCGCAGCCTTTGCCTACGTCCCCGTAACCGGCGACGACGGCAATCTTGCCCGCCACCATCACGTCGGTGGCGCGCTTGATGCCGTCAACCAGCGACTCGCGGCAACCGTAGAGGTTGTCGAACTTGGACTTCGTGACCGAATCGTTCACGTTGATGGCCGGAAACGGCAACTCGCCGGTCTTCGCCATGGTGTAGAGACGCTTGACGCCGGTCGTAGTTTCCTCGGTGACCCCCTGAATCTGTGACAGCGCCTTGCTGTACCAGCCTGGACGGGTGTCCAGCCGCTTGCGGATCGAGTTGAACAGGGCGACCTCTTCCTCGCTCTCCGGGTTGTCCAAAACCGAGATGTCGTGCTCGGCCTTGGCGCCGAGATAGAGCAGCAGGGTAGCGTCGCCGCCGTCGTCGAGAATCATGTTCGCGAAGTCTTCGTCCTTGTCACCCGGACCCCAGTTGAATACCTGATGCGTGAACTCCCAGTACTCCTCCAGCGATTCACCCTTGAAGGCAAACACCGGGGTGCCACCCGCGGCGATGGCCGCAGCCGCGTGGTCCTGCGTGGAGTAAATGTTGCAGGAGGCCCAGCGCACATCGGCGCCGAGGTCGGCCAGGGTCTCAATCAGCATGGCCGTCTGGATGGTCATGTGCAGGCTGCCGGCGATGCGGGCGCCCTTCAGGGGTTGCTGGCCGCGGTATTCCTCGCGCAGCGCCATCAGGCCG
This sequence comes from Lysobacterales bacterium, assembly GCA_013042915.1. Taxonomy (GTDB): domain Bacteria; phylum Pseudomonadota; class Gammaproteobacteria; order Xanthomonadales; family SZUA-36; genus JABDPF01. The sequence goes on from JABDPF010000039.1 coordinate 56,307, forward strand.
GGCATCTCGGTCTCGGCAATGGCGATTTCCTTACGGCCGAACTCGGCCTGGCCTATGTCGGCGACGTGGTAGTCGTTTGTCTTCAGCTTCTCGATTACAGCGCTCATGATAATTCTCCAATTCTCGTAAGGGTCACAGTCCGGCCGCGGAGCGGATCTGCTCGACGCGGTCGGTGTCTTCCCACTTCACGCCGAGGTCCTCGCGGCCCATGTGGCCGTAAGCCGCCAGCGGCAGGTAAATAGGCTTGATCAGGTCCAGCATGCGGATGATGCTGTAGGGGCGCAGGTCGAATTCCTGGCGCACCACTTGCTCGATCGTATCGACGGGCACTTTTTCCGTGCCAAAAGTCTCCACGGTCACGGACGTGGGCTCCGCTACGCCGATGGCGTAGGAGACCTGGATCTCGACGCGATCGGCCAGGCCGGCCGCGACCAGGTTTTTGGCCACGTAGCGACATGCGTAGGCTGCAGAGCGATCGACCTTGGACGGATCCTTGCCCGAAAACGCGCCACCGCCGTGCCGCGCCACGCCGCCGTAAGTGTCGACGATGATCTTGCGGCCGGTCAGGCCGGCATCGCCGACGGGTCCGCCGACTTCGAAACGACCGGTCGGGTTGATGTGATACTTGGTCTCGCCGCCCAGCCAATGGCCCGGCAGCACGGGCTTGATGATTTCTTCCATGACCAGTTCGCGCAGGTCTTCCTGGCGGGAAGCGCCGTTGTGCTGAGTGGACAGTACGACGGCGTCGATGCCGACCGGCTTGCCGTCTTCGTAACGGAACGTGACCTGGCTTTTCGCGTCCGGCCGCAGATGGTGCTTGCCGTCTTCGGTGGTGCGGCGCACGACACTCTGGCGCTTGACCAGCTCGTGGGCGTAATGAATCGGCGCAGGCATCAGGACGTCGGTTTCGTTGGTGGCGTAACCGAACATCAAGCCCTGATCACCGGCACCCTGGTCCTCAGGACGAGTGCGCGAGACACCGCGATCGATGTCGGGTGACTGCTTGCCGATGATGTTCATGACCGCGCAGGTATGACCGTCAAAACCCACGTCTGACGAGTCATAACCGATATCCACGATAACTTTGCGGATAATTTCTTCCAGGTCTACCCAGGCCTCCGTCGTGATCTCCCCGCCGACAATGGCGACACCGGTCTTGATGAAAGTTTCGCAGGCAACGTGGGCTGCTTTGTCCTTCTCAAGAATGGCGTCCAGCACGGCGTCTGAAATCTGGTCGGCGACTTTGTCGGGATGTCCTTCGGAAACCGATTCCGAAGTGAACAAGTAACGGCTCATGGCACTCTTTCCTCTCTTCACGGACCCACTGTCGCGTGGGCCTGACTCAACTCAACAAGAAAAAACACCGCTCCTTCGAAGCAGTGTTCTGTGGCGTTATCTCGCCATACACATCTTTCAATCAAGATATGAAGATATAGTCTATACGAAGCCTTTTGAGAACGCAATTCCCGGCATATTTCGAACCAGGGGTGCGATCTCATGACCAAGATGCTGGTGGGAAGGCTCCATAAACCCTAAAATTGCCTGCTATTGCGTTGCGGCACACAGCGAGAAAGGAACATGCATAGAACCCTTGCACAGGCACTCGTGGACAACTTCCTGGGGAATGCAGCCAGCTGGTACAAGCTGACCATCATCATCTTCCTGATCGCCAACCCCATCGTGCTGGCCGTGGCCGGGCCCTTCATCGCCGGGTGGCTGCTGGTCGGAGAGTTCATCTTCTGCCTGGCAATGGCGCTCAAATGTTACCCTCTGCAACCCGGTGGGTTGCTGGCGATGCAGGCCGTGATTCTGAACTTGACGTCGCCGGGTACCGTCTTCCACGAGGCGGAGAATAATTTCGAAGTCATCATGCTGCTGATTTTCATGGTGGCCGGTATCTTTTTCCTCAAGGAACTGCTGCTCTACATCTTCACCAAGATCATGATCCGGGTGAAATCCAAGGTCCTGCTCTCGCTGATGTTTTCATTTGCGGCCGCGGTTCTGTCGGCATTCCTGGACGCACTGACCGTAACCGCCGTGATCATCGCGGTGGCGGCAGGGCTGTTCGGCATCTACCACAAGGTCACGTCGGGCAAAGGCTTTGACGACGACCACGATCACGCCGACGATTCGGGCATCGGTACCGAAACCCGAACCGATCTGGAGCAATTTCGCGCGTTCCTTCGTAACCTGATGATGCACGGTGCGGTCGGAACGGCCCTGGGCGGCGTGTGCACCCTGGTGGGCGAGCCGCAGAACTTGCTGATTGGCGAGGTCGTCGGCTGGGAATTCATCGAGTTTTTCGTGCGCGTGGCGCCTGTGAGCATGCCGGTGCTGGTCGTCGGACTGCTGACCTGCGTGGCCGTCGAGAAATTCAAAATTCTCAGCTACGGCACCGAGATGCCAACGGCGGCGCGCCGGATTCTCGAAGAATACGACCGGCTCGAGGACGAGAAGCGCACACCGCAGCAGAAAGCGGCCCTGATCGTGCAGGCGCTGGTTGCCCTGTTCCTGGTCGTGGCGCTGGCCCTGCACTGGGCAGAAGTTGGCCTGATCGGTCTCGCGGTGATCGTGCTGGCGACCACCTTTACCGGCATCATCGAGGAGCACCGCCTGGGCCACGCGTTTGAGGAGGCGCTGCCGTTTACCGCCCTGCTGGTGGTGTTTTTCGCCATCGTGGGCGTGATCCACGACCAGCACCTGTTCCTGCCGGTCATCAACTTCGTGTTCTCGCTGGACCAGGAAATGCAGGTGCCCGTGTTCTTCATGGCAAACGGTGTGCTCTCCGCCATTTCGGACAACGTGTTCGTGGCAACCGTGTACATCAACGAGGTTTATGCTGCGTTCGAGGCGGGCAACATCAGCCGCCAGCACTTCGAAGAATTGACGGTGGCCATTAACACCGGAACGAATATTCCATCGGTGGCTACACCCAATGGCCAGGCGGCATTCCTGTTCCTGCTGACCTCCGCGCTAGCGCCGGTCATCCGCCTGGGCTACGGACGAATGGTGCTGCTGGCCCTGCCGTACACGATCACGATGACCATCGCCGGCCTGCTGGCCACGATTTACCTGCTGTAAAGCGGGCTGCTTACCAGCTACCGCTGTTCTCCATCGAGGCCCAGGGCTCGGTGGGGGACAGCGCCTCGCCCTTTTGCAACAACTCGATCGAGATCCCGTCGGGCGACCGTACGAAGGCCATGCGACCGTCTCGCGGTGGCCGGTTGATGGTGACCCCACCGTCGGCGAGGCGCTGGCAAGTGGCGTAGATATCGTCCACCCGGTAGGCCAGGTGGCCGAAGTTCCGCCCACCCCCGTAGTCCTCGGGATCCCAGTTGTAGGTGAGCTCGACCTGGGCGTCCTCGTCACCCGGTGCGGCGAGAAACACGAGGGTAAAGCGGCCTTGCGGCACATCTTTTCGCCGGACCTCGTCCAGACCGAGCAATTCGGTGTAGAAACGGAGGGATTTGTCAAGGTCGCTGACGCGGACCATGGTGTGCAGGTATTTCATCCAGCTTCTCCGAGGGTTACGATGAGGCAAACCGTAACACGAAAATAGCCATGAACGATCCTTCTCCCGGACCGCGCGCACGCCTCTTTCGCGAGTCAGCCATCCTGCAACTCAAACTGATTGCCGACGGCTTTCGCGACGCACTGCTGATTCCAGTTTCAATCATAGCGACCCTGTTCGGGCTGTTGCGGGGCGGCGAGGATTGCGATGAGGAATTCCAGCGTGTCATCAAGCTGGGGCGACGAAGCGAGCGCTGGATCAACCTGTTTGGGCAACAAAAGCCTCTAGGCCGCCAGGGCGGCTCGGCTGGACAGATGGACAGCATCATCGACCAGGTGGAGACGGTGGTCACCGAGCAGTACCGCAAAGGCAGGAGCAACGCGGAAGCGCGAAAGGCGGTACGCGATGCCATGGATGCGTCACGAGACGACCAGGCGACACCACCATCGGGGGAAACCCGACCGCCGATGACGGATCAGTAGTTGCCGGCGATGTAACCGGAGAGTTGCTCTACCTCGGCCTCTTTCTGGAGCAACAGGTGTTTGACCAGGTCCCCCTGCGAGACGATACCGACCATTTCTTCTTCGTCCATGATTACGAGATGGCGGCAACGACGCTCGGTCATCGTACCCATCGCGTCACGGCTGGACTCCTCCGGGGTGGCGGTAATCAGGGGTGAGGACATCACCTCGCTGATGGCCGTGTCGGTCGAGGACCGCCCTTCCAGGGCAATCTTTCGAAGGTAGTCGCGCTCGGTGAAGATCCCGATTGCCTTGTCGTTTTCGACGGCGACGACCGCGCCGATGTTCGCGTTGGACATCTTCTGGATCGCGTCTCGCACGGTGCTGTCACAGCTTACCGTGACGACACTACCGCCTTTTCTCTCCAGTACTTCGCTCAGGGTAGACATCTTATTCTCCGCGCTGATGGCTTCGTTTCATTCTAGCGGTCCACGCGGATAAATAAAGCCCGTGAGCACCGTGGGACAATGTTTAATCAGTCTTCCTTTCGGGAAACGACCTTGTATTCGGCGTCGATCACGCTGCCGTCGCCTTGGTCCCTGCTCTCTTCATCCGACGACATCCTGCCCGAAGCCTCGAGCTTTCGGCGCAGCCACCAGAAGCGCAACTGGATCAGCACGAAGGCGACCAGCCCCACCGACAGCGCGACGGCCAGCAGAACGAAGCCGAAGAAGAACGCGCCGACAAGGGCCAGCAAGCCAAACAGCCCGGTCAACAGGCGCATCAGCGGGTTCATCGGCGGCGGTCCGATTTGATACTGCATCGCGTTCTCCTAAAAAACCAGGTTGACCATGGTCAGCATGACCACGATAAAGATTACGCTCATCGGGGTGCCTACCCGGATAAAATCGGCCACCCGGTAGCCGCCCGGCCCCATGATCAACGCGTTGACCTGGTGTGTCGGCAGGATGAACGCGTTCGAGGTTGAGAGCGCCACGATCAATGCGTACATGGTCGGACTGGCGCCGGTGGCCAGGGCAATACTGACCGCGATCGGCACCAGAATCGTCGTGGCACCCACGTTTGACATGACCAGGCTGAACACCGTGGCCAGCACGGCCAGCGCGACCTGGATGGCCAATTCCGGAACGTCACCGAGCACCACCATGATCTCCTGCGCAATCCAGGCAGCGGTGCTGGTGCGCTCCATCGCCAGGCCCAAGGGAATCAGGCTGGCCAGCAGGAAGACCGTCTTCCAACTCACGGACTCATAGGCCTCGTCGATGTTCAATACACCGCTCAACACCATGCCCATTGCGCCAACCAGCAGCGAGACCGACAGGCGAAAGTCACTGAAGATAACAAGACTCATCGAGATGGCGAAGAACAGCAGCGCCCAACCGACCTTCTGCGGCCGCTGTTCTTCCTTGGGGATGTCGGTTGCCACCACGAAGTCACGTTCCTGGCTGACCGTGGACAGGTCTCTCCAGGTGCTGTGCGACACCAGACAATCGCCGGTTTCCAGTTCGATATCGCGCACGCTGTCGATGATCGCGTCGCCCCGCCGGTTGACGGCGAGCACGCTGATCCCGTACCGGGTTCTCAAGCGCGCCTCCCCGATCGTCTGTCCAACCAGCCGGGAGCCCGGCGGAATCACAACTTCTGATATGCCCGCCCGGCTCGGGTTGAAGAGGGCGCCGAACGTCCGGAGCCGCGGCTGAACGCGGCATTCGTTGTCCAGAGCGAAGCGGCCCACGATCTCGCGAGTGCCCATCACCCCCAGGATCGTGCCGACCCAGATCATTTCGTCCGAGGGCGGCGCGAGGCGAGGCTTGTCCGTGTTGCGAATGGCCAGTAGCAGGGGCCCCCCTTCCATCTTCTCTGCATCGGCCACCGTCATGCCCACCAGGGGGCTGTCCACGGTGACCAGCAATTCGAAAAGGTCTCCCTCGATGCCGTAGACGTCCGCGAAGTATGCCTTGGTCTTGGCCGGCGCGCCGGTGGCCCGTTCGCGCGGCTTGGGCAGCAACAGGCTACCGACTGTCAGGAAATACAGGATGCCGGCGATGAGGAGCACGAAACCGACCGGGGTAACCGAGAACAGGTGAAAAGGCTCCAGCGTCGGCACGCCCGGCGGCAAGGTCTCGTTGGCGTTTAAAATCAGGTCGTTCAGCAGGATCAGCGGTGATGAGCCGACCATGGTCAATGTGCCGCCAAGGATCGCGCAGGTACCCATGGGCATCAGCAGCCTCGACAGGGGAATTTCGGTTCGCGAGGAAATGCGCGACATCACGGGCAGGAACAATGCGGTGGCGCCAACGTTCTGCATGATGCCGGAGATCAGTCCGACCGTTCCCGAAACCAGCGGAACGATCCGTCCCACCGTTTTGCCCCCGACCTTGAGTATCCACCTCGAGACGACGGTCATGGCCCCGGTTCGGTCCAGTCCTGCACCCAGGATCATCACAGCGATGATGGAGATCACCGCGTTGGAGGCGAACCCGTTGAACAGGTCGCGCGAGGGAACCAGGCCGAGCAGGCCGATGGCCACCATGACCAGGATGGCCGCGATGTCGACGCGCACCAGTTCCGAGACGAACAGGCCGATGGTGGCGCTGAGCACAATCAACACCAACACCATTTCCTGGGTTAGCTGGATGCCTCCCTCCATCACTTCACTCCTGACCGGCCTGCGGGGTTCGCCGGTAGACCAAATCAGCTACTTTGTGGCCCAGTCGTTCACCGCGGCGCTCGTACTTGGTGGGCGGCCGCCACCCGGGCCTGACGACGTATTGCCCCGTTGGCGACAGGTTCTCAAATTCAGGCACCGACTGCATCACCTCCAGCATGAACTCGGCGTATGGCGCCCAATCCGTTGCCAGGTGCAGCAGCCCACCGGCCTTTATTTTTGCCGAGAGCAGCCTGACGAATTCCGGCTGAATGATCCGCCGTTTGTGATGACGTTTTTTGGGCCACGGATCGGGAAAGTAGATGCGCACCCCTTCGAGCGCGTCGTCGGCCACTCGGGTTCCGAGGAACTCGACGGCGTCCTGACAGGCGATACGGACGTTCTCAAGGGAATGTTCCTCGATTTTCAACAGCAGCCGGCCCACCCCGGGAGGGTGGACCTCGACCCCGATGAAGTTCCTTTCGGGCTCCGCCCGGGCCATCCTCCAGGTCGCTTCACCGTTGCCGAACCCGATCTCCATCACGACCGGGTGACCGTTGCCGAACAGGATCGAAAACTCGATAAGCCCGGTGCCCGGCTCCACCCCGTAACGCGGGAACAACTCGTCCAGGGCACGCTTCTGACCCTCGGTCACGCGGCCCGCTCGCAGCACATAGCTGCGCACGGTCCGCGCGTGGCGCGCTTTCTTCTGATCCGGGGGCTCTCTGGAAGCGCGTTTGTCCATGGTCGGGCATTGTATCAAGCACTACTTGAAAAATATCCCGCCAACGCCCAATCTGGAAATCATGACAGCACTTTCCGAACAGACGACCGGATATCTCGAGCGACAGATGCTGATTGCCATGCCGGGCATGCTGGACGACAATTTCACCGGCAGCGTGACCCTCTTGTGCCAGCATAATGACGAAGGCGCGATCGGAATAACCGTCAACCGATTATCGGATTTCACGCTGGGGGAAATCTTCACCCAACTGCAACTGGAGTGCAGTGATGAGGCCGTGCGTACCTTACCGGTGCTCGAAGGCGGCCCCGTGTCTCCCGACCGCGGTTTCGTACTGCATACACCGCGCGAGGGTTACGAATCGAGCATGCCGATCAACCGGGACATCATGGTTACCACCTCGCGCGACGTCCTGGCCGACATCGCCGATGGCCGGGGTCCGCAGAAATTCACGGTCGCGCTGGGCTATGCGGGCTGGGGCGAAGGCCAACTCGAGGGAGAGATGCTCGCCAATGCCTGGCTGTCGGTATCGGCCGACACCGACATCGTCTTCGACCTGCCGGTACGCCAGCGTTTCGACGAAGCCGTGGGCCGTCTCGGCATTCGGGCCGACCAGCTGCACACAGAAGCCGGTCATGCCTGAAGCCGCCCCGGTCAGCGGCTACATCCTCACGTTCGACTTCGGCTTGCGGCGCATTGGCGTAGCGATCGGGCAGACGCTCACCGGCACCGCCACCGCATTGGAAACCATCGGTCACGGCAAGGCGCCGGACTGGGCCGCGATCGATCGCCTGGTTGCAGATTGGAAGCCTGCTCTCCTGCTGGTTGGCCTTCCGCTGGGCTTAGAGGGCGAGGAAACCGAGATGTCGACCGCGGCAAGGCACTTTGGCACAGCGCTGGAAAAACGCTTTGGTATGCCGGTCGCTTACGTCGACGAACGCCTCAGTTCGCGGGTTGCCGGGGAGCGCTTCGCCGAGCGCAGGGCGGCCGGCACCGCGCGGCGCAAGGACGCACGCCAGGTCGACGCGATGGCTGCCCAAGTGATTTGCGAGAACTGGCTGCGCCAGCAGGATGCCTGACCCCAGTCCTGTACAAACCCCGCCCGCGGTGCGAATTCGGGGGTTCGCGCCTCTCGCGCGGCCCGATGCGCGGGTCCTTATTCTCGGCAGCATGCCGAGCCGCGAGTCGCTGGCGCAACACCGTTATTACGCGCATCCGCGTAACGCCTTCTGGCCGATCATCACGAGCCTGCTAACCATCGACGCCGAGGGCTACGAGGATCGTGTGCACCGGATGACGGCGCGAGGTATCGCCGTCTGGGACGTATTGCGCGACTGCGTTCGTCCGGGCAGCCTCGATTCGAACATCGACGAGAAAACCGCGGTGGCGAACGATTTCAGTGCGTTCTTCGACGTTCATCCTGGTATCCGAAGGATTTTCTTCAACGGCGCCAAGGCCGAATCGGTTTACCACAAGCGCATTCTGCCAAGCCTGCCCGCGAACTGGAATGCCCTGGCGCGCCAGCGCCTGCCCTCCACCAGTCCCGCGCATGCCGGCATGAGCCTCGATCAAAAACGGGCGGCCTGGCGGGCCATTCTGACCCCGTTGCAAGGTGAGGGCTAGAATAGGCCCATGAAACGGATATGCGTCTATTGCGGCTCCAACCCCGGCTCCCGACCCGGTTACGTTAGGGCGGGGCGCGCACTGGGGCACGAACTCGCCCGTCGTGATGTCGGCCTGGTTTATGGCGGAGCCAGCGTTGGCGTAATGGGCGCCGTGGCCGATGGCGTGCTCGATCACGGCGGAAGCGCCATTGGCGTGCTGCCCCATTTTTTCGCGACCAAGGAAGTCGCCCACAGCGGCCTCGATGAACTGTTGATCGTTAATTCCATGCATCAACGCAAGGCCCGCATGGCTGAATTGTCGGACGGGTTCATTGCGCTGCCGGGTGGCTGGGGCACGATAGAGGAAATTTTCGAAATGCTGACCTGGGCGCAGCTGGGCCATCATGAAAAACCCTGCGGGCTACTGAATATCAAGTCGTACTACGACGATCTTTTTTCTTTTCTGGAAAAAGCGATGGAAGAGCAGTTCGTCAGAGAAGAGTATCGGCCCATGATGATGATGGATACCTCGCCGGCCGGGCTGCTCGATCGCTTCGGGTCGTACCGGGCACCGCGGGTAAAGAAATGGATCGGACCGGAGGAAACATGATCAAGGTCAAGATGATCGACCACATCGTTTTGCGAACCGACCGCCGCGACGACATGATCCGATTCTACTCGGATGTCCTTGGCTGCCGGGTCGAACGCCGCCTGCCCGCCCACGTCGGCCTGACCCAGTTGCGTGCCGGTAAGTCACTGATCGACATCGTCGAAGTGGACAGCGAACTTGGTCGTGCCGGCGGGCCACCCCCATCGGGCACGGAGAAAAGCATCGACCACTTCTGCCTGCAGATCGAGGCGATCAGTGAGAAAAGCCTAAGCGAGTGGCTCGAGTCCCACGGCATCGAAGTCGGCGATTTCGAGGTCCGTTACGGTGCCGAGGCATTCGGCTCCTCGATCTACATCCGCGACCCCGACAACAACATCGTGGAACTGCGCCTGGGCCGCTTCCGCGAGCGGCCGTATTCCTGAATCACAACGGTGTAGGACTCCCGCCGCACGGTGTGCGGCTTCGCGCCTTCCCTGGTCCTGCAAGGGCGGTTTTCAGGGCTGCGACAGGCCGAAGGCGGATTCGAAGCGCCAGGTGCGGGTGATGTGGAGTACGTCGACGCTCTCGGTGATGTTCTCGGGCAAAGGGGCGTAAGGGGCCGCGAGGCGGACGATGCGCACGGCGGCCTGGTCGATTTCGTCCATGCCGGAGCTGCGTTTGACGTCGATGCTTTCAATCGTGCCATTCTGGAGGATGCCCACCGTCAAGACCAGGTCGCCGTGCAGGTTCTTGCGCCGCAACTCGGACGGGTAGTTCAGGTTGCCCACCCGTTCCACCTTGGCTACCCAGGAACTCATGTAGCTGGCGAACTCGTACTGCCGGGTGTTGGCGGAAATGAACTCCCGGCGCGGCAGTTTCGACTGCCATTGGCGGTCACGGCTCACCTCGGTCTGGAGGGCCGCCATGTCCATGCTCTGCTGCATCAGTTCGGCGGCGGTGGGTAGTTCCTGTTCGGGCTGCTCGACATCGGTGCGTTGAAGGGGATCGTCCAGCGCGTTTTCATGCGCGAGAATTTCGCGGGTTTCCAGGCTTACTTCCGGCACCTGTTGCTCGTTTCGGATCGGTGCCTCACCCCGCTCCGGGGTCGGAAGGACACCACTGTGCTGCTCGGTCGGCCTGCTGGGGTCGGAGGTCTCACCGCCGCCCACCTGGTCGACCTGCGCCAGGTAGTCGGCCTCTTCCGGGGTCTCCTCCGAACGCCACTGCACCAGTACGACGTCCAGCGTATCGGCCAGGCGCGGCGTGGGGGTCAGGTAGAGACCGAAGCTGACACCGAAAAACAGCAGGGCGTGCAGGCCGGTGGCCAGCACGAGGAACAGCATGAACCGATCCTGGGCCCACGCCGGGTAGCGATTGGATTTCAGCATCATGCCGTCACCCTGGTAATCGTTCAGTTTCGCGACGCCTCCAGTGCGTCGAACAGGTCACCCGCGATATTGAGGCCGAACTGCGCGTCGAGTTCGCGGATGCAGGTCGGGCTGGTGACGTTGATCTCGGTCAGCCAGTCGCCAATAACGTCCAGCCCGGCAAACAGGATACCGCGTTTTTTCAATTCCGGCGCCACCTCGCCAACGATCCATCGATCGCGTTCGGCAAGCTCCACGCCTTCGCCACGGCCGCCACGCGCCAGGTTTCCGCGAAAATCTCCGGCTCCCGGAATCCGCGCCAGCGCGTACGGAACGGGTTCACCGTCGACCACCAGGATGCGCTTGTCACCTGCGCTGATCTCAGGAATGTAGCGCTGAACCATCACCAACTCGCGGTCCTTTCGGGTGATGGTCTCCAGGATGACGTTCATGTTGGGGTCACCCGGCTCGAGCCGGAAAATGGATTCGCCGCCCATGCCGTCCAGCGGCTTGACCACGGACAGGCCGTGTTCTTCCGCAAAGGCCTTGATCTCGCTGGAATGACGGGTCAGCAGCATGGGAACGCAGCATTGCGGGAACTGTGTGATAAAACATTTTTCGTTCGCATCGCGCAGCGCGCGGGGCCGGTTGACCACGGTTACGCCCGCTCTCTCGGCCAGGTCGAGCAGGTAGGTCGTGTAAACGTAGTCCATGTCGAAAGGGGGGTCCTTGCGCATCAACAGGAAATCGAGGACCGACAGGTCACGCTGCTCGGCTTGGCCCAGCGTGAACCAATCCTCGCGGTCATCGCGCACCTTCAGCGGGCGCATGTGACCCCATGCCGTCCCGTCACGAACCGTGAGGTCACCGGGCTCCATGTACCAGATTTCGTGGCCACGGCGCTGGGCTTCCAACAGCATGGCGAAGGTCGAGTCCTTGTAGACGGCGATGCCGCTGATCGGATCCATGATCACGCCGGTTTGCAGCGCGGTGGACAACGTCGGGTTGCGATCACTCATAAAATTTTCCGTTCCAATGATGGGTCAGGTCTCGCTCGGTGAACGTATTATTGTCCCAAGCCGGTGGCGGTTCCAGTGCCGAATCGTTAGCGACGATCAGAACGCCGAAACACCAATAGCTTGTATTAGCTTTATATCATAAGCTATTGTTACTACTGGAATCTGTAATTAGAAGTGGTAGACTAGCAAGTCCCAGCGGAAGATTCGCCGCCGGAGGGATACCACCGGGCAGAAGCAGCCGTCCGGCCAAAGACGTTGAACCAGGGAAGGATTTATGTCTAAAGAACACAGCAATACGGCGTCCGGCGGGGAAAGCGCGAACAACAGCCTGCGCATCCTCGTTGTCGACGACAGCTCGACCATTCGCCGTTCCGCCGAATCCATGCTCAAGGCCGAGGGCTACGATGTGGTGACCGCGGAAAACGGGTTCGAAGCCCTCTCCAAGGTGGCACGCCACAATCCCGACCTCATTTTCGTGGACATCATGATGCCGCGTCTCGACGGCTACCAGACGTGCGCAATCATCAAGAACAACGCCGACTACCGGGCCACCCCGGTGGTGATGCTGACGAGCAAGGACGGGCTGTTTGACCAGGCGCGGGGGCGCGTGGTGGGCTCCGACCTCTACCTCACCAAGCCATTCACCAAGGATGAGTTGCTCGCCGCGGTGGCACAACATGCTGCCTGACCCGGCCTGACAACAGACGATCCACGATCAGGGAAGTGAATGGACAGATGACGACCTTCGGCAACAACACCGCCTTCCAGAAGCTCCTCGAGTACGAGGCGCGGGCTTCCGGCTTCTCCCCGGGAAGCAAAAAAGGCGGCGGCCCTGCGGATGAATGGAGCGGGGTCGTCTTCGGTATCGGCGACACCCGCCTCGCTTGCCGCATCGATCGGGTCGGCGAGATTCTGCCTTGCCCGCCCTCAACGCCCGTTCCGGGAGCAAAGCCCTGGATCATCGGCCTGGCCAACGTTCGCGGTGAGCTGCTTACTATCGTCGACCTTTCCTGGTATCTCAGCGGCTCCCGTACGCCCCTCACCGGCGATAGCCGCTTGCTCTCCTCCACCCTGAACAAGGCCCCGATCGGCTTGCTGGTGGACGAAGTCTACGGCCAACGGCATTTTCTTGACAGCGACTCGGTCCCGGCCGAATTACCCGAAGATTCCCTCCTCGCCGACATCGTCGAAAAACGGCACGAACTCGGCTCGGAAAACTGGCACGAACTCGACCTGGACCGGCTGTTCACGCAACCGGAATTCCTCAACGGCGCGGCGGATCAGTGACCCGATGCGCTCGGCCAAAGCACGGCAAAGGGGCTTTCTGCAAAAAAGAGGATCGAGGCAGCAGAACATGAAGTCGAAAGATTACAAGCCCGCGACCCATAAGTCGGGCCGCCTTTACGCCCTGGTGGGCTTCCTCGTGCTGTTGCTCGCCTTCGTGGCCGTGACCTTTTATCTGCTGACGCGAGAGAGCCGCAACGAGCAGGAATGGATTCGGTTGTCCACCGACATGCAGATCCATTCCCAGCAAATGGCCAAGTCGGCCGCCGAGGCCGTCGAAGGCAACCGCAGCGCATTCTTGCAGCTGGGTGATTCGACCGGCCTAATTTCTGACGCCGTGCAGGCGCTCAAGGACGGCGATCCGGTCCGCTCGCTGCCGGCGCTGCCCGGCAGCATGGCCGATACCCTGACCGACCTTGACCAGACCTGGGGCAGGATGAGCGCCAACGCCCGCACTATCCTCGAGCGCGAAGAGGAAGTACTGGCGCTGGCAGAAAACAGCGGAATGTTTATCCAGGTGGTTCCGCGCATCCAGGACCTGACCGACCAGGCCATCCGCGATCTCACCCAGAACAGCGCGTCCAACCAACAGGTTTTCGTGGCCGGGCGCCAGCTGGTGTTGTCCGATCGCATTCTGCGACACCTCAAGGAGATGCTGCGCGGCGGGCCCGCAGCCGTTACCGCCGCGGACAACTTCAAGCGCGAAATTGGCCTGTTCGAGCAAACCATGGGTGCCTTGTTGACCGGCAGCCGCAGCATCGGAGTCCCGAAAGTCAGCAATCGGCGTGCCCGTGCGGCGCTGCAGGAAGCGAGCGCGCTCTATGAAGAGGCGCGCCCTCAGCTCGAAATGATCATTGAATCCACCGACGACATCCTCACCGTGCGCGGTGCGGCCGACGATATTTTTGTCGACAGCCTGGCGATGTTCGACCTATCGCGAACCGTTTCGGGCGATGTGCTCTACCGCTCTGACTCCCGGCTCTGGCCTTCCCTGTGGTCCGGGTCGCTCGCACTGGCCGTGATCCTGATCTCGATCGCGTTCATGGTTCGCTCGTTCCTGAGCGCCGAGCGCCGGCGAGCGGTCCAGGCGGGCATGCAAAACCAGAAAAACCAGGCTGCCATCATGCGCCTGCTGGATGAAATGAGCTCCCTGGCCGACGGCGACCTGACCGTCAAGGCCACCGTGACGGATGACATGACCGGAGCCATCGCCGACGCCGTGAACTTCGCAGTGGAGCAGCTGCGCGAATTGGTCACCGGCATCAACATCACCGCACAAACCGTGTCCGAATCCGCGCAGGAGACCATGAACACAACGGGTAAGCTGGCCTCCGCATCCACCCAGCAGGCGGAACAGGTGCGGGGCGCTACCGATACGATCAACGTGATGGCCGAGTCATTCGGCGCCATGGCCGCCAAGGCGCGCAATTCCAACGAAGTCGCCCAGCGCTCCGTGGGTATCGCCCACAACGGGTCGCAAATGGTGCAACAAACCATTGTCGGAATGGACAATATTCGCGAACAGATCCAGGAAACCTCGAAGCGAATCAAGCGCCTGGGCGAATCGTCCCAGGAAATCGGTGACATTGTAGAACTGATCAACGGCATCGCCGAGCAGACCAACATCCTGGCGCTCAATGCCGCCATCCAGTCGGCCTCCGCGGGCGGCGCCGGCCGTGGATTCGCGGTGGTCGCCGACGAGGTGCAACGCCTGGCTGAGCGCGCCACCAACGCGACGCGACGAATCGAAACGCTGGTTCAGAACATCCAGGCCGACACGTCGGAGGCGGTCGTGTCCATGGAAACGACCACTTCGGAAGTCGTGTCCGGCGCCGAAAAAGCCGAGGACGCCGGCGAGGCCCTGGGCCGCATCGAGTCGGTGTCCCGCGACCTATCCAAGATGATCGAGGAAATTTCCAGCGAGGCGCAGACCCAGTCCGAGGGCGCCAAGCGCGTGGCAGACCAGATGAACAGCATCCGGGACGTCTCCATCCAGACCTCGGAAGGCTCCGACCAGACCGCCCAATCGATGGGCCACCTGGCCGACCTGGTTCAGAAACTCAGTGAATCGGTGGCCGACTTCAAGTTACCCGACGACAAGGGGGCGGCCAAGTGATGCTCGAACGTTCGCACTTCAACCCGGCCGTCAGCTGGGTACGGGAAGACCTCGACGACTGCCTGGAAACCGTGCGCGAACACCTCGAGGCTTACGCTCGGAAAACCGACGACAGCGCGCCGCTCGAAGCGGTGCTCGCCATCCTTGAGCGCCTGAAACTTACGTTTCGTGTGATGGACCAGGAAGGCGCCACCATGCTCAGCGAGGAGATGATCGCTACGGGTCGTCACATGCTGAACGGCAATTCGACCAGCATCGAAGAATCCCTGAACGCGCTGACGGATGCGATCGTCGTGCTGCCCTCTTACCTCGACCGGCTGCAGGCCGGCCACGAGGATCTGCCGATCTTGCTGTTGCCCACGCTGAACGAGTTGCGCGCGACCCACGATGAGTCGCTACTCTCTGAAGGCACCTTGTTCGCACCGGAACTGGACGTCATCGTTCGCGAACTCAGCGGCAGCGAGGCCGACCACATCGCGTCCAGCGATTTCCCGTCCTTCGCAAAGCAGGTGCGCGGTCAGTATCAGGCAGCGCTTCTCGGCTGGCTCCAGGAACAATCGAAAGACGCCCTCATCGAGCCCATGCAGGCCGTCTGCCAGATGCTCTACACCCGGCTGCGGCGCAACGAGCTGCGGCGTTTGTGGTGGATTGCCGATCGTGTGATGCAGGGTCTGCGAGAACGCGCGGTCGACAATGACCTTCCATTGCGCCGCCTGTTCGCGCGGCTCGATCTGATCCTCAAAGCGATGGTCGATGGCGTGGAAGATGGCCCGGCCAGCGATACCATCACGGCGCTGTCAAGATCGCTGCTGTTTTACGCTGCGCAGGCAAGACCAGGCAGCACGGCCACCGATACACTGCGCGAACGCTTCTCGCTCGACCGCCTGATACCCGACCGCGAAGCGTTGCTGCGGGCGCGGGGTGCGGTCACCGGGCGAGACGCCGAATTGTTCGCGTCGATCGGTGATGCGGTGCGCGAAGAGCTCACGCAGGTCAAGGACACGCTCGACATGGAGCTGCGCACGGGGCGCGTCGACCTCGACCAGCGCCGGCAAAGCAAGACGTCTTTGCGTCAGCTGTCCGATACGCTGAACATGCTGAATCTCCCGGTGGCCGCCAAGGCCGTCGAGGATCTGCTGCCGGCGCTCGAAGCGACCGATGGCGTCACCAATATGGACCTCGATTCTCCGCTGCTGGTCCTGGCCCAGAAGCTTCTGGAAGTTGAATCCAAGCTCGCCACGCACATACAGCTACTCGGAGAACCGGTCCAAGAGGCCGAGAGCACCGGCATCATTAGCCTTCCCCCGCACGAACAGCGACAGGTGTTCGGGCGCATGCTCGATGAATGCGTGAGCACGCTGCAAGAAGCCCAGGAGGCGATCCGAAAGCGCCTGGACGGCGACGCGGATGCCGACTTCTCCGGCAGCCTGCAACAGATTGCCGGGGCGATGAGCGTCGCCACGCAACCGGACGCCGCACGCCTGACCGAAAAGCTCGAAAGGGCCCTGAACGCTGCCCTGGCCGAACCGTCCGATGCCGGGTCGGTTCCCGGCGCCCTGCTGCCGCTGGCGGACGCGGTCGCTGCACTGGAGCTGTTCCTGACAGGCAGTCGCGACGACCAGGGCAGCCATTCCCGCTTTCTCGACATCATGGCCGAGCGCCTGGACGGCCTGCCAGAAGCCGGCCAGGAGGGCGAGACCCTGCCTGAAACCGAGATCGAGCGTGCAGCAGCGGAACCCGAACCCGAGGCGCCTGACGGTATCGACCCGACCATGCTCGGCATTTTCCTCGACGAATTCGACAGCGTTCACGGACAACTCGAAGACCAGCTCTTCACCTGGTTGGATGAGGTCGAAAACACCAAGGCCTTGGGCGAAATTCGCCGTGCATTCCACACCCTCAAGGGAAGCGGCCGGATGGTCGGCGCGGCCGAAATCGGTGATTTCGCGTGGCGATTCGAAGAAGTGCTCAACAACCTGATCGATGGGCGTATCGCGTTCAGCCAGCCGCTGTCTGACGCTCTTACGCTCGCCACAGGCGCGCTCAACTCAATGCGCGATCGCCTGGTAGGCGAAGACAGTGACCTCAGCGAAGACGGAATCAACGCCCTTTCCGGTTTTGCCCGGCAGCTCAACGCCGGTGACAAGCCCGACATCCGAAGGCTTTCCGGCGACCTGCCCGAAAAACTGATGGCGCTGGTGTTGTCGGAATCCGACGTGATCGTGCTTACCGAAGACGATACCCCCACGGAGACTCCAAAAGCCGGCGAGGCCCGGGCTGCTGCCGAATCGAAACCGGATGCGGAAAAGACCGATCTGCCCGAACCGAAGGCCCCGGTGGAGGCCGAAGCCGAGGAAGACACCGAACTTCGCGGCATCGTGATCGCCGAGATCCGCGATCGCATTGCACCACTGGCGGCATTCGCTGACGGGTTGGCCGGCGGCGACATTCCGGTCGTCACCTCCGACCTGGTTCGCTGCGCACATACGCTGGCGGGCACTTTTGCGACGATGCCGCTGGGCGAAGAATCTAACGTCGCCCGGGCCCTGGAAGCATTCCTCGAGCGCAGCCTGCAGGGCGGCATGACGGCCACCGCAGATGCGCTGGAAC
>JABDPF010000099.1 GCA_013042915.1 Lysobacterales bacterium
TCGGGCACGTTTTCCGCCAACCCGATCACGATGACGGCCGGGCGGGTCACGATGGAGCTGTACGACCGCTCCGCGGTGAAGAAGCTGAACAAGCTGGCCGCCTACGCCCGCGACGTGATCAGCCAGGCCATCCAGTTGTCCGGAATCCACGCCTGCGTGACCGGCGGCGGGTCGATGTTCCGCATCCAGATGAAGCCCGAACCACCGCAAAACTACCGTGCCGCGTTCACGTCCGACCTCGAAAAACGGTGCACCGCGCTGCTGTTGGAACACATGTTCGACAACGGCTTCATCCTGATGAACACCTGCTCGGGCGCGCTTTCCACCGCGATGAACCAGAAGCATATCGACATGCTCGGCGAAACCCTGCTCGATGGCTTCCGCAAGATCCGTAAACTGGTCAAGGAAGCGAGCTGAGAAAACGGAAAACCCGGGTTCGGGGCAGCTGAGCTACCCCGGCCCCTTGTTACGGAGACAGAAAGTGACTGATGTATTCATCTGCGACGCCATCCGCACGCCGGTTGGACGCTACGGCGGCGGGCTCGCCGCGGTCCGGGCCGACGACCTGGCGGCCGTGCCGCTGCGCACCCTGCTCGCGCGCAATCCGGGCCTCGATCCCGCCGCGATAGAAGACGTCATCCTCGGCTGCGCGAATCAGTCCGGCGAAGACAACCGCAACGTGGCCCGCATGGCGCTGCTGTTGGCCGGAATTCCACCCGAGGTGCCTGGGCTGACCGTCAACCGCTTGTGCAGTTCCGGCCTGAATGCCGTCTCGGCGGCGGCCAACGCCATCGTCGCGGGCGAAGCGGACCTGCTGATTGCCGGCGGCGTGGAGAGTATGTCGCGTGCGCCCTTCGTCATCGGCAAGGCCAACGGCCCCTACGACCGCTCGCCGAAGATGGAAGACACGACGATGGGGTGGCGCTTCGTCAATCCCGTACTGGATCGAATTTACGGTACGGAAACCATGCCGAAAACCGCCGAGAACCTCGCCGAAGAGTTTGGGATTTCCCGTGAGGACCAGGACGCGTTCGCCCTGTGGAGCCAGCAGAAGGCCGCAACGGCCCAGGCGGACGGAAGCCTGGCAGAAGAAATCGTCCCGGTGGAGGTGCCGCGCCGCAAACAGGACCCGCTGATCGCCGACCGCGACGAACACCCGCGGCAGACCAGCCTCGAGAAGCTGGCCGCGTTGCGCCCGCTGTTCCCGGACGGCACCATCACGGCCGGCAACGCGTCCGGCATCAACGACGGAGCGGCCGCCCTGATCGTCGCTTCCGCCAAGGCCGTCGAAGCACACGGCCTGGCCCCGCTGGTTCGCGTTGTGGGAACGGCCTACGCCGGTGTGCCGCCACGGACCATGGGCTACGGCCCGGTGCCGGCCACGCGCAAGGTGCTCAGGCGGCTGGGCCTCGGCCTGGACGACTTTGACCTGATCGAACTTAACGAGGCCTTCGCGGCCCAGGCACTGACCTGCTTGCGCGAACTGGGACTCGATGATGACGATCCGCGCATCAACCCGTTGGGCGGTGCGATCGCGTTGGGTCACCCGCTGGGCATGAGCGGTGCCCGGTTGGCCGTCAGCGCAATAAGGCAGCTCGGGCGCAACGGCGGCCGGCGCGCGTTGTGCACGATGTGCGTGGGGGTCGGACAAGGCGTGGCCACCGTCATCGAGCGCGTCTGAGGGCAAACAGGATATGGACCTGCAGCCCGAGACCGTCGTTCAGTGCCCGTATTGCGGGGAGCCCGTCACGCTCTTGCTGGACCTCAGCGCGGGCGACCAGGAATACGTCGAGGACTGCCAGGTCTGCTGCCAGCCGATGCTGGTTGCGGTAAGCACCGACGGCGCGGGTGACTACCGGGCCGATGCCCGCCGAGAAAGCGACTGAAGCGCACCCCGAACCACCTGGGTGATCGGTGGTTTCCCGGAAGGCTCCCTTATTGCAGAACGCGCCAGTTCAAGGTCTCTCCGGCGCACAGCGGGACAACCCGCCCTTCGCCCAGCGAATAGCTGGACGGCACTTCCCACGGTTCGCGACGCAGCGTGATGGTGTCCGTGTTGCGCGGCAAGTCGTAAAAGTCGGGGCCATGAAAACTGGCGAAGGCTTCCAGCTTGTCCAGCGCGCCCAGCTGTTCGAAAACCTCGGCATACAGCTCGAGCGCGGCGTGGCTGGTGAAACAGCCCGCGCAGCCACAGGCCGTTTCCTTGGTTTTTTGCTCATGGGGGGCGGAGTCCGTGCCGAGAAAGAACTTCGCACTGCCGCCGGCCACGGCCTCGCGCAGCGCCTGTTGATGCGTGTCGCGCTTGAGGATGGGAAGGCAGTAAAAGTGCGGTCGCACGCCGCCCACCAGCATGTCGTTGCGGTTGTAGGCCAGGTGTTGCGGGGTGATTGTCGCGGCCACACGCGGGCCGGCCTGCTCGACAAAGTCCACCGCCTCGCGGGTACTGACGTGTTCGAGCACAACGCTCAGAAGCGGAAACCGCGCGACCAGCGGCGCGAGTTGTTCTTCGACAAAGCGGCTTTCCCGATCGAATACATCCACGCCCTGGCGCGTCACCTCGCCATGAACCAGCAAGGGCATCCCCAACTCACTCATGGCCTCCAGCGCCGGGTAGATCCGCTCGATGGACGTAACCCCGGAATCGGAATTCGTGGTCGCCCCGGCCGGATACAGCTTGGCGGCGGTGACGCCCGCCTTTCCTGCTTCGCTGACCGTCTTCGCCGACGTTCTGTCGGTGAGATAGATAACCATCAGCGGCTGCCACGCAGAAGCCTTTGGCCGTTGCGCGATAATCCGCCCCCGGTACGCAGCAGCCATGGCGGCATCGGTCACCGGCGGCGTCAGGTTAGGCATCACGATGGCGCGCCCGAAATAGCGGGCGGCAGAGGGCACGGTGCCCGACAGCGCCGCGCCGTCGCGCAGGTGAATGTGCCAGTCGTCGGGGCGGGTAATCGTGAGTTCGGTGGTCATTGCAATGGCCGTTATGCGAATGCGGCCAGTATAAAACAACGGGGCCAGGGTAGCTGAGCTACCCTGGCCCCGACTTGTTGCGTTGGCGAAAGCCGGCTGAACTCAGGCGTTGCGCCCTTTCACGTAGTTCAGCATGGTTCCGGCGTCGCTGACTTCGAACGGGTCGGTCGGGCAATTGTCTTCCTGGCCCGGCTCGGAAAACACTTTCACGATCTCGCCGTTTTCAACCAGCATGGAGTACCGCCAGGAGCGATCGCCGAATCCGAGATTTCCTTTGTTGACCAGCATGCCCATGCCGCGGCTGAAGTCACCATTTCCGTCCGGCAACAGCTTCACTTTCTTGGTGTTCTGGTGCTGCCCCCACTGGAACATCGTGAATGCGTCGTTGACGCTGAGGCAGTAAACCTCGTCGACGCCAGCCGCCTTGAACTCGTCGTAAGCTGCCTCGTAGCCGGGGAGGTGCGTGCTGGAGCATGTCGGCGTGAAGGCGCCGGGCAGCGCGAAGAGGACGATTTTCTTGCCGGCGAAAATGTCGTCGGTGCTCACGTCCTGCCAGCGGAAGGGATTGGGACCCTCGACGGACTCGTCGCGGACTCGGGTTTTGAAAACGACGTTGGGGACTTTCTGACTCATTCTTTTTACTCCTGTGGATCATTGCGATCCGTTGATTCAAAAGGACAACATTCAAATGATCTGTGCGTATCTTCCCAAATCAAGACTCATATTCATAATTGATTGTTTTTATGAAATTGATAGTTATTCTAAATCATACACTCGCCCGTTGATTCGAAATCGCTATCGCCGGTCGGCTCCTGATCATTCATTATGGACCAGAACCCAGAGAGAAAACTGATGACCCGCATTGTGAATGTTCGCGATTATTCGGCAGGTCTCGAGGAGGCCGCCCGTTTTTTCCACGACGCCTGGAGCGGAATCCACCTTCGTTTCTACCGGGACGCGATCGAGCACGGCTCACCAGCCCATGCCCCGTTGCCTCACTTTTACCTGCTGCTTGACCGCGACCGTCCGATCGGCTGCTACGGGCTGGCCGTCAACGATTTCATCAGCCGCCACGACCTGTGGCCGTGGCTGGTCGCCCTCTGGGTCGAACCGCCTGCGCGCGGGCAGGCCCTGGGAGCCCGTATGCTTGATCACGGACTCACCGAGGCGGCCGCCTTTGGCTTCTCGTGGCTTTACCTGACCACCGACCACGACGGCTACTACGAGAAATACGGCTGGGAGCGGATCGAAGACGGGTACGAACGGGACGGGTCGCCCGCTCGAATATATCGCAAGGCGGCAGCCGGAGCTTAGCGCCCGAGCCGGTACGAAACGGAGAACCGCGTGCGGCGCAACAGCCACGCCAGCACCAGGAACGCGCCCGCCATGCAGAATCCGAAGGCCCATTCGATGGTGTTTTCGATACGGTCCACCAGGTAGGGATCGTCCACAACAAGCCGCTTGATGACCGAAAGCACTCCCAGCAACCACTGCGCGGCCACCAGCCCGGTGAAGACCGTGATTCCACGGCGCAGCCGACCCCCCGCCAGCGCATCGCGTTGCGGCCACAGCACCGCGGCCGTCAGCAATTGCGCCAGGGCGGTGCCGCCGAAGTAAACGGTCACGCCGTAACGCCGCAGCCAGCGGTACCACTCGCCCTCGGTACCCAACCAGGTGGCGTACAGCACCAGGAACAGGGCCCCGGTTGCACCCAGCCAGAAAATCACCACGGCACGCCTCTGACTGCAGGCATCGAGGCAGTGCAGCCATTCACGCAGCAAAGCCCAGCTGAAGAACGTCAAGACCGCGCAGGGCAGCATGACCGCCCGGAAGATGTGAAGTCCAGGGCCGGAGCGAACCGCGCGGCTGATCGACACACAGCCGTCCAGCAAGGACTGGCAGCCAGAATCCGACACCAACGATCCGCCCTCCAGCAGGTTCACAAGGTAGGCAAGCGGCACCACCAGCAACGGAAACAAGCCGGACAGAATCAGAATGGCGTGCGGTCTTTTCATCGTCTCATCCAAGGCGGTTCATGTTAGTTTAACGCCATGCAAATCCGAGCCCTGCTTACCTTGACCCTTGCCTCGCTGTGGATGTGCATTGCGGTCCAGCCGGCCCAAGCCAACCGCGAGGCGAACCGCCTCTATGAGCAGGCTGTCACAGAGCATGGCCAGGTCAGCGTAGGCGAGCAGTTCACGCTGTACGCCCGTGCAGCGGAAGCGGGCCACCCGGTGGCGCAGTACAACGTCGCGATGATGTACGCGAACGGCGAAGCCGTGAACGTCGATTACCAGCAGGCGGCCTACTGGTTCCTGAAATCAGCCAACCAGCGCTTTGCGCCCGCCCAGCATCGCCTGGGCGAATTGCATTACTTTGGCATGGGCGGTTTGACGGCCAATCCGCGGACCGCGGCGCGCTGGTTCGAGGCGGCCGCTTCGCAGGACGACCCGGACGGTTGCATGAACCTGGCGATAATGGCCGGTGCCGGCGATGTCGTGCCGCTCGATTCCGGCCGCGCGGTCGAATTGCTGGACTGCGCCGCCAGCGGCGCTCATGAATCGGCCGCTGAATACCGGCAACTGTTGCAGGCGTCTCCGAACGGTCGCTTCAGCGAAGCTCAACGGCGTTCGTTCTGGAACCGTCAGCGCCAATACTGGGTCGAGATGGCGGCACAGTTCGGCGTCAGGGATGCCGAGGAGGCCGTTACGGACGGTAACCCGGTCCCCTGACGAAGCGCCCCGGCCGCGCGCCGGTGTGTTCCCCGTCGCGCAATACCTGTTCCCCATTCACGAACACGTGCATCACGCCTACGGCCAGTTGGTGCGGTTCCTCGAACGTGGCCCGGTCGATGATGGTGGCCGGATCGAACACCACCACGTCCGCGAAGAATCCCGGCTCCAGCCCACCGCGTTGTTCGAGCCGCAGGTTGCGGGCGGGAAAACGGGTCAATCGATGAATCGCTTCCTCCAGCGGAATGACCTGCTCTTCGCGAACATACTTGCCCAACAACCGGGCAAACGCGCCGTACCCCCTCGGATGGGGTTGAGAGAACGTGAACGGGGGCTCGGGCGCCTGCGAGGACGAGTCGGAGCAGAAGCTGACCCAAGGCAGCGCGATTTTCTTACGGATGTTGTCTTCGCTCATCGTGAAGCGTACGGTGCCCACGCGGCTGTCATCCTCCACGATCAGGTCAAAGGCCGTCTCCTCGGGGGAGGTGCCGCGCTGTTCGGATACGTCCGCCAGCGTTTTGCCGATCAGGTGTCGCAGGGCCGGGTTCTCGAAATTCGTCAGCATCAGGTCCCCGGGCGGGATCATGTCCATGTCGGCAGCGATCTTCGGCCGCAGGGCCGGGTCCTTCAGGCGCTCGATCAAGGCGTCCTGGCCGCCCTCCTTGGCCCAGCCCGGCAGCTCGATGGTCAGGCCCGTGGAGCTGGCGTGGTAGGGATAGATGTCGGCCGTTACCGGCAGGCCCTCGGCGCGGGCCGCTTCGATTCGAAGAATTACCTTGTCCAGCTTGTCCCAGTTTTCTTTACCCGAGACCTTGAGGTGGTAGATTTCGCCACGGATGCCGGATTCCCTGACGATGGTCATGAACTCGTCAAGGGCGTCGAAAATCGTTTTCCCCTCGTTGCGCATGTGAGAGGTGTAGAGGCCGTCGAACCCGGCCGCAACTCCTGCCAGTTCGACCAGTTCCCCGGTGCCGGCAAAATTTCCGGGTACGTAGACCAGGGCCGAGGAGAGGCCCATCGCGCCTTCCAGCATGGCCCCTTCGACGAGCTCTTTCATTTGCATCAACTCGTCTGCTGATGCCGCGCGGTCTTCGTAACCCATCACGTGCTGCCGCACCGTTGAAGCCCCCACGAAGGAGGCGACGTTGGTGCTGACGCCACGGTCTTCGAGGTGCTGCAAGTATTCGCCCAGCGTGGTCCAGGCGACGTCGTATCGAATGTCCGACTGGTTTTCACGTTTTTCCTGCTTCATCGCCTCGTTGAGCGGGCCCATGGAATGGCCCTCGCCCATCACTTCTAGCGTCACGCCCTGGCGGATGTCGCTCAGCGAGCGGCCATCCTGCAATAACGACAGGTTCGACCAGCTCAGCATGTTAATGAAGCCGGGGGCCACGGCCAGGCCCTCGACATCGATATCACTGTCCGCGGTACGTCCCGACAGGTCGCCGATCGCCGCGATGCGGTCGCCGTCGATGGCCAGGTCGGCCACGAAAGGCGCCCCGCCGCCGCCGTCATAAAGGGTGCCGTTTCGCAAGATCATTTCATGGTGCATGGCTGCCTCGGCGCCCAGGGCGCACGGGGCCACGAGAAGCAAGAACACGAGCAATCGTGACATGGTGATTCATCCACTGGCCGGTTTATCCGTCGATTAGGCTCAGAGTATAGCCCCGAGAGGGAGTGGATCAGAGATCCATCGCGAGCCGGACGCGGCGGTCCAGGTCACGCCCGGTCGCGCCGTGGGTGAACAGTGAGGCCGCGATGGTCACCAGGACCGCGGCCGCCATCACGAACACGTACCACGGGACGCCTCCGGGCCAGCTGAACTCCGTGACGCCAAAGCGCTTCGACAACTCGATCCCCACGCCCACCAGGGTGGCCAGCAGGGCCGTCAGCATACCGGCCATCACGCCCTGGCTGCTCGCTCCCTTCCACAAAAGGCCGATGATGAAAATCGGGAAGGTGGCAGCCGCCAGCGTGCCGAAGCCGTAGGTTCCCAGGATTGCGACCATGTCGCCGCTGACGGCGGCGAAACCGATCGCGGAAATGCCCATCACCGACATGGCGATGCGCGAAATGCTGACCTGGCGCTCGGGCGCCAATTCGAGGCCCAGCGAACCCGGCAAGTCGCGCGACACGATGTTTCCGGCCAGCGAGAGGAACAGGCTGGATGTTGACAGCGCCGCCGCCAGCACCGCCGGGTACACGAACAACTGCGCGGCGAGCCCGAGGTAGTCCGCCACCTTGAACACCGCCTTGTCCGGATGGTCGATGGTCACCGTGCCGCTGGCCACCAGGTAGATGGCGCAGTAGCCGATCGACATGACCATCAGGCCCGTGACCATGTTGGTGATCACCGCGTAAAGCGAGAGCCGGGGCAGATCGCGCGGGCTGCGTAACATCATCATCCGGGTCAGGACTTGCGGTTGGCACATGATGCCCAGCGTCGGCAGCATCACCCAGGCGAAGGAGAATGCCCCGGGCAGGCTGCCCCAGGCCGTCAGGGCCGCGGGGTCGAGCCCCGCCTCGGCGCCCCGCGGTCCCGAAATGGCCTCCAGGACCGGCCCGAAACCGCCGGTCACGGCGAAGAACGCCACGGTACAGATCAGCCCGGCCAGCACGATGACCAGCCCCTGGAACGCCTGGGTCAGAATGCCGCCGATTTCGCCGCTCAACACCGTGTAGACGATCAGGATGGTAAAGATCACCACGCTGATCACCAGCTGGTTCCAGTCAAAGAGGTTCTCGAACAACTTGGCGCAAGCCTCCACCTGCGCCGAGAGATACATCGCGCAGCCGATGAAGAGCATCAGCGAGAGCATCAGCTTGATGCCCCGGTGATGGTTGAAGCGCAGGTCGGAGAGATCGCCCAGGCTGGCCACGGTTCCGATCTCGGCCATCGCCCGTATTTTTTTGCCGATGACCAGGTAGCCGAACACGAAGGCCGGCGCCGCGAACATGAACAGCAGGATCGCGTTGCCGGTGCTGAAAACCAGCCCCGGCACGCCCACCACCGCGAAGGCACTGCCCACCGCGGCCATCGTGGCCAGGCCAACCGTTAACGGGCCGAAGATCTTCGCCCCACCAAAAAACGCTTCGGGTGATGTGACTTTTTTTCGGGCCCACAGCCCGATCAGGAAGGAAATCACCAGGACCGATATCGAGGAGAGCGCGATCAACAGTTTGGCTGTCTCGCTCATTCCTCCCCTCCCGTGGGCGCTTCATCGGACCCGGGATCGTTGACGCTCTCGAGGTAGTCGTCCCAACGCTCCTTCGACAGCCAGCGGTCCTTGACCCATTCGAAGCCAAAACCCATGAGCAGCGTCGGCAACAACCAGAACAAAGCGATGATGGCGGCAAAAGACGGGTGAAAACCCAGTACCGTGAAGCCCGGCGCGGAACCGGCGTACGCCTGGGCGAAGTATTCGCCCAGCCAGAAAGCGCCGGCCCACATCGCGATCCACACACCGGTCGGGAACGCCACGAGCTTGAGGTCAAACCGTCCCTTGTGTGAAGAACCGAGAACACCGTAAACCAGCAGCAGGGCCAGTAGCACGTAAAGCCCGGCCAGCCAGTGGCCGGCGGCGGCCAAAACGACCATCGCCAGCCACAGCAGACCGCTGAGAACGACCAGTCGCGTTTCGGTCACGAAAGCGCCCGGCCGGTCAGAACCGGTAATCCACCCCGATGGTGTAGGTGCGCGGATGACCATAGTAAGCAGTTAGGATGCCACCCACGCTGCGGAACTCCTGGCCTTCGACGCGGTACACCTCGTCGGTCAGGTTCTTCACACCACCGCTGACCGTCCACTTGCCCCCCTCGCTGACCCAGCTGATCATCGCATCGGCCACCCAGTAATCAGACTCGGTCAACGCGGGCACGTTCTCCACACTCAGCCACATCGCATCGCGGAAACTGGCCGAAGCGGTGAACATCAGGTCCGAGCCGTTGGCCAGGCCCTGGGTCCAGGTACCTGCGAAGCGGGCCGTCCATTTGGGCGAGAAGGCGGGTTCGTCCTCCACGAAGTCCGAGCCAAAGAAACCACCGGCGCCGTACTTGGAATCGAGGTAGCCAATCTGCGTGGACAGGGCCAGGGGATCGATCGGCAGCCAGCTCAATTCAAACTCGGCGCCCTTGATTTCGAGCTCGGCGGCGTTCAGCACGGGGAAGCGGAAATCGATGCCGTCACCCACGGACACGCGCGCCTGGAAATCGTCGTACTGGCTGTAGAACAGCGCATAGTTGGCGCGTACGCGTCCATCGGCCATGATCGTCTTGGCGCCGATTTCGGCGGTCCAGACGGTCTCGGGGTCAAAGGTACTGACGTCCGCCGCGCTGTTGGCGCGGCCGTTGAAGCCGCCGCTCTTGAAGCCCTTGGCCAGGCGGCCATAAAACCGGACCTCGTCACTGAGGGTGTAGTCCAGCGTGAAGGTCGGCGTCCAGTCGCTCCAGCTGTCGGAGTCGTCAAAGGCAAAGGCCGGGTCGGCTACCCCGAGAATGTTGCTGAAGGTGCTGGTCGTCCGAAAGTAGTCTTTTTCCTCCTTGGTCCAGCGCAGGCCAACGCCCATCGACCAATTGTCGGCAAAGGCCCAGTCCACCTGACCGAACAGCGCGTAGCTCGTCGTCTCGAGATTGTCATCAATGGTGCGCAGGAAGGTGATCGGAAAACCAACGTACTGTAGGAAGTCGTCCGCGTAGGCCTCCTGGTGCGAAGGCACCTCCTCCTTCAGATAGTATGCGCCGAGCACCCAGTTTACGTCGCTGCCGTTGTTTCCCAGCAACTGGAATTCCTGGCTGAACTGATTCTGGTCCACGCCGACGAACACGTCGCCGAGTTCCAAAACAGTCGCATCGATATCGATGAAAGAAGCGGTTTCGAGATCACGGTACGCGGTGATCGATCTCAGGCTGGTATCGGCGTTGATGTCCCAATTGAGGGTCACGTTCACACCCCAGTGATCGGTCTCTTGAGTCGGCCGATCGGTCATCGAAGTGGAGGTCTTGTAATCCCATTCGCCGATCGGGGCCGGGGAACGAGGGACAATCGTGAACCCGCTGAAATCGGCTGTGTAGTTGAGGCTATACAGCAGGGTTTCTGAGCGGCCCAGCGTCAGGTTGACGTCCTCCTTGGTGTAATCGGCCGAGAACACCACGCTGAAGTCGTCGTTGACCTCCCAGTTACCTTTCATCCGGAACACCGTGGTGTCCTCGTCGTTGTACTCGCGACCAGTCGCCGGGTCGGTCACAAAGCCGTCCCGCTCGTCGTGCAGCACGCTGACGCCCAGCGCGAAGTCGTCGGTAAGCGGGCCCGACAGGCGTGCGCGGGCCTGGATGCGCCCGTAGTCGCCGACCAGCAGCCCGGCCTGCGCCTCGAAATCGTCACCCGGCGTGCGGGTGATCAGCCGGATGGCGCCGCCCGGAGTGTTCTTGCCGTACAGCGTGCCCTGCGGTCCGCGCAGCACTTCGATTCGTTCGATGTCGTACAGCTTGAACAGCCCGCCCTGGATACGGGACATGTAAACGTCGTCGAGATAGATCCCGACCGCCGGGTCGAACGACTGCAGAGCATCGGGCTGCCCGACGCCTCGAATGTAGACATTGGCGCTGGAGTTCGAGCCGCGCCCCTGGACCAGGTTCAGGTTAGGCACCGCCCCCTGCAGGGAATCGAGGTTGTCGGCCTGCAAATACGCAAGTTCCTCCTCGGTGAAGGCACTGATCGCCATCGGCACCTCCTGCAGCGTCTGCTCGCGGCGTTGCGCGGTAACGATGATTTCCTCGATCGCGCCGGGCCGGTTTTCGTCGTTGTCGCCGGCCTGGGCAACGACCGTGGCGGGGGTTGCCGCCAGGGCGAACAGCGCTGCCGTAATCGCCAGGTGTATGTTTTTCTTGTTGTATTTTTCGTTTTTGGTACTCAGTCTGGTCATCGTCTCTGCTCCCTATCGGTGTGCCTGGAAGCCGGTGCGTCCGGCCTGTAACGGTCCTAGTTGCGTGCCTCGTACGTCGTGATTCCTTGCCATGTACTCAAAAGTCTGCAACATTATGAAACATGGTTCAAGTTTCAACAATGTTAAAGAAACCAAAAACACGCCGTGGCCGGGAGACCCGGGCAAAGTTACTCGACGCCGCCGAGATCGAGTTTGGCGAGAAAGGGTTTCATGCAGGCTCGATCAGCGGCATCACGCAGCGCGCCGGGGTGGCCCTGGGTACCTTCTATACCTACTTCGAGAGCAAGGAAGAAATTTTCAGGGCCCTCGTGTCCTACATGAGCCACCGCACCCACGAGTGGATCGCAGAGCACGTTAGCGACGCACCGGACCGGCTCACCGCGGAACGACTGGGCATCGAGGCCTATATCGAGTTCGCGCGGCGACATAAAGGCATCTACCGGATCATCTCGGAAGCTGAGTTCGTCGCCACCGACGCTTATCGCCAGCACTACGAGGGATTCGCCAAGGGCTACCGCCGTAACCTACAGGCCGCAGCCGAGATAGGGGAAATTCGGACCGGTGATTACGAGGCATGGGCCTGGGCGATCATGGGCATCGCCGTTTTCCTGGGAATGCGCTTCGTCGTCCTCGACGAGAGCAAACCTTCATCGGAGGTCGCGGCCATCATGACCGACCTGATCGCCAGGGGCATCGGCACCGACCTCCCGACAAACTGAAGAAGTGAGTACGCGAATGGTTGAGATGGGAATCGTCTCCACGGGCACGTGGTTCCCCGAGACGTACATGACCTCCGAGGATATCGCCGCTGAAAGCGGGCTCCCGGGGTGGGTGGTCCGAGAAAAGCTCGGCATCGAGCGCAAATTCGTGGCTGACCCGGATGTGCACCCCAACGAGATGGCCGTCAAGGCGGCGCGCGTTGCGATCGACAAGGCAGGAATCGACCCCATGGACATCGACGTGGTGCTCTGCACCACCGAGGAATGGCGCGAGTACTTGCTGTGGACGACCGCGATCGACCTCGCCTGGGAGGTCGGCGCGAAACGGGCGTGGGGGCTGGATATCCACGCCCGCTGCGTGACGACGATCGCCGCCCTGAAACTCGCGCGCAGCCTGATGGCCGACGATCCGTCCATCGACACGATTCTGATCGGCGGCGGCTACGCGATATCCCATTTCATCGACCTGGGCGACGTCAACACGTCGTTCCTGTTCAACATCGGCGCCGGCGCGGGTGCGATGATCGTCAAGCGCGACTGGCCGGAAAACCGGGTCCTGGGTAACCACCTGATCGCCGACGGCATGATGAGCCGCCACGTACTGGTGCCCGCCAGCGGTTCGGTTCGCCACCCGGACAACGAGGCCCTCGCCCGCGGCGACTTCAAGTTTCGGCTCGTCGAGCCCGAGGCCATGAAGCAGCGCCTGGGGGAGGTCTCCATACCCAATTGGCTGGCCTGCGTGGACAAAGCGTTGGAGAACTCCGGGACCAAGCGCGACGGCAGTCCGTACACCCGGGACGACATCGATTTCTTCAACATGTCGCTGGTTAAACCGTCGGCTCACCGCGAAATGCTCGAGCGCCTGGGAATGAACGAGGAACAAAGCGTTTACATCTCCGATATCGGGCACATCGGCGAGCAGGACGCCATCATCAATATCGAGGCCGGCATCGAGCAGGGACGGCTCAAGGCCGGCGACACCATGGTCATCATCGCCGCCGGGATCGGTTACGTCTGGGGCGGCGCCGTCGTCGAATGGGGGCCGAAAGCATGAAACAAACATCGCACTTCGTAACCGACTGGCTGGACAAGCGCGCCCGGCTGACGCCCGATCGCCTGGCGCTGATCGACTACGCCAGCGGCCAGGAAACCACCTACGCGCAGTGGAACCGGCGCGCCAACCGCCTTGCCAATTTCCTTCGCCAGCTCGGCGTTGGGAAAGGCGACCGGGTGGCCGTATACGCGTCCAACTGCAGCGCCTACCTCGACCTGTTCTGGGCGGCCCCCAAGATCGGCGCCATCCTGCAAAACCTGAACTGGCGGCTGACCGTGCACGAGCTCAAGGGCATCGTCGAGAGCGGTGAACCCAGGGTGCTGGTTTTCAGCGAGGACTGGCGCGCACAGGCGGAGGAACTCGCAGCCAGCTGCCGGACCCTCGAGCACCGCGTCGCGATGGACGAGGCGCGTGACGGCGAGCTCGCCCTGGCGGATGCCGCCTCCCTGCCCGCTTCGCTCGAAGAGCGTCCGCAGCTCGACATGGACGATCCCTGGGGGATCTATTACACCGGCGGTACGACCGGCTTGCCCAAGGGCGCCGTATTGACCCACGGCAACGTGACCTGGAACAGCGTGAACACCATCACCTCGTGGGGCATCCATGCGGGCCACCGGGCCGCATTGCAGATGCCCTTCTTCCACATCGGCGGCCCCAACATTTTCATGACACCGATGGTGCACGCCGGCGCGACGACCATCCTGTGCCGCGGCTTCGATGCCGACGAGACGTTCGACCTGGTCGAAAACGCCGGCATCACGCACTACGTGGGCGTACCCACGATGTTCCAGATGCTGCAGGAGCATCCGCGCTGGCAAGAGGCTGACTTCGCCCGGCTCGAACTGGTCATCAGCGGCGGCGCGCCCTGCCCGCTGCCGATCATGGAAAAATTCTGGTCGAGAGGCGTCGATTTCAAAATGGGCTATGGCCTGACCGAGGCGTCCGGGAACAATTTCTGGCTGCCCCCCGAGCAGGTCCGTGAAAAAGTCGGCTCGGTCGGCTACCCGATATTCCATATCGACATGAAAACGATCCGGGCTGACGGCGAAGATTGCGACGACGGCGAAGAAGGAGAATTGCTGATTCGCGGGCCGCACGTCATTGCCGGCTACTGGCGCAATCCGAAGGCCACCGCCGACACTATCCGGGACGGCTGGCTGCATACCGGTGACATCGCCGTGCGCGACTCCGACGGCTGCTTTTCGATCCTGGGGCGCTCCAAGGAAATGTTCATCAGCGGCGGTGAAAACGTCTACCCGGCCGAGATCGAATCGGTTCTGCTGGCCCATCCCGAGGTGCTCGACGCCGCGGTGGTCAGCGTTCCGGACGAGACTTGGGGCGAAGTGGGTCGTGCCTTCGTGGTGGTCGGCGGCGGATACGATGAACAGGCGCTGCGCGCCTTCCTGGGCGAACGGCTGGCCCGGTACAAGCTGCCGCGCTCGATCGTCGAGATCGAGGAAATGCCGCTGACGGCGATCGGCAAGATCGACAAGAAGGTACTGGAAAGCGGCGAGGTCGCGTCATGAGCTTCGAGTTGATCGAGGGCGTCAGGGCCGAGCAGGTCGCGCACCCCCGGCTGTCCACCCGCGTGCTGCTCAGCGGTCCCGAGGACGGCATCCCGGTGCTGTTCATCCACGGCAATTTCTCCTCGGCCACCTGGTGGGAGGAGACCCTGGCCACGCTGCCGGAGCGCTACGTCGGTATCGCACCCGACCAGCGCGGCTACCACGGCGCCGATCCCGATGCGAAGATCGACGCGACCCGGGGCATGGGCGACTTCGTTGACGATTCGCTCGCGCTGATGGACCACCTGGGCCACGCGCGATTCCACATCGTCGGGAATTCCCTGGGCGGCCTGGTCGTCTGGTGGATGATGGCCGACGCGCCCGAGCGCCTGCTTTCGGCCACCCTGGCCGGACCCGGCTCGCCGTTCGGATTCGGCGGCACCCGAGATGCAATGGGCACCCCCACCACACCGGACTTCGCCGGTTCCGGTGGCGGACTGATCAACCCCGACCTCGTCCGTTCGATTCGCGAAGGAGACCGCGAGTCGATTTCGGATTTCAGCCCCCGCGGCATCATGCGCCGCCTGGTCTGGAGCGGCGGCCAGATTCCCAAGCGCGAAGACGCCCTGATCGACGCGATGTTCCGTGTCCACATCGGCGATCGGGAATTGCCGGGCGACTTCGAGACCTCGCCGCATTGGCCTTACGTGCGGCCCGGCAAGTGGGGCGCCACCAACGCGATGTCTCCGCAGTACGCGGTCGGGCTTGACGACCGGATCCTGGCGGCCGAACCCAGGCCCGCCGTTTTGTGGAGCTACGGGGCCGACGATCTTGCCGTGTCCAACACGGCCGCCTCCGACCCCGGAACCTGGGGGCCAACGGGTCGCCTGCCCGGTTATCCCGGCCCCGAGGCCTATCCTCCGCAGCCGATGATGGACCAGATCCGCCGACTGCTGACCTCCTACGAGGCCCGCGGCGGTTTTTACAGGGAGGTGGCGATCGAGGACTCGGGTCACGTACCTTTCATCACCCACCCGGAAGAATTCAACCGCGCCTTCCACGCGCACCTGGATCAAAACAACGACGGAGAATGACCATGCGTAGTGTCTTTTTAAGCATCTTGCTGCTGACCGGAACCGCCCTGGCGGGAAGCCACGGCACGAAGCCGAACATCGACCCGGAGCGGGTCACCGTGTCCGGTATTTCCTCGGGCGCCCACATGGCGCACCAGATGCACCTCGCCTATTCGGAACTGTTTTCCGGCGCAGGCATCGTCTCCGGCGGCCCTTATTTCTGTGCGGACAATTCGCTGTTGACGGCCATGGGCCGCTGCATGGACAACACCGACGAGCCCCTTCCGGTGGATGAACTGGTGGCCGTGATTCGCGAACAGGCGGCGGCCGGCAACCTGGCCGATACGAATAACCTGGCCGATGACCGTGTCTGGCTTTTTCACGGCAGCAAGGACGTCACCATCGCCCGGCTGGTACACGACGCGACCGCAGACGTTTACGCCGCCTTCGTGCCCCCCGAGAACCTCGTCGAGGTCAACGATATTCCGGCCGGCCATTTTCTGGCGGCCGATGGCCGGGGCCATGGATGCGATGAAATGAAGCCGCCCTTCGTGGGTGACTGTGGCTACGACACGGCCGGTACCTTGCTCGGCTACCTGTATCCGGGCCTGGTCGATCCCGCCACCGAGGTGTCCACCGAGCTCCAGGAGGTGACGCTACCGGGTGCGGACAACGCCGAACTGTTGGAAACCGCCTACCTGTTCGTTCCTGCGGCGTGCGCGTCGGGCGAGCAAGCCTGCGGACTGCACCTCGTGTTGCACGGCTGTGCGCAGTCTGCCGAGGTGGTCGGCACGGCCTTCATCGAGCAGAGCGGCTACCTGCAATGGGCCGAGAGCAACGGCATCGTGCTGGCTTTCCCGCAAGTGGAAAAGAGCATGGTTGCACCGATGAATCCGCATGGCTGCTGGGACTGGTGGGGTTACACCGGCGATGAATATGCCTACCGCGACGGCGAGCAGATGAAAGTGCTGGCGGACTGGATCCGCTCCCTGTCGAACTGACGCATCCACCTTAACCGGAAATCAAATGTCCAGAAACTCAATCGTTATCGTAAGCGCCGCCCGCACCGCGATGGGCGGCTTCCAGGGCGTTCTCGCCGCTGCGTCCGCGCCCGAACTGGGTTCCGCTACCATTGCGGCCGCCATAGAGCGGGCCGGCGTGCCTGCCGAAGATGTCGACGAGGTCATCATGGGCTGCGTGCTGCCGGGCGGCCTCAAGCAGGGCCCGGCGCGCCAGGCCATGCGGCAGGCCGGCCTGCCCGATCACGTCGGCGCCACCACCATCAACAAGCTCTGTGGGTCCGGCATGAAGGCGGCGATGTTCGCCCATGACCTGATCCGCGCCGGCTCCATCGACATCGCCATCGCCGGCGGAATGGAGAGCATGAGCAACGCGCCGTATGTGCTGGATCGCGCCCGCGCCGGCTACCGGATGGGCCACGGTGGCGTCTACGACCACATGTTCCTGGACGGTCTCGAAGACGCGGAAACCGGCCGACTGATGGGCTCTTTTGCGCAAGAGGTCGCCGACGAAAAGGGCATCACCCGCGAGGCAATGGACACCTTCGCGCTGGAATCGCTGGCCCGCGCCCAGCGTGCCATCGATGAAGGCGCATTCGAGCAGGAGATCGTGCCGTTCACGGTGAAAACGCGCAAGGGCGAGATGCTGGTAGACACCGACGAGCAACCCGGCAACGCACGCCCCGAGAAAATTCCGCAGCTGCGACCCGCTTTTGCCAAAGACGGAACGGTCACCGCGGCCAACAGCAGTTCAATCTCCGACGGGGCGTCGGCGCTGCTGCTGATGTCGGAAGCCGAGGCGGATAAGCGCGGGCTGGAACCGCTGGCCCGCGTGGTTGGACAGGC
>JABDPF010000100.1 GCA_013042915.1 Lysobacterales bacterium
CGTTTTACGATTGTGCCGAAGAACACCACGGCGTAAGCGACCCAAACGACGGTAATCAGCAGGTCGATCGGCCATTCGAGTTCCGCGTATTCCTTGCTCTGTGTAATGCCCAGCGGCAGGGTAATAGCTGCCGAGAGAATGACCAGCTGCCATCCCCAGAACACAAAAGACGCGAGCTTCGGAGCAAACAGGTTCACGTGGCAGGTGCGCTGCACGACGTAGAACGAAGTGCCGATCAGGGCCGAGCCACCGAATGCGAAAATCACCGCGTTGGTATGCAAAGGACGCAGTCTGCTGTAGGTCAGCCAGGGGATATCGAAATTCAGCGCAGGCAACCAGAGCTGCGCGGCGATCACCACGCCGACCAGCATGCCCACGATCCCCCACACCACGGTCATGATGACAAACTGTCTCACCACTTTATCGTTGTAGGTCATAAGTCGTTTCCGTTCGTTGGATCACAAGGGTAGAACACGGTTGGCGCCCCCAGGGCACCGAAGTGAACGCCCGGCCGTCGCGCGGCCGGGCGTCCAATGGTTCATGCTTTCGCCACCCAGGCGTTGCACCAACCGGCACCGCGCACCAGGCGGTTCTGGAAAATGCTGCACGGGGCAGTCTCCGCATCCACTTCACCTGCATACAGAGCGCAGTTGTTGCAGAACTGCTTGGCGCCGGCTTCACCGGCTCGCTTGGGGAATTTGCCGGTATCGACCGTTGCGGCATCCTTTACGTAACCCATGGCTTGCGCCAGGGGTTCGTCCATAGCGACCTCGTCAGAGGCCACCAGGTTGATGGGGATGGCCGTCATGGCAATGGCGCTTCCGCCGGCTGCAACGCCGAGCTTCAGGAACTTGCGTCGATTAATGCGGTTTTGACTATTCACTGTATACCTCCAGGTCAGTACTTCTCTCAGTCCAAATCAGTTATTTGCCGCTTCGGGCCGGTGTAGCCTGTCGAGCAGGCCAAGCAGCCGCGACTGCGGGAACGGCTTGTCCAGGAAGTCGATGGCTCCCTGGCGTATAAGATCCACCGCGCCTTGCAACGGCAGATCATGTCCGGTAAAAATCACCGGCACATCGAACGCCTTGCAGCGTTCCAGAATGTCCTCCGGGGCACAATCGGGCAGGCTCGACTCGCTGATGACCGCAGCGATGGCACCAGAACCGAGGCTCTGCTCCATTTCCTGGCAGTCCAGCGCCGACTTGACAGTCCAGCCCTGGCTCTCGAGTAGCACCGTGAGCGCGTCTCGCACGCTCTCGTCAGGCTCATTCAGCAGCAGGATACCGTGCGTTTCGCGATTCTTTTTCAAACTTTCCCCGAACATCCATCGAATGCTACCGGGCTGTCAATGAGCAGCCATCAGGGAAACTACGTATAAAGGCAGCGGAAACAGGCCAACCGATGAAATTTGACGCGCTTTTTCAGTCGCTTGGCGAGAACGGCGACTCCGGGCCGGCCGGGGGGCCATCTGTCGCATCACCGGTATCGAGCATGGCAATCATCCTCACGAGTGTCGGCAGGGAATCGGCCTCCATTTTTTCCATCACGTGCGCCCGGTGGATTTCGACCGTGCGAGGGCTGATTCCCAGCGTCTCAGCGATCCCCTTGTTGGACAGTCCTTTGACGAGAAACTGCATCACGTCCCGTTCCCTGGGCGTGCAGGCATCGACCCGGGATTGCAGGTTCTGCAATTCAAGACGCTGCTGTAGCCCGGAACGGGAATGCTCGATCGCGGCCCTGACCTTGGCCAACAGTTCGCCTTCCATAAATGGCTTGGTCAGAAAATCGAAAGCCCCCTGCTTTATGGCCGACACGGCCAACGGGATGTCGCCGTGTCCGGTGATGAATATGACCGGCGCGGCGAAACGGCGGCGCTTGAGAATCCGGAACAGCTCCAGTCCATCGGTGCCGGGCATGCGGATGTCCAGCAACAGGCAGTCGATGGTTTGAAGCGCCTGATCCGCGAGGAACGCGTCGGCCGAAGGGTAACTCACGCTGCGCAGGTCACCCGCGTACAGCAGCAGGCGCAGAGATTCTCGAATCGCCTCGTCGTCGTCGATGATACAAACCAGCGTATCGACCGGCACGGCCCGCTATCCTATAGTTTCCAGCGGCAGGCTCAGTATGAACCTTGCGCCGACCGCTTCGGGTTTTTCATAATGCAAACTGCCACCGTGCGCCGCCGCGATGCTCTTGCAGATGGACAAGCCCAGTCCAACCCCATTCGGCTTGCTGGTGAAAAATGCATTGAACATCCGCTCTTCGTCATCATTGGGGATTCCGGGACCGTTGTCGCTGACCCGGATATGCAACTCCAAATCGTTGTGATGCATATCGATCTTGATCAGGGGCCGCGGCGAATCCGCGGTGACCAGCGCATCCATGCTGTTCTTGACCAGGTTGACCAGGACTTGCTGTACCTGGATTTCATCTACGTATAGTTCACAAGGCCCCGAGAGCGGCGTGAAGTGGATGTTTATTTCCGTTTTACTCACTTCGTGTTCGAAAAGTAAAAGGACATCCTGGATGATCTGGTTGATTTCATGGCGGGCTTTCACGGTGCTGCCACCGCGAACCAGGCGTCGCAGTCGCCGTACGACTTCAGCGGCCCGGCGCGATTGTTCCGCGATCCGTTCGCAGATCGTCTGCATTTCTTCGCGAAGCAATTCCGATTCTCGCCGGGTGAGCGAACGCCCGGCATCGGCGTAGGCCGCGATGGCGGTCAGCGGCTGATTTATTTCATGTGCAATCCCGGCGGTGAGCTCACCCAGCGTCACCAGTCGGTCGGCATGCAACAGGCGGTTTTCCAGTTCTCGAACCTGTTTTTCGGCGGCCCTGGACTCGGAAAGGTCTCGCACGAAACCCACGAAACGGCGGGCCGATTCCTGCCGGATCTCACCGACGGTGAGTAGAATGGGAAAACGTTCGCCGCCTTTCTTAACAGCCGTCTCTTCACGACCCCGACCGATGATGGCCGCTTTGCCGGTGCGCTGGTAGGCCTCCAGGTAAGCGTCGTGTTTCGCACGATGAGGCTCGGGCATCAAGCCGCGGATGTTGCTTCCGATGAGCTCGTCCTCGGCATAGCCGAATAACGCGAGGCCGGCGCGGTTGATCTGCTCGATGGTGCCACGGCCATCGATGATGATGATGGCGTCGACCGCCGCGTCGAGCAGGGCATCCAGCGCCCTTCCCTGCCGTAGCGCCTGCTCGTGTTTCGTAGGATTGTTCACGAGACCGGGCTGCCGGCGCCCAGGCGCAGGAAAACGCGCAAACGGCGGAAGTCATCAGGCCGGTTGAGTTTGGCCATGACGAGAAACTGGCCCGCTTTTCCGCGGTTGTCTCGCCATGTAAATACGCACAGCCAATGCGAGACCCAGGCATGCCCCAACAGAACGCCATGGCGTTCACCGCGATTGTCCCTGGCCTGCACGGTGCCGTCCGAGTGAAGGACGGCCCGGCCCGCGGGATGCCGCCGCCCGGTCTGGCGATTGACGGCCGTCACGGTACCCAGCAAAGCCAGCAAGGATGCGGTCGTCCAGAGCGGATCGAGGCCGGCGGTGAGGAGCGTGAACGCGGCGAGACTGCCCACTGCAGTGTGGGCAAGGAAAACAGCGCGGTTTGCGCCTGTTATTACTTCTATCCGCTTAAACACGGAGCTTCCGAATTTCGGCCAACAGGGATTGTTGCTCTGCGTCTGGCGCCAGGGAGGGGTTCTGAATGCGGTCCCAGAACACGTCATCTTCCCAGTCCAGCAGGTCCTCGAATGCCGGCCAATGACCCTGCCGAAGCGCGTCGCTCTGGCTGCTGAGGAAGCGTTCCAGAAGAATGTCCAGTTCCTTCATGCCGCGACGGCAGCGCCAGCGCAGCTTTCGCTCCCGGTTGGTGTCGACCATGCTGCGGGCTCCCGAAGCCGTCAGACTCCCCGCCGAACCATCAACATCTTCTTGATTTCCGCGATGGCCTTGGCCGGATTGAGCCCTTTCGGGCAGGTCTTGGCGCAGTTCATGATGGTGTGGCATCGGTAGAGACGGAAGGGATCGTCCAAAGCGTCCAGGCGCTCACCGGTGGCCTCGTCACGGGAATCTGCCAGCCAGCGATAAGCCTGCAGCAGGACGGCCGGCCCCAGGTACCTCTCCCCGTTCCACCAGTAACTCGGGCAAGAGGTCGAGCAGCAGGCGCACAGGATGCACTCGTACAAACCATCGAGCTTGGCACGGTCTTCTTTTGACTGCAGCCGCTCGCGATCCGGCGGTGTCGTGCTCTGCGTCCGGATCCACGGCTTGATCGTGGCGTATTGCGCGTAGAAATGGGTCAGGTCGGGTACCAGGTCCTTGACGACGGGCATGTGCGGCAAGGGATTGATACGAACTTCGCCCTTGATCTCGGAAATGGGCTGGGTGCAGGCCAGCGTGTTGGTCCCGTCGATATTCATCGCGCAGGAACCGCAGATCCCCTCACGGCAGGAACGCCGAAAGGTCAGCGTCGGGTCGATTTCGTTCTTGATCTTGATGACGGCATCGAGAACCATCGGGCCGCAGTCGTCCAGATCGATCTCGAAACGATCGACGCTGGGGTTGGAGCCGTCGTCGGGGTTCCAGCGATAGACGCGAAAAACCTTGACGTTCTTGGCCCCTTCCGGCGCAGCGAAGTGCCTGCCTTTACCGATCCTGGAGTTTTTTGGTAAGCGAAATTCAGCCATGTCAGTATACCCTCGCCTTGGGCGGAACGACTTCGACGTCATCCGTCAGCGTGTACATGTGCACCGGGCGATAGTCGATCGTCACGTTGCCATCGTCGTCGATCCACGACAGCGTGTGCTTGTGCCAACTCTCGTCGTCGCGATCTGGGAAATCCTCGCGGGCGTGCGCGCCGCGGCTTTCCTTGCGGTTTTCCGCGGACACCAGTGTCGTCACCGCGCAGCCCAGCAAGTTACGCAGTTCCAGCGTTTCCACCAGGTCCGAGTTCCAGACGAGAGAGCGGTCACTGACCGCGACGTCCTTGAACGACGCGTTCACGCCTTCGATCAAGCGGCATCCCTCCTCGAGCACCTCGCCGCTGCGGAACACCGCGGCGTTGTTCTGCATCACGGATTGCATTTCGTCGCGGATGCTGGCCGTCGAGTGGTTGCCGCTGGCGTGACGCAAGCCATCGAAGCCGCCCAGGAGCGCATCGACCTTCTCTTGAGGCAGCTCGGGGTGATTGGCGCCGGGGGTCACGACCTCTGCGCAGCGCTGCGCAACCGCCCGTCCAAACACGATCAGGTCGAGCAACGAGTTGGAACCCAGTCGGTTGGCGCCGTGCACCGAGACGCAGGCCGCCTCACCGATCGCGAACAAGCCCGGTACCACGGTATCCGGATCACCGTCTTTGAGAGTAACGACTTCGCCCATGTAATTTGTCGGAATTCCGCCCATGTTGTAATGCACCGTGGGCAGCACGGGGATGGGTTCCTTGGTTACATCGACGCCGGCGAAAATCTCGGCGCTCTCCGCAATTCCGGGAAGGCGCTCGTCGATGACGTCCGCTCCAAGGTGCTGGAGATTCAGGTGGATGTGGTCGTTCTTCGCACCGACGCCCCTGCCCTCGCGAATCTCGATCGTCATCGAGCGGCTGACAACGTCGCGCGATGCGAGGTCCTTGGCGTTGGGCGCATAGCGTTCCATGAACCGCTCGCCCTCTGAATTGGTCAGGAAACCACCCTCGCCGCGCACGCCCTCCGTGATCAGGCAGCCTGCCCCGTAAATGCCGGTCGGATGGAATTGCACGAATTCCATATCCTGCAGCGGCAGCCCGGCACGCAAGACCATGCCGTTGCCGTCACCGGT
>JABDPF010000101.1 GCA_013042915.1 Lysobacterales bacterium
TCCTGGGCCTGTTGAAAATCGGCCTGCCGATCGCGGTCGCCATCGCGGTCGAGGGTAGCCTGTTCGTGGGTGCCGCCCTGTTGATCGGGCGGCTCGGACCGGTGCCGGCCGCTGCTCACCTGGTGGCCATCAACTTTTCCGCCTTGGTCTTCATGATCCCGATCGGGCTGGCCTCGGCTATTTCGATCCGCGTTGGGAACGCCCTGGGGCGTGGTGACCCCCTTGCGGCCCGGTATGCCGGACGGATCGGGCTGCTGATCGTGCTGTTCTTCCAAACGATCAGCGCGTCGGCAATGTTCCTGTTCCCCGAGGTGATTGTCCGAATTTACACGGATGACTTTGCGGTCGGATCGCTGGCGGTCAGTCTGCTGTTCTATTCCGCGATTTTCCAGTATCCGGACGGAATACAGATGGTGATGGCAGGCGCCCTGCGGGGCTACAAGGACACCAGGATGCCGATGTTGTATACGATGGTGGCGTTCTGGATCATCGGCATGACCCTGGGTTACACGCTGACCTTCAACCGGGGCATGGGCCCGGCGGGCATGTGGATCGGCATGATCGCCGGACTCACCGTGGCGGCAGCCCTGATGCTTCGCCGCTTCCACCACACGAGCGACCGATTCATCGCCACGGCTTCCCAGCCCACCTGACAGGGTTCCACCGTTCTCTTCATCCAGCGTGAAAGCCGGACATCATCCCTGGTTTTCGAGATCCCGAAATCGCTTCTCGAGCTCATCGATGCGACGGGCCCGGTCGTTGAGTTCGGGCGATGTGAGCCCTTCGCCTTCGCCCGTACGACGTTTTTTGTGCTGACGGCCGAGGTGGAGCAGGACGGCAAGCGCCGCGTAGACCACCGCGGTCCAGAAGGTCTCGACCAGCAGGAAGATCACGAACAGGACCCTCAGGACCCAGGCGTTCCAACCGAACGCCCGGGCCATACCGGCGCATACGCCGGCGATCAGACCGCTCTCTGCGCGGTTCGAGATCATGCAGTGCGCTCGTCTTCATGTTCGGTGGGCGACTCGCCTTCCCGCTTGCCGGACAATCGATCCTTCATCCTCTGCAGTTCGTCTTCGATTGCCGGATCGGTGGGCTCGCTGTTTCCGGACCAGGGGGAGGCCGTGCTGCCACCGACCTCGTAGGAGCGCACTCGGGCTTCGAGGTTGTCGACCTGGGTCTGCAGGTGATCGAATCGGGCCATTGCACGGCGCATTTTTTTCTCGCCGGGGCTCTGGTGCTCGCGCACCTCCGCGTTCACCTGGGCAGGGCTCTTGCCTTTGCTCATTCCTTTCAGGCGCGTCTTGGCCTCGGCCAGCTTGACCTTGAGGGTCGCCATGTCCTGTTCCATCTGCCCGATGCGGTCGGCCACGTGGCTTGCTTCGTCGGCCGCAGCCTTCGTTTGTTCGCTCAACTCGGAGCGCGTCTTGAGCGCGGCACGGGCGAGGTCGTCACGATCCTGGCTGACGGCCTGCTCGGCGCGGCGCTGCCATTCGTCGCTGTCTTCGGCGAGGCGAGTTTCCAATCGCTGCAGGCGCTGCTGCTCGGCCAGCAGGTCGGCACAGGCAATTCGGGCCTCTTCGCTGGCGTCCTCCATCTCGCGAATCAGCGCGCGCAGCAGTTTCTCCGGATCTTCGGCTTTCTCGATCAGGGCGTTGACATTGGCCGCGATCACGTAACGGAGGCGTGAAAAAGTACCCATAAAGTTCTCCTAGAGTCGAAAAATGTTCTCGTCTTGAATAAAGCAGAAATCGTGCCATTCTATAAAAGCTATTAATAACAATGATTTAAGTTATTCTGTTACGCGAGGAGCCGCGCACCGTTAGTGGTTTTCGCACACAATTGGCGAAGTCGCGTTGGGGACAAATGGCATTGTGATTCCTGCCCGGGGCGACCTAGAATACCCCCTCGGAACTAGGGAACTCCCTCATGGCTAAAGAACGATCATTTGTCTCGCGGTTTTTCCACGGGCTCTGGCGCTTTATCGACGGCACCCGGAAAGTCGTGCTCAACCTGGTATTTCTGCTGATCCTGGCACTCGTGATCTCGGCCATAGTCGGTAGCGAGGACCGCCTCGTCCTTGAGCCGGATACCGCATTGGTACTGCGACCCTACGGTGACATCGTCGAGCAGTACAGCGGCACGCCCCTGGATTACGCGTTGATGCAAGCCACGGCCGCGGGGCGCCAGGAGACCCGGTTACGCGACCTGGTGGATGCGGTTCGCCGAGCAGCGAACGATCCACGCATCGTTCGCCTGGTAATCGATCCTTCCTTCATGCGCGGCGCCGGGATGGCTTCCCTGCTGGAGATCGGTGCCGCGGTCGAGGCGTTTCGGGCTTCCGGCAAACCGGTGGTCGCCCTGGGCGGGAACCTGGGCCAGTCTCAATACCTGCTGGCCTCCATGGCCGATGAAATCTGGCTGAATCCGCTGGGCATGGTCTGGCTGGATGGTTTCGCAGCCTACCGCCAGTACTACCACGAAGGCCTCGAGAAGCTGGAGGTCGAGATAAACCTGTTTCGTGCAGGCAAGTTCAAGTCGGCGATGGAGCCCTTCATCCGCGACGACATGTCCCCCGAGGCGAAAGAGGCCAACCTGCACTGGATCTCGGATATCTGGTACCAGTACCTGGACGCCGTATCGCGTCACCGGGCGATTCCGGCAGAGGCGCTGGCGGAGTCGATAGACCGCTTCGCCGACCGCCTCGAGGCTGCTGATGGAGACTTCGCGCAACTCGCGCTCGAAGCCGGGTTGGTAGACCAGTTGATGAGCCGTCCGGAAGCGCACCTGGAGCTGGCGCGCCGGGGCGCGCCCGGCGAGGGCAGCG
The DNA here is from genome assembly GCA_013042915.1 of Lysobacterales bacterium. Classification (GTDB taxonomy): domain Bacteria; phylum Pseudomonadota; class Gammaproteobacteria; order Xanthomonadales; family SZUA-36; genus JABDPF01. The sequence continues at coordinate 2,828 of JABDPF010000101.1, forward strand.
AGGGCTTCCGCCAGGTAGACCAGGACGCTTATCTCGCCCTGCAGGGCCTGGCGCCGCTGCCGCCGGGCAAGAACCTGGTTGCCGTCGTCGTCGCTGAAGGCGAAATCGTGCCTGGCCGGCAGCCCCAGGGCGTCGTCGGCGCGGTGACCCTGGCAGAAAAACTCCGCAAGCTTGGCGAAAACCGCGACGTTCATGCTGTCGTGATCCGTATCAACAGCCCCGGCGGCGACGCGTTCGCCTCGGAGGTCATCCGGCGCGAAATCCAGGCGTTACGGGATTCCGGAAAACGGGTCGTTGTTTCTATGGGCAACGTGGCCGCCTCGGGCGGCTACTGGATCGCGATGAGTGCCGACGAGGTCTGGGCCAGCCCGTCTTCCATCACCGGGTCGATCGGGGTGTACGGCGTGCTGCCCACGTTCCAAAAACCCCTGGAAAAACTCGGTATTCATACCGACGGGGTCGGCACAACGGAGCTGGCAGGCAAGATGCGCCTGGATCTGCCGCTCGATCCGGCTCTGCGCCGAATTTTCCAGCAGGCGGTCGAGCGAACCTACGACAACTTCATCGGCCTGGTGGCAGGCGCCCGCGGCATGACTGCCGGCGAGGTGGCCGAGGTGGCCCAAGGCAGAGTGTGGAGCGGTGGTCAGGCGCAAAAGAACGGCCTGGTGGACAGCACCGGTACCTTACAGCAGTCGATTGATTCGGCAGCGCGACTGGCCGGCCTCGGGGCGGATTACAAGGTGGTTTACGACGAATGGGATCTCAGTCCCATTGAACAGGTGCTGATTGAAATGGTCGGCTCGGCAGCCGTGCATCTCGAGCTTGGGTTCACCGTCGACCCGCTGCTGCGGAACTCGCTGTTCGCCCGGATCCTGGACGATCTCAAGTTCCTGGCCGGCGACGGCGATAGCCTGACTGTGGTCGCCCACTGCCTATGTGAGAGTCAGTAACGCTGAGTGGGGTCCGGAAGCCCGCTGTGCAGCAGCCAGCGCTGGCTCTCCTCGTTGTAGCGCCATTCCTGGTCGTCGATGATGGTGCGCTCGACGCCCTTGTTCTTGTTGAACATCTTGATTTCGACGGTCTGGCGGGAGGTCATGCCCTCGTCGTAAATACCCGTGGAACGAATGGTGTAGGCCGTTACCCGGAACAGGCGCAGCCGATCCATGTCCAGCCTCGTGATCGGGTTGTCCACGAGGTACTCGGGAGCGATAAAGTCGGCCGCGGCGTCCCACTGGCTCCAGCGGACGATGGTTTCGTACTGCTTAAACGCCTCGCTGAGGCTTTCCGCTACCTTGTTGCTGGCGCAGGCCGCCGCCAGAAACGACAGTAATAGTCCGAGTACAAAAGCTGCGTGTGCCGGCCTCAAGCCGGTATTTCTTCCCGAGTGCTGCTTACGTCCGTTCTTCATTCAGATTTCCGCGTTCCGTTGCTCGCCGCCGATTGTAGCGCATTACCGGGCGAGCCATTTCAGTCGAGTCGTTCGTTTTCACAGGTGCCTGCCTCGTAACGGGGCACGCCGGCAGCGCGGGCGTTGCAGGCATTGGAGTAGGTGATCCCGTCGCAACCGCATACCGGGTCCCAATCCATCGTGCAGGCCATGGGTTCTTTCGGTGGTGATAATTTGCATTCGTCCGCCGAGCCCGGTGTCGAGTCGGCGGTGTTGCCCGGTGTCGCCGTTTCTGCCGGGCTCGAGACGGCTGTCAATTCGACGGCTCTCGAGGGACCGAAGTTGCTCCACAGCACCGCACCCCAGGCGACTGCCACCAGCAACAGTGAGCACATGACGGCTGCAGAACCCAGGTCTTTGGCTCGCCCCGAAAGGGTATGGATTTCATCGCTGATGCGATCCACCACGCATTCGATCGCGGAATTAAGCAATTCCACGGTCAGCAGCAGCAGCAAGGGCAGAACCAGTAGCAGCCACTGGGTCGAATCGCTTGCCACCACGAACGCCAACGGCAACAGGACGAGTACGAGTATTACCTCCTGGCGGAACGCGGCCTCGTGTCGCCAGGCCGAAGCCAGGCCTTTCAGGGAATAACCGGTGGAATTGATCAGGTGGCGCAGACCCGAGTCGCCCGAAGTCATGGTGAGTCACCCTCGCGCACGTAGAGGCCATCGAAAATGACGCTCCAGTTGGCGCCCTCGTCCTGGCTGGCTTCCCATCGCTGGCGAACGCTGCCGTCCTCGTTGGGCGTCCAGGCAATGCGGTGCAGGGTAACGCCTTTGCCTCCGGGTCCCGGGCGAGAGCCCTCCAGCACCATGGCACCGTCCAGCAGTCCGCCTTCCAGTTGGAGAAGCGTTCCGCCCGCATCCACCCATGTCTGGTGCCAGACACCGCGCTGCCGGTCGTAAACGTTCAGGCTCGTGCCGGTGATGCCGCCTTCACCTGAACCGGTCCAGTTTTCCTGCAGCCCGCAACCGCCCTGGATGGCCACCACTCGATTGGTTCCGGCCGGTTGTCCGTCGGCGCCGACGCTCCAGGCGCCCAGCCAGAAATCGAACTGCCGGTACTCGGGGGCCGCGCAGCGGTGGGTAGGCGCGGAATGTTCAGCTTGTTGCGAGGGTTCTTGTGCGGCGAGCGGCAGGGCCGTGGCCAGTGTCGCCAAAACAGCGAGGCAAGTCATACAGCGCATCGTCGACTCCGGGGATAACGGGTGATCCATGCTACCATTCGGCGCTGTTTGAAACGAATGTCGCCAACTCGGTGCCTGCGCTGTGAGCGGAGAATAACATGCTGAAAATCGCGTCCTGGAACGTCAATTCCCTCAATGTTCGCCTACCCCAGGTCCTTGCATGGTGCGACACGGCGAAGCCCGACATTCTGGCGCTACAGGAGACGAAACTGCCCGATGAGCGCTTTCCGCTGGACGAGTTGCAGGAGGCGGGCTATCACTCCGTGTATTCCGGCCAGAAGACCTATAACGGCGTGGCGGTCCTGAGCCGGGAGCCGGCCGGTGATCCGCTGACGGACATCAACGGGCTGGATGACCCGCAGCGCCGTATCCTGGCGGCCACCGTGGGCAATGTCCGCATCATCGATCTGTACGTGGTCAACGGGGCCGAGGTGGGTTCGGAAAAATTCGACTACAAGCTCCACTGGCTGGACAAGGTTTCGAACTGGCTGGCCAAGGAGGTCGAGGAATACGACAACGTCGTCGTGCTTGGCGACTTCAACATCGCGCCGGACGACCGCGACGTGTACGACCCGAAGGCCTGGAAGGAAAAAATCCTGTGCGGCACGCCGGAGCGCCAGGCTCTGAAGCGCATCCTCAATTTGGGCCTCACCGATACGTTTCGCCTGTTCGAGCAGGAGGAGCGGATCTGGAGCTGGTGGGACTACCGGATGAACATGTTCCGCAGGAAGCTTGGCCTGCGCATAGACCTGATTCTTGCATCCGAATCCATGGCCAGGCGCTGCACTGCCAGTTACGTCGACATCGAACCCCGCCGCCAGGAACGCCCTTCCGACCACGCCCCGGCCGTGGCCGAATTCAAGACTTTGTAGTGTTCATGCCAGACCCCGGCGCGGGGTCTTCGGCAAGGAAACCACGACCAGACCACAACATGGAGCCGGCGGCGGCCGGCGACAGCAGTCGCGCGAGCAGGATCAGTAGGTCGGGACCGAGGAGTCGACTTCCAGGGACCAGGCATTGATGCCGCCGGCGACGTTCGCCACGTCGGTGAAGCCCTTCTTGCGGAAGTACTCGGCTGCGCCCATGCTGGCATTGCCATGGTGGCACAGGAACGCCAGGCCGGTGTCCTTGGGCATGGCCTCGAGTTTCGCCATGGTTTCGCGATCGAGCACCAGGGCGCCTTCTAGGGAGGCCAGGGCGCGCTCGGCGTCACCGCGTACATCCACCACGGTAATGTTGTCGGCCTTCAGGCGCTCGGCCAGTTCCTGGACCGACATCTGCGTGACGGGGGCCGGAGCACCCGGCAGGTCAATGGTCAGCCCTTCGCCGCGGACGTTGGACACCCAGTCGATAGTGGCGCCGCGCGCCCGCTGCGCTGTTCCCAGGTCCATGTGAACCTCGATTCCGTTGCTCTTGCTGACGATTTCGTGGCCCTGCGGCGCGCCCATGTCGAAGCGCGCATCCCAGTTTGCGTCGATGTTGAAGAACAATCCCACGCCCGGATGGCCTTCGAGCACCTCGCCAATCTTCTCGGCTGCTGCGTCGGTGATGTTGACCTCCGGGGGTGTGCGATCCGGTGCGTCCACGCCGAGGCTCTGGTGCAATTCGCCGGAGTTCAACATGTTCAGGACGATGTCGCAGCCACCCATCAATTCTCCGTCGATGTAAAGCTGGGGAATGGTCGGCCAGTTTCCGAAGGCCTTGATTCCCTCACGCACCTCGGGGTCGTCCAGCACGTTCACGGTCAGGTATTCGGGCAGCACGCTGTCGAGCGCTGCCACGGTCTTGGAAGAGAAGCCGCACATCGGTTGCTGACGGGTGCCCTTCATGAACAGGACGACCCGGTGTCCGTTGACGTAGTCTTCGATTTTGCTGCGTACAGCGTCGCTGAGATCCATAGTTTCATTCCGTTTGAGTGAGGTCCGCGCGGGGTGCGGATCGGTCATTAACCCGTCGTCACAGGGATATGGCGACAGCTCGCCCGTATATCAAGAATGATCCGGGGATGCCGCGTCGCGGGTGTCCGCGGCCAATTGGCGCGTTTCCTCGTCATAGAGCAATGCACCGGGGTAAGACACGGTGTGGCCGGCCGGGACGATGCGCTGAATCTCGAGGTGTATGTCGTTGAGCCCGGATGCGCTCAGAGGATAGTAATGCTGCAGGCGATTTCCGTTGACGACGGAAACCACCAGGGTGCCCAGCTCATCGAACGTGTGTTCGGTAACGGCTGTCAGACGACGGCCCTCAGGCGCCTGTGCTTCTTCACAGAAAAAACTGCCCGCGAGCGCCTGCTCGTGTCCAGGAAGGTGCAGATCGACCGGGACACGGTGTGCCTGGAGCGTCGTGAGGTATTGGCGCAATTCCCGTGTCCAGTCAGCGTATTGATCCGACAGCGCCTGGCGCGGAGCAGGCAGTCTGCAACCAGCGCCGTGGCCGGCCCAGTAGTTGAACGTCTGGAAAGGGGCGCGCACTCGGCCGTCGCGCCATTCGAACTCGATGCCGGTGGCGCTGGTGACGGTCAGCGGCTCACTTCGGCTGGATAAGGCGGCGTCCAGCAGTTCCCACAGCGGCAGGAACCCGAAGTGATCCAGTTGCAGCCGAAGCATGGCCAGCAGGTCGGTCAGAGTCATCAAGCGGGCGTGCGTCACGGAAATGCCAAAAGCCGACTGCAGCCATGTGGCGGAATGCGCAGAGATTTGTCCTTCCTCCAGGAAACGGTACTCCATCTCCTGTCCCAACCGTTGGACCTCATCGGCCGGGCCGTGAAGCACCACCGGCAGTAGTTGTAAAAGCCCGGGTGGCACGCCGGGGTCCGGTTGGAGCGCCGAGACCGGCAACCGCCCATCCTGGGCGCCGAGACTGACCAGGCCGGGTTTGAAACGCTCTGCCCGGTCATCGAGGCTCACGTCCTCGAGTGCCCGGAAAACCGGGTAGCCGGGTTGCAGTAGTTGGGTCTGGTCGAAGAGCGCGCCGGGGGCGATCAGGCTACAAGACGCGATGTCGGGCAACAGATTGCGCAGGTCCGCGGCGATATGCGACAGCATCTGCTCCGCGTCGCTCGTACCCAGTACCGCCGGGCGGGTTGCCTTCGGCCCGTAGTAGCGCGTCGCATCCGTTTCAGCGGCGACCAGAATTCGGTAATAGGCGGTGTTTTGCCCCATGGAGGTCTAAAGCGGGTCTTCCCGGATCAATTCGTTCGCCTGGGTGACGGCTGACCGGAACTGTCCGGGCCGGCCGGGCACACGGTACAGGTAGCCCTTCTGCTCAAAGCGCAGCTCGCCGTCCTCGCGCGTCAGAACCCGGCCTTCGAGGTCGAAAGGCAGGCTGTCCAGCTCGCCGGATTCCAGCGACCGCAAGAGCGTTTGCGTGAACTCAGCGGGGCGCTCCTGCGTGCTGATCTCCTCGGTACTGTTGGCATCGATCACGATGCGATCGTCACTTTCGTACCGCGTCAGGATCGAGGCGTTGGAACGAACCGTTATGGAGGCGCGGTCGATGGTCATCTCGGCCCCGTTCTGGTTCGACAGGTCATAGCGGGTGGCCAGGCTGCCATTTACCAGGGTCATGTCGGAAATAGCCACGAAAGGCGACCGACCCTTGATCACTCCGGGGCCACATCCGGTTGCAGCAAGTAATAAAAGGGCCAGTAATCCAAGTGCGGTAAATCGAATGTGTCGCACAAGCCTAATCCTCTGGTTCATCGGTCCCACAAGTGACACCGCACCCGGTGTCCGCCAGGCGAGAAATCCCCGTCACCGGTCGCGCTGAACCCGGGTTCGCGCGTGACGCATTCGGGCAAGGCCTCGCTACAGCGCTTATGAAACACACAGCCCGCGGGCGGAGTCAAGAGAGAGGGCGCCTCACCGCCCAGAACCGCCGGCGGCGCGTGGTTCGGGTCCGGATGGGGAATGGCACGCATCAGGGCCTGCGTGTACGGGTGCGCGGGGTGTTCGAGAACGCGGCTCGCGGGCCCGTGCTCCACGAGTCGACCGCCGTACATGACGGCAACGGCGTCGGCGACGCGACGCACCACCGACAGGTCGTGCGACACGAGCAGAAAGGCGACGCCCAACCGCTCGCGCAGCGCCTGGATCCGCTCGATGATCCTGTGTTGCAAGGGCAGGTCGAGAGCAGATACGGGCTCATCGGCAACGACCAGTTCGGGGCCGGCGGCCAGTGCCCGTGCCAGCGCGACGCGCTGGCGTTGGCCACCGGACAGTTCATGCGGGTAGCGTTGCAACAGGTTCGGCTCGAGGCCGACGGCCGAGAGCGCGTCCGCCGCCAGGCGGTCGCGTTCGCGAGGCGCACCGATGTCGAAGTGGGTGAGGGGCTCCATCAAGCTCTGCAGCACGGTGCGACGAGGGCTCAAAGCCGCGAGGGGGTCCTGGAACACGGGCTGAACCCGCCGCCGCGCCTCCCGGAGTTCCCGGCGCCCCATCGTCAACAGGTCCTTGCCATTGAGCCGGACCTCTCCGGCCGCTGCCGGCAGCAGGCGCAACACGGCGTTAGCCAGTGATGTTTTTCCGGATCCCGATTCTCCAACCAGCGCGACGATGCCGGCAGGAGGTATGTCCAGGCTTACGTTCCGAACCGCGGTGACTGTTGCGTCGCGCCCATGTCCGTATTGCACGGTCAGCCCGCGAATGCTCAGGAGCGGCACGGCGTCACCGGCGCTCATGCCATGCCTGCCTGAGCCATTGTCAGCAAGGATCGCGTGTACTCGTTGTGAGGCCGGGTAAAGAGGTCGGCCACGCTCGCCTCTTCCACGAGCTTACCCTGCCTCATGACCAGTGCCCGCTGGCTGTACTGGGCGACCACGCCCAAGTCGTGCGTGATCAGCAGAACGGCCGTTTCTTCCTGGCGACATGAGCGAATCAACTGTGCCAGTACCTGTGCCTGGGTCGTCACGTCGAGCGCGCTGGTGGGCTCGTCGGCAATCAGGACCTGCGGTCGGCAAGCCATCGCCATCGCGATGCCGATTCGCTGGCACATCCCCCCGGAGAGTTCATGCGGATAGGCGCGCATCACGCGACCGGGTTCCGCAAAGCCCACTCGAAGGAGCATCTCCGCCGACGCGGTCCTGGCCTTGGAGCCCGAATGACCGCGATGGCGCCGGAATACCGAGGACACCTGCTGGCCCACGCGGAATACCGGATCGAGCGCGGCTCGTGGTTCCTGGAACACCATGGAAATGTCCCTGCCGCGAAATTTACGCATCGCTCGGGAAGGGAGGTCCTTCAGCTCGTGCTCGCCGAGACGAATGCGCTCTGCCCTCACCCGGCTGCGCCCCGGCGGCAGCAATCCCATGATGGCCTCGGCCGTTTTCGATTTACCGCAACCCGACTCGCCGACGAGGGCCAGCACCTCGCCGCGGCGAAGTTCGAAACTCACCGAGTCGACGACCGTGCGCCGTTCTTTCCCCGAGCCCAGGTCAACGGACAGGTGCCGGATGTCCAGGGCGGATGCCGTCATGCGCCGCCTCCGCGGGGGTCCAGTGCATCCTGCATGGCATCCGACAGCAGGTTGAAACCCAGTACGAGCAGGAACAGCATGGCCGAGGCTGCGATGAAATTCGCGAAATGACCGGCGAGCACTTCCTGCGTGCTCTCGGCCAGCATCAAGCCCCAGCTGACTCCGTCCTGAACCCCGATACCCAGGAAACTCAGTATGACCTCGGTCTTGATGGCCGCGACGAAGGCGATGGTGGCCTGGACCAGCAGTATGTGCACGGTGTTCGGCAGGACATGGCGCCAGATAATGCGCATGTCGGTCAATCCCATGGCCTGGGCTGCCCGAACGTAATCGTGGCTACGCAGTTTCATGGCCTCGGCCCGGACCAGCCGGGCGGTGGTCGTCCAGAACGTCGCGATCATCGCGAGGTGCATGGCCCACCACTGGCCCTGCAGTGCATAGGCAATCGCGGCGACGAAAAGATAAAAGGGGATCGCGTCGAGAACGCCCTTGAGCCACATGACCGAACCATCGATCCAGCTGTCAGCGTACCACCCGGCCAGGGCGCCGATGCCTGCTCCCAGTGCGGTGGACACGAGCGCGACGACCAGCCCGATCTCGAATGCGGTGCGAACGCTGTAGACCGAGCGCGCAAAAATGTCCTGCCCCAGCAGATTGGTTCCAAACCAGTGGTCCGCGTTCGGAGTGAGCCAGCGCCCGCCGGAAGCTTCGGACCAGCCCTGGCCGAGCCACCCGAGCCAGACGGTTGCCGCGACACCGAGGAAAAACAGAACGATAAGCAGGCCGACCAGGCCGGCCCGATCGCCCTTGAGGTGCGCCCATGTCCGGCGTGTCCCCATCAGCCCAACCTCGGGTCGAGCCGCCGGCAGAGCAGCTCGGTGAGAAACTGGATGGCGACGAACGCCACGGCGGTCAAACCAACGACGGCTTTCAGCACGGGTTGATCGCCACTCGTGATGGCCTCGAAGGTGGCTTGACCGATGCCCGGTATGCCGAAGTAGCTCTCGATCAGCAGGCTTCCCGAAATCACCACCAGGGGAATCGAAAACATGATGCGTGTAATGATCGGCACCATGCTGTTTTTCAGAACGTGCTTCCACAGGATCACGGATTCCGATGCACCGAGTGCACGGGCGGCCCGGATGTGATCGCGGCCGATCTCCTCGATGAAAAGGGCACGGTAGAAGCGCGTGTTGTAACCGAAGGTGACGAACAACAACGCGAGCGTGGGTACGGTCACGTAATGGAGGTAGGAGGTCCATCCGCTCACACGCCATCCCCGGACAGGAAAGAGGTCGAGCCCATAGGGCGTGCTGAACAGCACCTGGAATGCGATCAGGACCACCAGGAAACTGATGCTCATGCCCGTCACCGAAAGCGCGGTGATGAGGCGGTCGCTTCGTCGGCCGCGTCGATGCGCCGAAGCCAGCCCCAACGCGATGCCCACCCCGTTGCCGAGCACGAAGCCGGGAATCATCAGCACTAGCGATATCGGCACTGTACGGGCCAACAGCGTGCGGACCGACTCGCCCGACGCATTGGAAACGCCGAGGTCGAGCGTGACCAGTTCAAGCAGGTATTCACCGTACCGGAGCAAGAAGGGATCGTCGTAACCCAGTTGATGACGGACCTCGGCAATCTGTTCAGTCGTAGCATTCTTGCCAATCAGGGTGTAAGTCTGGTCCGGGCCGAACCAGACCATCAACAGAAAGCTGATCAGCGTTACGCCAACAACGAGCAGGAGTGCTTGGAACAGTTTGCGCGCCAGGGGTCGCATCACTTCGCGCATGGCGCCGCTATCCTGCACAACGGCGCAGTAAAGGCGCGCTCACTGATTGACAGGTTCCTCGATGGCGAAATTTCATCATTTTCCGGATCGATTCCAGCTCGTCGGTTTCAAAGCCTGTTCCGACGGGTTAAATGTTCGGGCTAATCGGAACTTTCTCCGCGCAAGCTGCTTTCGCCAACACCCGGTGCAACGAAGCGGAAAAAGAAGCCACCTACAAAAGACCGGTCGGGCAGCATGGCCAACTCACGATTCCACAGGAGGATGAGAGTGCGAGAGATTCCACTGATGGTCGCACAATCTTCCATCACGATTCGGTTCATGCTGCGATAGATGGAGGTGCGCATGGGTGAGGGTGGCATGGTCGCGCTGGCGCGGTAGAGGCGGTCGAACTCGGGATTTACGTAATTTGCGCTGTTGGAACCGGGCGACGCATTGGCGCCGTAAAACAGCTGCATCGTATTCTCGGCGTCGGGATAGTCCATCGTCCAACCGGTGGTCGTCAGCATGACTTCACGATTCAAATAGGCCCTGGCGTAGTCGCCGTACGTGGCAAAAGTCAGGGGCCGCACCTTGTCCGGGGGATAGCCGATATCCGCCATGAAACTGCGGAACTGTTCAAACATCTGGCGCTCGGTGACGCTCGATGGGAAGCCGTATTCGAGTACCGGCGTATTGCGGGGGTTCCAGCCTGCCTCGCGCAAGAGCTTGCGTGCGCCGGCGATGTCCCGTTGCGGGGCCAAACGACTTTGCGCCGCGTCGAATTCAGGCGCGGTGGGCGGAATGATCCCGGAAAAAGCCCGCCCGATGCCGTAGTAAAACACCTCGTTGCGTTGGTCCCAGTCGAATGCATTGACGATGGCGCAACGTAAAGCCTTGTTTCGCGACGCCTGGTCCGGGTCCGGGTGATAGCCAATGGCGGGGTCGTCCATGTTGAAGTCGGTATGCACAAATCCCGACTCGAGGTTGGCCGCGAGGTTGTAGCGTTGCGACAGTTCTTCGGACAGTGTCGGCGGGTTCCGCGAAGCCAGGATACGATCGAACTGGGTTACCGGCGCTTTTATGAAATCCACCTCCCCGGCAATGAACGCATTCCAGCGCGCTGCATCCTCGGCGATGAACGGTACTTCGATTCGATCCATGAAAGGAGGGACGCGTCCATCGAGAGCATTCAGCCCCAGCCTTGCCTGGCTTGCCGGATCGTAGCCTTCCGCCTCCAGCGACAATGGATGCTGACGGAACCGTTCGTTCTTTTCGAGCACGGCGCCGCTGCTGTTGAAGCGCTCGAGACGGTAAGGACCGGAGCCGACCGGATTGATGGCGAATTCACGCCCATAATGCTCCACGGCTTCCCGCGGCACCACGGCGGAAAAGCCCTGCGCGAGGGTGTGGGCCAGTTGTGGAAACGGCGAAATCAACTGGATCTGGAGGGTACGGTCGTCCAGGGCTCGCAGCCCGGGAACCTCCTGGTCGTAATCGGCGCCGTCCTTCTGCCACTGGTCGAGTCCCACGATGCGTTCCTGCCAGAGCCAGGCGCCCTGGGCGCGGGTCTCCGGATCGAAGTGACGCTTGATGGAATATACGAAATCGGACGCCGCGACCGCCCGGCCCTTGCCGCCAGGAAATGACGGGTCGTCGATGAACAGTGCGCCCGGCTTGATCCTGATCGTGTAGATCAGCCCGTCGGCAGAAACCTGCGGCATTCCCTCGGCCAGGTTGGGTGTCAATTGATAGGGCCTGGCCAGGTACTTGTACCGGTAAAGCGTGTCGTACAGGTTCACCGCGAGGATCTTTGCGTAGACATTGGAGGCCTGGGCGGGGTCGAGGCTACGTGGGGCGCCGTCCAGTGCGTGGCGGTAAACGAGGCGCTGATCGCCAACAGGGTCGTCCTGTGATGAATCGCTGCATGCCGTCATCCACATTGCCGCTGCCATGGCCAGACCGATCCACAGCAGACTGACGCCGCCGCGGCGGCTCATCAGAAATCCTCCAGGAGCGCGTCGTAGTCTGGCGCGGGTGGTTCGCCATCGTAGATTTTGAACTCTCGATTCTGGAGGTAGACGTCCCTGACGAGCACATAGGGATCGCTTGCGTTCTGGATCTGGATGTCGAAACTCAGCAGCTCGGCTCGCAGGGTGACAAGGTCGATGGCAATCAGGTAATACGCGTCGTACTCGCGCACCATGTAGCTGATGGGATGAAAATATCCGTAAAAACTGCGCCCCAGCAGGTCTCTCACGGTATAAGGACCGATGAACGGCATCACCAGGTAGCGACTTTCCGTCCAGCCCCAGACCGCCAATGTCTGCCCCATGTCTTCATCGAAGCGGGGTAGGCCGCCCTTCGAGGCGACGTCAAAAAAACCACCGAGCCCCAGGGTCGTGTTGACCAGGAAGCGTCCCGTGGCATCCATCGCCGCTTCGGGTTTTCCCTGCAACAGCAGATTAAGGAACGTCACCGGATAGGACAGATTGCGGAAAAAATTGCGCACCCCGCGCTGCGGCGCGTCCGGCATGACGGTATCGTAGCCCTTGGCGACCGGTTTCATCAGGTAACGATCGACACCCATGTTGAAGGCGTGGACCTTCCGGTTATACGCTTCCCACGGATCGCGTTGCGGATCCGTTGGCTGAACCTGGGCGCCGGAGCAACCGATGCTTCCGAACGCCATAATCGCCACCATGACTATCGCGAGACAGCGCGCCGTCATTCGGCTGTTTCCTTGCCACTTACCTCCAGCAGATCGACCGCGTTGCCGAGCTTGGCCAGGTGGATCAATCCCGAAGGGGCATTTTTCATACGAAGCCGGCCGCCTTCTGCCGTTCGGCGGGACTGCCATTCCAGCAGCAGGGCCAGCCCCGCGCTGTCGACACGCGTGACATCGCCCAGGTCCAGGATGTCGATTGCGATGCCCCGTTCACGATGGTGCTCCATCTGATGGAAGAGCCTGGTGCAGGTATCGATTGTTAGCGGACCGGCCAGGCGGACGACGCCCGGGGATTCGGAATCGAAGGTTATTTCCTCGCTCATGGGTTGTTCCATGTGTCGGTGGACCGGGGTCAGTCCTCGAGCAGGAGGTTGCCCGCGCGAATGTCGGCGGTCACCTTTTCAATGCCATCCTTCGCTACCAATGGTGAGATCTGGTTGCGATAGGTCAACACGTATGAAATGCCCTCAATGGTTACGTCGAAGGCCTTCCAACCCTGTTCGGTTTTGCGGAACGCGAAATCCACCGGGACGAACCCGCCGTCATCGAGCTTGAAACGGGTCCTGACCCGCGTGAGCTTCTCGCTGTTATTACCCCTCAAGGGCAATACTTCCGGACGGGTGTCGGCCTCGAAGCTGAGCAGGCCATCGGCGTATCGAGACAGCAGGTGGTCGCTCATGGCCGACGCGAAATCATCCATTTTTTCGGTTTCCATCCCGCGTCCGGCACGTCCCAGGATGAGTCGCGCGGAGTAGTCGGTGTCGATGAGCCGCAGCATGTCTCTGTTGACCATCTCGCGCAGCAGGGCCGGGTTTTCCGTGAATTCTGCCCGCCGGGAGTCGAGTTCATCCAGCAGGGCAGTTGTTGTTTCCTCCACGATAACGGCAGGTTCCCGATTGTCCGGGCCGGGGTTGGCGAGAAGCGAGGCGCTAAGCGCCGTCGACAACAGGGTAATCAGCAATTTGTTCATTATTCGTTTCCAGATCCGGCATTGAAAATGACTTTACCCACGACCTGCTCCAAAACAAAGGCCGATTGTGTGATGAAGAGCTCGTCTCCGTCCTGCAGCATATCCGGGGCTCCGCCGGGTTCGAGCCCGATGTAACGGTCACCCAGCACCCCCGAGGTCAATATGGAGGCTCCGGTGTCGGAGGGGACCTCGTCGTAATGGGTGGTAATGCTCATGGTGACGACTGCCTCAAATGAGACAGGATCGAGCGCGATAGATTCCACGGTGCCGACGGTGACGCCACCGATCTTGACAGGCGCTTTTTCCCGCAACTCGGCGATGTTCTGGAAACGTGCAGATATCTGGTAGGTATCCTCACCGATATCCTGCCCATAGTTCGTTGCAGTCGTCGCCAGCCAGACCATGGCTGCGATGCCCAGCAGGAGAAAGATTCCGGATGCCAGTTCTACAGAGTAATTGGCTCGCATTGCGTTACCTCAGGTCAGGAAGGACGTCATGATGAAGTCAAACACCAGCACCAACACGGAACTCAGCACCACCGTGTTGGTCGTCGCGGTGCCGACCCCTGCGCCCGTGGGTTTCGAGTAGTAACCGAAAAAAACAGCGATCAGGCTGACGATGCCGCCGAAGACGAC
>JABDPF010000105.1 GCA_013042915.1 Lysobacterales bacterium
CCCTGCAGCACGTGCACGGTCACGGCCGTCTGGTTGTCCTCGGCGGTCGAGAACACCTGGGACGCTTTGGTCGGAATCGTGGTGTTCTTTTCGATCAGCTTGGTCATGACGCCGCCGAGGGTCTCGATGCCCAGCGACAGCGGGGTAACGTCCAGCAAAAGCACGTCCTTGACGTCGCCGGCCAGCACGCCACCCTGGATGGCTGCCCCCACGGCAACCGCCTCGTCGGGGTTGACGTCTTTGCGGGGCTCGCGGCTGAAGAACTCGGCAACGGCCGCCTGCACCTTCGGCATGCGGGTCTGGCCGCCGACCAGGATCACGTCGTCGATGTCGCTGACTTTGAGTCCGGCGTCGTCCAGGGCCGTGCGGCACGGACCGATCGTGCGCGTCACCAGGTCTTCGACCAGGGCTTCCAGTTTCGCGCGGGTCAGTTTGATGTTGAGGTGTTTCGGTCCGCTGGCATCCGCCGTGATGTACGGCAGGTTGACCTCGGTCTGCTGGCCTGAGGACAGCTCAATCTTGGCGCGCTCCGAAGCTTCTTTAAGGCGCTGCAGCGCTAGCGGATCGTTGCGCAGGTCGAAGCCCTGATCTTTCTTGAACTCTTCGACCAGGTAGTCGATGACACGCTTGTCAAAGTCCTCGCCACCAAGGAAGGTGTCGCCGTTGGTCGCCAGCACTTCGAACTGGTGCTCTCCGTCAACGTCCGCAATCTCGATGATAGAGATGTCGAAGGTGCCTCCGCCCAGGTCATACACGGCCACCTTGCGGTCACCGGTCTTCTTGTCCATACCGTAAGCCAGCGCGGCCGCGGTGGGCTCGTTGATGATGCGACGGACGGTCAGGCCTGCGATCTTGCCCGCGTCCTTCGTGGCCTGGCGCTGTGAGTCGTTGAAATATGCCGGCACGGTGATCACCGCCTCGGTGACTTCCTCTCCCAGGTAGTCCTCGGCGGTCTTCTTCATCTTCATCAGAACGCGAGCGGACACCTCAGGCGGCGCCATCTTCTTGCCGCCAGCCTCGACCCACGCATCGCCATTGCTGGCTTCGACAATAGGATACGGAACCAGGTCGCGGTCTTTCTGAACCACGTCTTCACTGTACTTGCGCCCGATCAGGCGCTTAACCGCAAACAGCGTGTTGGTCGGGTTGGTCACCGCCTGCCGCTTGGCCGGCTGACCCACCAATACCTCGTCATCCTTGGTAAAGGCAACGATCGACGGCGTCGTGCGGTCGCCCTCGGCGTTCTCGATGACCTTGGGTTGCCCGCCTTCCATCACTGCGACGCAGGAGTTGGTGGTACCCAGGTCGATGCCTATGATTTTTCCCATGTTTCGTTTCTCCAGAAAACGGTTTAAATTCCTACACCTGAGATGGGGTTTCCCCCGCTCAATTCAATGTTCGGTCAGGACCTGATTGGTTACGGTTTGCGCGAGACCACCACCATCGCCGGGCGCACCAGCCGATCGTGCAGGCGGTAGCCCTTCTGCAGCACCTCCAGCACCGTGTTCTCGTCCTGGTCTGCCGACGGCAATACCGTCATTGCCTCGTGCAACTCCGGGTCAAACGCTTCGCCCAGTGGGTCGATGACTTCCAAGTCGTGGTCTTCGAGGACCTTGTTGAACATCTTCAACGTGAGTTGCTGACCTTCAAGAAGGGATTGCACCGAGGCCGATTCGGGATCGACTTCCAGGCCGCGCTCCAGCGTGTCTCGAACCTGAATGAGGTCCTTCATGATGCGCTCGAGTGCGAGCTTGCGTGAACGCTCCAGTTCACGGGTCAGGCGCTTGCGTGTATTCTCCGTCTCGGCCTGCATGCGCAACATGGCTTCGCGCAGGCGGCCGATCTCTTCCTGCGCCTCGAGCGCGTCTTCGCCTTCAACCGTTACGGAGTCCCCGTGGCCGTCTTCAGTGGACGCATCTTCGATGTCCACTTCTTTGTCTGTCGCGTCTTTTTTCTTCCCGATCACGTTCATCTCCCGTCCCGATGGCGCCTTACGAACAACAGGCGACTGGCTCTAATTGAGTTCAGCTTCGATATGGGGATGCCGAGTGGCGTTTCAAGAAAAGGCTTACCTGCTTGGGCGAGCTTTTCCGATTGCCACGCCGGTCGGCCACGTGCTAGCTTGAACGCCCATTCAATCGCTGACGCCCATGCTTGTTTTTCTGCACATCCGAGACTATGCCATTGTCGATTCGTTGGAACTCGAGTGCGAGCACGGCTTCACTTGCGTCACCGGCGAGACCGGCGCGGGCAAGTCCATCCTGGTGGGCGCGTTGGGGTTGCTGAGCGGCAACCGCGCCGACAGCGCCGCCGTGCGCCAGGATTGTGACAAAGCCGAACTGAGCGCCGGTTTCGAACTGGACGAGGACAGCCCCGCCCTCGAGTGGCTGCGTGAGCAGGACCTGGACGACGACCGGGACTGCCTGTTGCGCCGCGTTGTTCATTCCAACGGCCGCTCCCGGGCCTGGATCAACGGTACGGCGGTCACGCTGCAGCAACTGGACTCCCTCGGTGAATCGCTGGTCGAGATCCATGGCCAGAACGAACACCTTCGACTGGCCCAGAGCGCCGAGCAGTTGGCCCTGCTCGACGCCGGGCACCACGAGACGGCTCGGCGCGACCTGCGCGACCGCTACTTTGCCTGGCATGCCCTGGAAATGGAAAAGCAAGCCTTGTTGGGACAGGCGCCGCTGGAAGCGGGCGACCTGGAGCTGCTGCGTTACCAGCTCGAGGAACTGGAAAACGGTTTGCTCTCGCCGGATGCATTCAGCGCGCTCGAAAACCAACACCGCAAGTTGGCCCACGGCGGCGAGATCGTCGGCTCCCTCGAGACGACCCTGGCCGACCTGGATTCGGAGCCCCGCGCGGTATCGGCAACCCTGCACCGATGCGCTCGTGCACTCCAGGACCATGCCGAGCTGGACGAAGACATCGCCACCGCCGCCAGGATGCTGCAGGAGGCCGCCATCAATTGCGACGAAGCCGGCTCGGCCATCCAGGCCGCATTGTCGCGCATGGATCTCAGCCCGGAACGCCTTGCCGAACTGGAACGTCAGCTCACAGCGCAACATGATCTTGCGCGCAAACACCGGGTGGAACCCGAACAACTCCTCCGCGTGCGCCACGAGCTGACGCAACGGTTGGAGCGTGCGGCCGAACAGCAAAAGCGGCTGGCCGTCATCGACGCCGAACTGGAGGCCGCGCTGAGGGCCTATCGCCATGCCGCCCGCGCCGTGCACGAAAAGCGGGCGCAGCGAGCCGGTGCACTCTCCAAAGGTGTTACCGAGTTGATGCAGCAGCTCGGCATGGAAGGCGGCCGCTTTGAATTGGACGTGCATCTCGAATCCGACCGCCCCCCCTCGGCCCGCGGCGACGACCGCGTGCAAATCCGGGTCAGCGCCAACCGCGGCATCGATCCTGGGCCCCTGCGCAAAGTGGCGTCGGGCGGTGAACTGTCGCGCATCGGCCTGGCCGTGAAAATCGTCGCGCGCCAACACGGAGACTCGGTGGTGCAAGTGTTCGACGAGGTCGACGCCGGCATCGGCGGCGCAACCGCGACCACGGTGGGTTCACTGCTGAAACGGTTGTCATCCGACGGGCAGGCGTTGTGCGTGACCCACCTGGCGCAAGTGGCCGTGTTCGCCGACCAGCAGGTTTGCATCTCCAAGCAGGATGACGGCGCCGTCACCTCCGTGGCGGTGCACCACCTGGGAGAGTCGGCGCGGGTGGAGGAAGTGGCTCGAATGTTGGGTGGTCAGATTTCTGCTCAAAGCCGGGCACACGCCGCTGAACTGCTGAAGGAGGCCGGCGCGGCACGCCACTGAGAGCCCCTGTTGCCGGAGCCCGCTGCGGCCTATTTCTTCTTCGGTCGCACGTAAATCACGAGACTGTGACTTTCAATTTCGTATCCGTGTTCCTCGGCGATTTTCTGCTGCGCAGCCTCGATCTCCTCGCTGAAAAACTCGACGACCTTTCCGGTCTCCAGGCAAACCATGTGATCGTGATGTTCACCGTCATACAGCTCATAGAACGCTTGGCCGCCCTCGAAATTGTGTTTTTTGACGAGGCTGGACGACTCGAATTGGTTGAGTACCCGATAAACGGTTGCCAGGCCGATCTCATCGCCGGAATCGACCAGGCGCCGATAGATATCGTCCGCGGTCAGGTGCCGGTTACGGTTTCCCTGCAGCACGCGCAGGATGCACAGCCGCGGATGGGTGATCTTGAGGCCGGCGTCTTTAAGGCTTTTTCTTCTCACGTCGTCTTCCCACTCGATCGGAAGCCACTTTGGGGGCGTTCCGCTTTATTGTATCATTCACCTTTTGCCCAGCCGGCTAAACGCGCCCCGGAAACACAATGACTCTCAGAACCCCTCTAACTGCAGTATTTGTCCTATTACTATCAACGGGTTGCGGACTGATTTACAAGCAAAATATCCAGCAAGGAAATGCTCTTGAACAAGACGATCTGGACGAATTGTACATCGGCATGAACCAACGGCAGGTATTGTTTGTCCTGGGCACGCCGTCGGTCAAGGATCCGTTCAACCCCGATCGCTGGGATTACGTGCAAACCTTCAGCCGACGCGGCAACGACCCGGTCAAGCGTACCGTGACGTTGCGCTTCGAAGACGGCCTCCTGTCCGACATAGAAGGCCAGGACAATCCCTTCGCGCCCGCCGGCGGCGACACTGGGGACAGCGAGGAAGTGGCATCGTTCGTGAAGCCCAGAGACAGTGACCAAACAGAGAGCCCCCAGGACGCGGCTCTGGAATCCGTCCAGGAAGAGGTTCTGGAAGGTGTCGATGAAGACGAAGAGGCCGTCAACGAGCGCAATGCCGAGGACAGGGATTACCAGCGCGGCATGGACGTGCTCGATCAAACCCCTGATGACAGTCTGACCACACCCGATATCGACGGCTGAACGCCCCGCTCAGCCTTTTTTCGATTTCTCGGCCCGTTGGCGCCGAGCCTCCTTCGGGTCGGCGATCAGCGGGCGGTAAATCTCGACTCGATCGCCCTGTCGCAGCGCCTGCCCTGCCCGCACCTTGCGCCCGAAAATCCCCAGAGCGTTCGGATCGACCTCCATATCGGGGAACTCTTCGCGAATGCGGGACTGCTCGATGGCCTCGATCACGGTGCATCCCTCGGTGACCGTCAGCGCCACGACGCATTGTCGCTGCGGCAACGCGTAGGCCACTTCGATTCCGATCAGGGCGGTCTCACGGCTAATAGACATCATCTGCCCGCTTGCAGAAATCGCTGACCAGGCGGTCCGCGATGTGCGTGAATCCCCGGCGGAAAGCCCCCGACAACATCCTGTTCGAGAAATCAAAGCCCAGAACCAGGGTGACCTTGCTGCCGTCATTGCCCAGCGGATCGAACCGCCACTCTCCCGACAGTCGACGAAACGGTCCCTCGACCAGCGAGAGGGTCAGGCGTTCACCCGGCTCGAACCGGTTGCGCGTCGTGAACTGCTGCGTGACGCCGCTGACTCTCACTGTCAACGAGGCCAGCTGCTGTTCCGCGGTCTCCTCGTGTACCTCGGCGTGCACGCACCAGCTCAGGAATTGCGGGTAGGAAGGCACGTCGCGGACCAGTCGGAACATGTCCATGGCCGGGTATAAAACGAGGGCGCTGCGCGTGATTTCCATCGGGATCGAATTCTGCTCGCCTGGGGCGCGGCAAGGATATCACGGTGAGGCACACGGGTGTCTCGCCGTGATCCGTCGCCCAGGCCTCAGCTGTGCTGCAAGGCCTTTGCCAGGCTGTCGCAGAAACGGTCCAGGCCTTCCTCGGCCAGCGCGTCCGTGATGGTGAGCGCGGGCAGAAAGCGGATCACGTTACCGCGGCTGCCGCAGCTCAGCAACACCAGACCGTGGCGATAGGCCTCTGCGACCACGCGCTGCGCCAGATCGGGGTCCGGCTGCGCCGCGTCTCCCTCGCGCACCAGTTCCGCGGCGATCATGGCGCCCCGCTCCGTCCGGATATCACCCAGGACCTGGGGATACCGTTTCTGCACATCGGCCAGGCGCCGTCCGAACAGACGCGCGAGTTCACCCGCGCGCTCGACCAGGCCTTCCTCCCCGATCACTTCGATCACCGCCAGGGCCGCCGCACAGCCGACGGGTGAGCCCGCGTACGTGCCGCCGAGGCCTCCCGGCAGGGGTGCGTCCATGATCTCCGCTTTTCCCACCACCGCCGCCAGGGGAAAGCCGCCCGCCACGCCTTTTGCCACCGTCATCAGGTCCGGTTCGATTCCGGCGTATTCCGAACAGAAAAATCGACCCGTTCGGGCGAACCCGGTCTGGACCTCGTCCACCACCAGTACGATTCCATGCGCGTCGCACAGCGTACGCAGCGCTTGCAGGAAACGATCAGGCGCAGGGTAAAACCCGCCTTCGCCCTGGACCGGTTCCACCACGATCGCCGCAACGTCCGACGGTGCGATGTCGACCTTGAACAGGCTGTCCAGCGCGCCCAGCGAATGCTCGACCGTGACCCCGTGGTACTCGACCGGGAACGGCACATGGAATATCTCGGCAGGAAATGGCCCGAAAAGGTTCTTGTAAGGCGTAATTTTTCCCGTCAACCCCATCGTCATCAGGGTACGGCCATGGTACCCACCGCCGAAAGCGACAACGCCCCGTCGACCGGTGTGGGCGCGGGCGATCTTGATGCAGTTCTCGACCGCCTCGGCGCCCGTGGTGACGAAAACAGACTTCTTTGGAGTCTCGCCCGGCGCCAGGCGATTTAGCTGCTCTGCCAACATGACCGCTGAGTCGTAGGGGGTGACCATAACGCAGGTGTGGCTGAAGCGCTCGAGCTGGGCCTGCACGGCCTTGGTGACCTTCGGGTGAAGATGGCCGGTGGTGCACACGGCGATGCCGGTGCCGAAATCGATGTAGCGGTTGCCTTCCACATCCCACATCTCGGCATTTTTTGCCCGGTCAATGTAGACCGGGGCCAGGTTGCCCATCCCCCGGGCGATGGCCGCCTCCTTGCGCTCTTGCCAGTGGCGGTTGCTGGCCGTGGTATCCCGACTCACTGGTCGATTCCTCCCATGCACAGGTACTTGACCTCGAGGTAGTCGTCCAGGCCGTACTTGGAGCCCTCGCGTCCCTGTCCCGACTCCTTGACGCCGCCGAACGGCGCCATTTCATTCGAAATGATGCCCTCGTTGATGCCCACGATGCCGTACTCCAGGCCCTCTGCGACACGCCAGATGCGACCGATATCCCGCGCGTAAAAATAACAGGCCAGTCCGAATTCGGTGTCGTTGGCCATTTTGATCGCCTCGTCCTCGGTCTCGAAACGAAACAACGGCGCGACGGGGCCAAAAATTTCTTCTCGGAATACCCGCATGTCGTCGCTGACGCGGGTCAGGATCGTCGGCTGCACGTAACAGGCCCCTTGGTTACCGCGCCCACCCCCGGCGACAACCATTGCGCCCTTGTCGACCGCGTCTTCGATGAAAGCCAATACGTCGTCTGCCGCCTGCTCGTTGATCAAGGGGCCGACCTGGACTCCTTCGTCGGTGCCGCAACCCATTCTCAGCCCGCTGACGGCCTCGGCCAATTTTTCCGCAAAGGCTTCGTACACGTCGGCCTGGACCAGCAGTCGATTGGCGCACACGCAGGTCTGGCCGGCGTTGCGGTACTTGCTGGCCATTGCGCCGGCGACGGCCGCGTCGAGATCGGCGTCGTCGAACACGATGAAGGGCGCATTGCCGCCCAGTTCCATCGAGGTGCGCTTGACGGTTCCCGCGCACTCGCTCATCAGCTGCTTGCCGACCTCGGTGGAGCCGGTGAATGTCAACTTGCGAACCAGCGGATTGGACGTCATTTCAGCACCGATCTCGCTTGTCTTGCCGGTGACCAGGTTCAACACGCCGGCCGGAACGCCCGCGCGGTCGGCCAGTTCGGCCATCGCATAAGCCGACAGCGGCGTCGCATTCGCCGGCTTGCACACCACCGTGCAACCCACCGCCAGTGCCGGCGCGATCTTTCGGGCCAGCATCGCGTTGGGAAAATTCCACGGCGTGATGCAGGCCACGACGCCGACCGGTTGCTTGATGCAGACCAGCCGCTTGTCGTCGCTCGGTTGCGGGATGGTATCGCCGTAAACCCGTTTTCCTTCTTCGGCGAACCACTCGATGTAGCTGGCACCGTAGGCGATTTCACCCCGGGCCTCGGCCAGCGGCTTGCCCTGCTCGGCCGTCAGGATTCTCGCCAGGTCCTCCTGGGCCGCTATCATCAGGTCGAACCAGCGACGCAGGATCGCCGATCGTTCTTTCACGGCAAGCGAGCGCCAGTTCACCTGGGCCCGGTGCGCGGCTTCGATCGCTCTTCGCGTTTCCGCAGTGCCGCAACGCGCGACCCCGGCCACGGCCCGACCGGTGGCCGGGTCGATCACCTCCAGCGTGCCGCCGTCGTCGGCAGAGGTCCAGCAGCCGTTGACATAGGCATCGGTTCGCAGAAGGTTCGAGTCGGTCAGTTGAAGGGTCATGATTGCATTCCTCGGGACGAGACCATTCCATCATAATCTCAAATCCGTCCGGCAGGTAAGGCCCCGGAATCCCATGCGGCCGACGCGCTCTGAAAACGGGAACGGCAGGGCTTGACGGGCGCGAACGGGTGCAAGAGAGATAGTAGAATAGATACCATGAGCAACGGAAAAACAAAAACATCCAAGACCATCGCCGTCAACAAGCGGGCCCGGTTTGAGTACCACATCGAGGATCGACTCGAGGCGGGAGTCGCGCTGGAAGGTTGGGAGGTGAAAGCGCTGAGGGAGGGACGCATTCAATTCTCGGATTCGTACGTCCTGCTGAAGGACAACGAAGCCTGGCTTTTCGGTTGCCGGATCAGCCCACTGCCCACGGTGTCGTCGCACGTCACACCGGACCCGACCCGAACGCGGAAACTGCTGCTGCATCGACGTGAGATCGACCGCCTGATCGGCGCCGTCGATCGCAAGGGTTACACCGTAATACCCACTGCCATGTACTGGTCTCGCGGCAAGGCCAAGGTGGAAATCGGAATGGCGCGGGGCAAGCAACAACACGACAAGCGGAAAACGCAAAAAGACCGCGATTGGGAACGGCAAAAAGCGCGGATCATGAAACACGGCTAGACTCGCGGCATCGACATACATTGGCAAAGCCGCAGATGAAATCCGGCGGGGCGCTGCACATCACCGCCTTTCGCCCCGGAGCATCGCGAATTCGCCCGGGCCGCATAAAACTCTTACCGGACGACACCCACCTGATCTACCTGGGCTCTAGGAATGCTCTACATGACCCGATCTGACATCACGGTCGCGGCCGTGGGACATCACCCGGCGGCGGTCATCTGGGACCTCGACGGCACGCTGGTCGAGTCGGCACCGGACCTGGCCTCCGCCCTGAACACCCAGCTCAGCAGCGAAGGTCTCGCGACTCACGCGGTGAGTGACGTCCGTTTGATGATTGGCGGCGGAGTGCCCAAGCTGATCGAACGGGGCTTCGCGGCATCGGGAGTCGTTCTCAACGGCCAGGCGGTCGACTCGCGCGTGGCCGATTTCCTGACCCTTTATCAGGCTTGCGCCACGAACAACTCGTTCTTGATTCCCGGCGCGCGCTACGCCCTCGACCGCTTGTCCCGGGCCGGAGTGTGCCAGGGACTTTGCACCAACAAACCCGGGGGCGTGACACGCCAGATCACCGAGGCATTGGACATCACCAGGTATTTCGGAAGCATCGTGGGCGGGGACAGTACTACTGCCCGAAAACCAGACCCGACTTCACTACTCGCCTGCCTTGATGAACTGGGCGTGTCGGCCCGGCAAGCCGTTATGGTTGGCGACTCGACGGCTGACGTCGGGGCGGCCCGCGCCGCGGGTGTGATCGTCCTGGTCGTGCCGAACGGCTATACCGCGCTGCCGGCGAGCGAACTGGGCGCCGACGGGATTGTCGGCAGTATTGCCGAAGTTCCGAGTGCTCTCCAGGATCCTGCACAACTGATGGCGGCAGACTGAACTCCTTTCACCCGGGGCGTCTGCTTTGCTATAGTAAGTGGACAAAGGGAGCCCGCGTCATGAAAATCAGTTATAAAACAGCCAGATATACCTTACTTCTGTCAGTGTTTTTCGCTGGACAGGCTTGGGGTCAAGAATCCGAAGAGGTCGACTTCTCCTGCATGAAGGAGCAAGTCCGCACCATCATCCAGGTGACCGACCAGCACCGTGAATTTGATCTTGTCGTGCGCAATCAATGCCCGGGGGCGGTCAACTGGGCAATGTGCGTCGAGCGCCTGGACCCGTGGACCCATCGCATACTCGAATCGCACACCCCGCTGGGCTATGTCGAGGCGGATAAGCGCTCGCGGGTCAACCTGCTGATGAAAGCCACGCCCAGCCCCGACGGCTATGAAAATCGTGCGCAGGAGTTCTACATGAGCGTCGCCTATTCCATCCAGGGACAGCCGAAGGCCCCCTGCGTGGCGCGGGCATGCGAGGCGAAGAAACAGAAACTGCGCGCTGAGCAAAGCAGAAACAGCAGTGCCTGGCGGCAAGCCCGCAAGGCGCTAGAGGTCCGGGTGGAGAAAGAGTGTCCGGAGCACGGCTGGAACACCGAGAACCTGAAGGCCTGCCGGGAGTCTGTGGTAAACGCCGCGTCCGAGCAAATGCTGGCTTTCGAAGAGGCCGACAAGTCGGTCCGTGAGCAGCTGAACACGATCGACCCCGATACCTGCACGGTCCACGGCGGAATGGTCCTGGCGCTGCCGGAGTAGCTTTAACTCAAAAGCCCGTCAATCCGCGTCGAATTCGCTGACACTCTCCAGCCGCTTGAGTCGCTTCATTCGGGCTTCTACGAACCGTTTGACGCTGCTGATGTTCATTTCCGGCCCACGGAAACGCCGCTGCTTGTCGAAATATTCCTCCGGGTCTGTGCCATCGGGCTCCACGTTGATCCGGTAATTTTCCCCGTCGAATACCTCGTACAGGGGGAAGATTCCACTGCGCACTGCCAGGCTGACCAGTTCGATGGTCTCGGCCGGCTCGGTTTTCCAGCCAGTCGGGCACGGTGAGTGCATCAGGAAAAATCGAAAGCCCTTGATTTTGAGCGCCTGGCGGATCTTTCGCCTGAAATCATCGGGATGCGCGATCGACAGCGTAGCCGCATACGGTATTCGATGGGCCGCCATGATCTTGATGATGTTCTTTTTTCCTTCGCCTTTGCCGCGCGGCGTGGTGGCCGTACGCGCGGTCAGCGGTGTGGCGGAACTGCGCTGGCCACCGGTATTGCCATAAATTTCGTTGTCGTAGCAAATGTAGATCAGGTCTTCGTTTCGCTCGGCGGCAGCCGACAGCGTAGCCATGCCGATGTCGTAGGTTCCGCCGTCCCCCGCCCAGCAAATCACGTGCCGCTTGCCACCATCGTCGACCTCGTTGAGGGCGTTGACGGCTGCCACGCCGCTGGCAAAGGCCGGCGAGGAGGCGAAAGTCGAGGCCACCACGGGCACGTTGTAGCCGGTGGTGGGATAGGCACCAGCGGTGACGATACCGCAGCATGCGGGTATAACCATCGAGTAATGCTCGTCCTCCAGGGCCCGCCCCAGCATGGTCAGGCCATTGCTCATGCCGCAGCCGCCGCAGTTGGTATTCCCCGGCCTGAGCAGGCAATCGGGATCGAAATTAACGGGCACGGCCTCAATGCTCATCGTCACACTCCCTTCCAGACCGGCTCGCCGGCCTCGCTGCGGCCCAGGAGGTCATCCACGACCTCGTGAACGGTTTTCGGTATCACGTCGCATCCGCCGACACCGGTCAGGTAGCCCTGGATTAACGGATGGCCCCCGCCCTGCATCGCGGCGCGGATTTCCTGCCAGAAGATACCGCCGCGGTCGGCGGAGCAATTCCGGTCGAGCACCCCGACTTTTTTCGCGCCGGCGCAGAGTTCACGAATCCGATCGACCGGGAAGGGTCGGAACATCTTGATCGCGACCATCCCGACCTTGTCGTCACCCCGCTCGCGGCGCTTGTCGATCACGTCTCGCATGGTGGTGGAAATGGAACCGGACGTGACGAAAATCGTATCGGCGTCCTCGCAATAGTAAGCCTCGACAGCGCCGGCCAGGTCGCGGTCGAACACGTCCCTGAACCGTTCGCGGTGTTCCTCGAACACCGCCGGCACCCGCCCCATTGCCTCCTGTAACTCGTGGCGGTGGGCCACCGTTTCCTGCGGAAACGTCATGCCGCCCATGGTTTTGGGCTGATCGAAGTCCAGTTTGTGCGGCACGTTGCAGGGCGGCAGGAAGCGGTCGACCTGTTCCTGCTCGGCCAGTTCGACTTCCATCGACGTATGCGAAATGATGAATCCGTCCATGCAGACCATCACGGGCAGCATGATGCGGGGGTCTTCAGCCAACCGGAAGGCCAGCAGCGAAGTGTCGGCCACGTCCTGGCTGGTTTCGCAATACAGTTGAATCCAGGCAAAGTCCCGGAACATCAGCGAGTCGCCCTGGTCGGCCCAGATGTTCCACGGCGGACCCAGCGTGCGATTGACCACCGCCATCACGATCGGCAAACGGTAGAAAGAGGCCACCATGACGTTCTCCGCCATGTACGCCAGGCCATTGCTCGAACTGGCCGTGAACGAGCGTGCGCCGTTCATCGCGGCGCCCAGGCAGACTCCCATCGCGCTGTGCTCGCTTTCCACCGGGACCACTGCTCCCTTGCTGAAGGAGAACTTCGCCACGTACTCGACGATCTCGGTTTGCGGCGTGATCGGATAGATGCCGCAGACCGCGCCGCGTGCCGTTCGGTTCGCTTCACCCGCCAGCCCGAAAGCGTGGCCTGCGGCGTGGTTACCCGTCACGAGTTGCATGCTCATTTATGCGGCCTCCTCGCTGGATTTCATGTAGATCACGGCACGCGAACACTCGCTGACGCAGACGCCGCAACCCTTGCAGTAGTCGTAATCGAACACCACCCGGTCACCCTCGCGGCGCAGCACACCATCCGGGCAAAACGTGACACAGCGGTCGCAGGCGTTGCACACACCGCAACTCAGGCAGCGCTTGGCCTCGTCCAGGCTGTCGAGGCCCTGGTGTACCTCGGCGAAGGAGCGGCGCTCCTCGCCGGACAGCTCGGCCTGGTGATGCGGCTGGTGTATCGCGAAATGATGCATCCGTATCTTGTCCGAACGGATGACGGTCTCTTCCGGCGGCTTGTC
>JABDPF010000046.1 GCA_013042915.1 Lysobacterales bacterium
AAGTCCTCCCGGTACAGCAGGAAGCCGATAGCCGTCATTTGGAAAATGGTTTTCAGTTTGCCCACGCTGCTGACTTTCACCAGTGCGCTCTCGCCGATTTCCGACATCCACTCACGCAGCGCCGAAATCGTGATCTCGCGCCCGATGATGATCGCGGCCGCGATGGCGAACACGGATTCGTGCGCGAAGACCTCGGTGGGGTCCGAGTACTGCGCGACGAGCAGCACCAGCGCGGTGCTGACCATGATCTTGTCGGCCACCGGGTCCAGGAAGGCCCCGAAACGAGACGTTTGCCCGGTGCTGCGCGCGATGGCGCCGTCCGCGATATCCGTGACGGCCGCGGCGACGAAAATGATCACGCAGGCCAGGTTCGACCAGGAATACGGCAGGAAAAATACCACCACGAGCACCGGCACGAGTGCGATGCGGAGCAGTGTCAGCATGGTGGGCACGGTCAGTGGCATGATGTTGACTTCCTCGATGCGATCAAAGCTCTGATTATCGCAGACATCCCCACTCAATGCAGGGCGCGAAAGATGGTTTCGGCCAGCACTTTACTGATACCTGGCACACTCGACAACTCTTCGATGCCCGCCTGCTTGACCCCCTGCAGGCCGCCGAAATGGTTGAGCAGCGCACGCCTGCGCCCCGGGCCGATTCCGGGAATTTTTTCGAGCCCGGATTTGGTCACGGCTTTCTGTCTCCTTCCACGGTGACCGGTAATCGCGAAACGGTGGGCCTCGTCACGTACTTGCTGAACCAGGTGCGAAGCGGGCGACTGCGGGCCGGGAAACAGGCTGCGGTGCGGCGAGCCCGTTATCCACTGCTCGTGTCCGGCGCGGCGGCCCTGACCTTTTGCAATGCCCACGATCGGAATACCCGAAAGACCGAATTCGCCCATCACGTCTTCCGCCTGCGAGAGTTGGCCCTTGCCGCCGTCGATCAGCACCAGGTCGGGCAGGCTGCCCTCTTCGGCCTGGATGCGTGCATAACGCCGGGACAGCACCTGGTGCATTGCCGCATAGTCGTCACCCGGCGTGATGCCCCGAAGGTTGTAGCGGCGGTACTTGGACTTGACCGGACCGTTCTGATCGAACACCACACAGGAGCCCACCGTCTCGTTGCCCGCGGTGTGGGAAATGTCGAAACACTCGATCGTGGCGGGGGCTTCCTCGAGCCCGAGCAAGTCGCGCAGGTCTTCGAATTGCGCGGTCATGTTGGCCTGGCTGGCAAGCCGCAGCAGCAGGGCCTGGCGCGCATTGGTGCGCGTCATCTCCAGCATCTGACGGCGGTCTCCTCGCGGATGCGGCTGGATGCGCACCTTGCGCCCGGCGGCCTCCGAAAACACCTCCGCCAGCAGTGCGCCGGTCTCGACGGGATCTGAAATCACCACCTCGGCCGGGGACTGCCGTTGCTGGTAATACTGTCCGAGGAACGCTTCCATCACCCCGCTCCTGTCATGGCCTTCCGTCTGGCTGGGAAAGAAGTTCCGCTGCCCGAGGTGGCGCCCGCCACGAATCGACATGACCTCCACGCAGAACTTGCCCTGCTCGCTGGCCACCGCGATGAAATCGATGTCCTTCTGTTTGCCGGAAACAAACTGCTGGGCCTGCATCTGCTGAAGCAAGTTGATCTGGTCTCGGTAGACCGCGGCGCTCTCGAAGTCGAGCGAGGTGGCGGCCGATTCCATCCGCTCGACAAGGCGATCGGTCACCTTGCGGTTACGGCCACACAGGAACAAAACGGCATCGTTCACCTGCTCGGCGTAATCCGCCTCGTTGACCAGTCCAACGCACGGCGCCGTGCACCGTCGAATCTGGTGTTGAAGGCAGGGGCGGTTGCGGTGCGCGAAATAACTGTCTTCGCAGTTCCGCAGTCGAAA
Organism: Lysobacterales bacterium; assembly: GCA_013042915.1. Taxonomy (GTDB): domain Bacteria; phylum Pseudomonadota; class Gammaproteobacteria; order Xanthomonadales; family SZUA-36; genus JABDPF01. Next base: position 1,883 of record JABDPF010000046.1, read on the forward strand.
CAGTTTCTGGATCAGGTTGATGCTGTCCCGAACCGAGTGCGCCGACGGGTAGGGGCCGAAAAAACGCTTCTTCGGGTCGCGGGCCCCGCGATGAAACGAGATGCGGGGGAATTCATGATCGGTGCTCAAGACGATCCACGGATAGGATTTGTCATCTCGAAGCAGGACGTTGTACCGGGGTTTGAGGGACTTGATCCACTCGTTCTCCAGCAGCAGGGCTTCGGCCTCGGTGCGTGTAATGCTGACCTCGACCTGGCGGATTCGCGCCACCATCCGCATGATGCGCTCACCCTTGGGCCGCGCGTCGAAGTAGCTGCCCACCCGTTTTCGAAGATTCAGCGCTTTTCCTACGTAAAGCGCCTGCCCTTCCTCGTCACGCATGAGGTAGACACCGGGCCGGGTCGGCAGTTTTCTGGCAAAACCCTTGCCGTCGAAATCACCGGACGGCTTCGATGCTGATTGACTCGGCATGCCCGGGCTTCAACCCCCGGCCTCGATTAACCGGCGCACACGCTCGAGGTCATCGGGCGTATCCACGCCGGCCGGGATGAAGTCACGCGCCTCCGCCATCGCAATCCGGTGGCCGGATTCGAGAAAACGGAGTTGCTCGAGCTTCTCCATCGCTTCGAGTGGCGAGGGGGCCATGGCCGCAAACGCCCGCAACGCGCCTGCCCGGTAAGCATAGAGGCCGATGTGCCGTTTCCAGGGGTAATGGCCGTGCCGATGGGCCGCTACTTCCGAGGGGTCCCGCGTGTGTGGTATCTCCGAGCGGGAAAAATAAAGAGCATGGCCGTTTCGGTCGATGACAACCTTGACCACATTGGGGTCCAGAGCCTCGGCGTGGTCGCCAATAGGCCAGTACAGACTGGCGACGTCGGCCATGCCGTCCTGTCGTAGCAATCCGGCCACCTGGTCCAGGCAGGAGGCGGGCATCAGAGGCTCGTCGCCCTGCAGGTTGACCACCAGGGTTTCGTCCTCCCAGCCCAGAATGTCGGCACACTCCGCGATCCGGTCGCTGCCAGTGGTGTGGCAGGAGGAAGTCATGACCACCTGCGCGCCGAACGATTCTGCGGCGGCGCGGACGGCATCGGAATCGGTGGCGATGACCACAGCCTCGGCGCTCGATGCACGCGCGCGTCGATGCACGTATTCGATCAGCGGGTGCGTGCCGATGATCGCCAGCGGTTTATTGGGCAGTCGCTGCGAGGCGAGTCGTGCGGGAATAACGATGCGGTAACTCACGGAGATCTCCCTGCGATACGTTTCAACAAATCGGCCTCGAACCCGGCAGGCAACGCGGCGTCCACCTCCAGGCTCCAGGCGTTGTCCAGGTCGAGCACGGAGGCCTTGACCGCGTCCTTTTCCGTCATCACGATCGGCAGGCCCGGCGGCAGCGAATCGAAATCGGCCCGGGTGAACCGGTGATGGTCCGCAAACGGGTATTCATTGACCGTGATTCGTGCGTGCCTCAGCAACTCGAAAAACCGCCCCGGGTTTCCGATGCCGGCGACGGCATTGACGCGGCAACCGGCGAACTGTGCCAGACGCCATGACTGCGTATCGTCCAGCGCGCGCAACCAGCCGGTCGTCAACGTCATCGGCACCGTTTGCAGGTCCTTCGGCATCGTGGCTCCTTCGCCATTCACGACCACGTAGTCGACCGATTCGAGCCGCTCGAGCGGTTCGCGCAGGGGTCCGGCCGGCAACAGCAAGCCGTTACCAAATCCCCGAGCCCCGTCGACAACGCAGATTTCAACCGTGCGCGGCAGGCGATAATGCTGCAGGCCATCATCGGAGACGACCACGTCGACCCCCTCCTCGAGCAACCTGCGGGCGGCCTCGCAGCGGTCTTCGGCCACCACCACGGGCGCCCCGGTACGGCGGGAGATCAACAGGGGTTCGTCACCGACCGCGCCAGGCTTGGAATCGAGAGTGACGGACAGCAGCTCCTTGCCTCGACGCCGGTAACCGCGGCTGACCACGCCGGGTTTGAGTCCGGCTGCACGCAACAGCTCGCACAGGCGAATGACCAGGGGCGTCTTGCCCGATCCGCCGACAGTCAGGTTGCCGACGACGATGATGCGCGCCTGCGCCAGGTCAGCGGGACGCTGCGCTGACTTGATCCTGCGATCAATTCGATTGCCCAGGCGATAAAGTGGAGTCAGCGCGCGCAGCCAGCTGGGTGGCGCCTCACCGCCGTACCAGTATCGGTTCAGCTTTTGCTCTGTGTCCGCTTGCATGGGCAAAACGCAGTCAGGACGGCACGGGGTCGACCCGTTCGTGCCCGAGTTGAGACTGGTGAAGCTTGGCGTAAACACCGCCCTTGTCCATCAGCTCGGTGTGCGTTCCGGATTCGATGACACGGCCGTGGTCGAGTACGATCACCTGGTCTGCGCTCTCGATGGTCGACAGGCGATGCGCGATCACCAGCGTCGTGCGATTTTTCATCACCTCGGCCAGAGCGGTCTGAATCGCACGCTCTGACTCACTGTCCAGGGCCGACGTCGCTTCGTCCAGGATCAGGATGGGAGCGTCTTTGAGGAGCGCGCGGGCAATGGCGAGTCGCTGGCGCTGTCCGCCTGAAAGCAGGGTGCCGTTCTCTCCCACGCGGGTTTCCAGGCCTTCCGGTAATTCCTCGATGAACTCCATGGCGTGAGCATCGCGGGCAGCCTGCTCGATGGCCTCGCGCGGGGCGCCGGACAACGCCCCGTAGGCGATGTTGCCGGCCACGCTGTCGTCAAACAACACGACGTTCTGGCTGACCAGCGAGATGTGGCTGCGCAGGTTGTCCAGCGCGTAATCCGACAGTTCATGTCCATCCAGCACGATGCTGCCTTCGTAATGCGAATAGAAACGCGGCAACAAACCGGCCAGCGTCGTTTTTCCGCTGCCCGATGGCCCCACCAACGCCGTGACGCTGCCGGCCGGCACCGAGAGGTTGACCTGCTCGAGTATCGGCCTGCCCTGCTCCTCGTACCGGAAACTCACGTCCCGAAACTGGATTTCACCCTTGACCCGTTCCACCTCGAAATCACCGGTATCTCGTTCCGGTTCGGCATCGAGCACCTGGAAAATGCTGTCCGCGGCGGCAATGCCCTTCTGGATCTGTGATTGCACCGTGGTCAGCCGCTTGAGTGGCGGGATCGTCGCGATCATGGCCGTGAAGATCGCGGTAAACGTGCCCGCGGAGATCTGGTCCAGCATCGTGGGCCGGGTGGAAATGACCATCAACAGAACCAGCGCCAGGCCGGCGGCGACCTGTACCAGCGAAGACGACGCAAGCCGCGCCGTGACCAGGCGCATGTGTAAACGGCGGGTTTTGTCGTTGACGGTGTCGAAGCGGCGTTTCTCAGCGCTCTGCCCCTGGAACACCTTGACGACCTGTTGACCCGCTACCGCTTCCTCGGTCACGTGGGACACGTTGCCCATCATGTCCTGTATGCGCCGGCTGATCTTGCGGAAGCGGCTGCTGATCACCGTGACCAGCAATCCGATCATCGGAACCAGCAGCAGCATGACCAGGGTCAGCCTGGCGTTGGTGATCAGCATCACGCCCAGCAGAAAAATCACCAGCAGAACGTCGCGAAACGCCGACACCACGGATGTGGTCGCGGCATTGGCGACCTGCTCACTGTTATATGCCAGCTTGGAAATCAGTTGCCCGGAGCTGAAGCGATCGTAGAACGTGGCGGGAAGTCCAATATACGCGCCAAACAGCTCCTGGCGAAGGTCGGCGATCACCTTTCGACCCACCCATTCCATGCCGTAGACACCGGCGAAATTACCGAGCATGCGCACCAGGCTGATCAAAAAAATAATGCCGGCCATCCACAGTCCGAACGATGAATCCTTGCCCACGAAGACCCGGTCGATCAACGGCTCCATGAACTTGATGAACGCAGCCTGCATGCTCGCGTCAATGGCGACGCCGACAATTCCCACGACGAACATCCAAAAGTAGCGGCGCGTGTAGCCCCACAGTCTTCGGTAGACGGCCATCGGCTCGTCGACCCTGTCGATCGGGGTATTCATTCCGTCGGTCCGGCCGCGCGATCCGTCGCGATGGACAGGTTGTCGAACCCAAGCTGCGCGACCACATCCATGGCCGTCACCACGAAATGATGCGGAGTCTGTCGGTCGGCGCGAAGGATCAACGGCACGTCACGGCGATCTCCCGCCAGCTGGCTGATCGCGGCGCTGATCGTGCGGGCTTCGCTATCCAGCAGGCGCTCGTCGTTCAAAAACATGCGGCCCTCGCCGTCAATCACGAGTTCGAGGGTTTCGGGCAACTCCTCGCGCTCCTCGACCGCGCTGGCCTCGGGGAGATCCACCTTGAGGACCGACTCGCGTTCGAAAGTCGTGCTGACCATGAAAAAAATGAGCAGCAGGAAGACGACGTCGATCAGCGACGTCAGGTCGACCTTGGGCTCCTCTTTTTCATGGTGCTGCAGTCTCACCTTCAGCCTCCGGGCACACCCGAGCGAAGCTGCGCAACGTTGCCCCGCTCGATGGCCTCGATCAGGTTGATGGCCTGCTCTTCCATGGAGACGACGTAAGCCTCCACCTTGCCCTTGTAATAGCGGTAGAAAAAGAAGCTTGGAATGGCGACTGTCAGACCGGCAGCGGTCGTGATCAAAGCCTCTGAGATACCCCCGGCCAGCTGGTTGGCGTCTCCAACCCCGTGGACCATGATGGAAGAGAAGACTTTGATCATTCCGATGACGGTGCCGAGCAAACCCAGCAGCGGAGAAATACCCGCAATCGTGCCCAGGGTGTTCAAGAACCGCTCGAGTTCGTGCACTACGTGGCGCCCGGTGTCCTCGATGGCTTCCTTGATCAGGTGCCGCGAGCGATGGCGGTTGACCAGACCGGCCCCCAACACCCGTCCCAGGACCGACCCTTCGCGCAGCTGCTCGAGGTGGCGCCGGTCGAGTTCGTGTCGTGACGCCCAGTCCTGCACCTGTGCACCGAGGTCGCCGGGCACGACCTTCTTACGCTGCAGCGACCAGGCGCGCTCGATAATGATGGTCAGGGAAATGATGGAGCAGAGAATGATGGGCGCCATCAACCACCCGCCGGCCTTAATGATTTCCAACACGATTCATCACTCCGTTGATTGTTCGGGATTCAGGCAGTGGCATCATAATACAAAACGGCTCCCTGGACGTGTCCTCCGGGTACTGCCAAAGAGAGCGCGGGTCGAATCAGGGGCAGTTGGGGGCGGCGGGCCAGCGCCAGATTCGGGGGGTCTGCTTGCGGGCGCTGGAGGCCGTGATCGCTCCGTTGGCCTGCAGGTCCAGGCGGATAGCGCCGCACTCGCCCGTCGCCCACAGGTCGACGCCCTGCGCTGTATAACGCCCGCGCACTTCCGGGCGGGGAAAGCCAAAACGGTTGCCCAGGCCGGCGGTCGCGATGGCGACACGCGGGTTCACTCTACTCAGGAACCTTGCCGTTGATGAACTGGCGCTGCCGTGATGCGGGGCGAACAGCACGTCGAAGGGTTTGACTCCGTTCAATAACAGGCGATGCTCGACACCGCCCGAAATGTCTCCGGGAAGCAGGATCCGGACACCCGGGCCGTCGACGGCAAGCACGCAGGAACTGTTGTTGCGCAGGTAAGGCAGCCCGGCCGAGGGATGAAGCGTGTGAAAACGATGCCCGTCATGGGACCAGGACATGCCTTCCCGGCATGGATCCACTCCGGCTGTACCCGTCCCGGTACTGCCCAGCACCGATAGCCTCGAAAACCGGGCCCTCAGCGTGAACAATCCGCCGGCATGGTCGAGATCGCCGTGACTGATCACGACCCGGTCGAGCCCGCCATTTCCCAACGACATCAGGGCGGGCATGATGACGGAGCCGACGCTGTCGCTACCCTCGCCGTCGCCTCCGCCCGTATCGTAGAGCATGGTGTGGTTTGCACTCGCCAACACGATCGCGCTGCCCTGCCCCGCATCGAGTGCTTCGACGCGCATTCCTCCGGGCGGAACCGCACTGGACGGAGGCAGAAAAAGCGGGGCAAGCAGGAAAAGTCCCAGCCATCGTCCCGGCAACCCCTTCGGTAAAAGCAACAGCAGCCCCCCGAGCACCGCCCCCACCGCTACCGAGGCAAGCGGTGCGCGTGTAGCCCACATCCCGGGCAGCCACGCGGCAAGGTAATCCAGCATTCGCAGCAAGAACTCCATGGAGCCTGCAGCGAGCCACCACGAAAGCCCCGCCAGTGTCCCGGAAACCGGCAGCAAGACGATGCCGGTGAGTACCGGAGGTACGACCAGGGCACTTACCCATGGAATCGCGAACAGGTTGGCGGGAAAGGCAGTCGGTGAAATACCCCCCATCCAGCTCGCATTGACGGGGGCCACTACGACAAAAATAGCGGCCTGAGCCAACAGCGCAATCTTCCACCATTCGCTCAAACGGGGCCGCGGAAAGAACACCGCCAGCAGCGCCAGCACGGCCAGAAAGGAATACCAGAAGCCGGCTCCCAGGGGGGCCAGTGGATTGAGCAGCAACACGAGGGCCAAAGCCAGCACGAACGCCATCAGTGGATGCGGGGCCCTCATCGAGGATAGCGCAAGCAAGCCCGCCAGGGACATCAGTACTGCCCTTACGGTCGATACGCCGAGGCCTGCGAGCAAAGCGTAGGCGGCCGCCGCCAGGGCCCCGGTCGCCAGTCCCGCCCGGTAGACCTGCAAGCCGTGCCCGGCCGCCGGAAGCCAGCCCAGCACATAGCGACCCAGGAACAGGCCAGCCACGGTAGCGAGCCCCACGTGCAGTCCGGAAATGGCCATGAGGTGAGCCGTTCCCGTTTCACGTAATAGGTTCTGATACGGACGATCGATACCGGAACGGTCGGCAATCGCAAGCGCGAGAACGGTGGCCCGCCCGCGCGTCTCGGGCAATTGGTGGACAATCGCGTCGCGGATCGATTGGCGAGCTCTCTGGGCGGACCCAAAAGTGCTTTCAGGTGACGAAAGGCGCTCTCCTGATCGCACGCCGGCCACCGCACCCAGGCGATTGCCAAACAACCAGCGTTCCCGGTCCGGCCCATTGAAATTCACCAAGCCCCACGGAGGCTTGAGCCCCAGCACCAGGCGCCAGCGCTCGCCGTACCGCACCTCGGGCCAATCGCGATACCAATTGATCAGCAGGTTTCGGGGTAGTGAGATATCACCGACATTCGCGTCCGGCCTGAACCGGAACCGGAGACGATCGCCGAATCGCTCGGGCAGGGAGGACACCGTGCCTTGAACCTCGAGGATCTCGCCGGCAAGCCCCGCTGGAAGGCGGTCTTCCAACGCTTCCCGGTACACCGAAACCACGATTAGCCACGCCAGGACGACCAATCCAACCGGTCGGGCGCCGCGGCTCGCAAGCAAGCAGAACGCCGCAAGGCTCAAGAAGAACAGGCTCCATTCGGGAGGGAGCGCCGATTGCAGGGGCAGCGTCAGGGTCGAAACGGAAAAGGCGGCCAGCCAGGGCCAGGCGGTCCTCTTTTCCGCACGTTCCCCCGCGGTATTCATAACAACGTTCCGGCTTAGTCGGTTTCCTGCAACTGCCCGAGGTGAAGCTCGAGCCGCCGGTCCATGCGCGATGCCAGGTCACGGTGGTGCGTGACCAGCAGCAAACTGGTGCCCAGCGCCCGGTTGAGGTCCAGCATCAGCCCGTAGACGTGATCCGCGGTTCGCTCATCCAGGTTTCCTGTTGGCTCGTCACCGAGCACCACCCGGGGATTCCCGACCAGCGCGCGAGCCACCGCCGCACGCTGCCGCTCGCCGCCGGAAAGTTCACCGGGCTTATGGTTAACCCGTTCCGTCAGGCCAACCCGGTCCAGGATGACCGCCGCCTCGCGCCGGGCGGTATCCACGGACTCGCCGCGAATCAGCAGCGGCATCGCGACGTTTTCCAGCGCGGTGAATTCGTTCAACAGATGATGAAACTGGTAGACGAAACCCATGGCCTGGTTGCGCACCCGGTTGCGTTCCCGGGCGCCCATCTGCCAGAGGGAGGAACCCTCTACCCTGACCTCGCCGTCGTCGGGCTCGTCCAGACCGCCGAGTATGTGCAGGAGCGTACTTTTGCCCGCACCCGATACGCCCACGATGGCCAGCGACTCTCCGGCGGCCAGCCGCATGTTCACGTCTTTGAGCACCTCGACTTCACGCGGGCCCTGGCGGTAGGTTTTCTTGACGTTGTGTGCTTCCAACACGATGTCGTCGTTGCTCCACTCACTCATAGCTGAGCGCCTCCGCGGGATGCGTGCGGGCCGCCCGCCAGGATGGATAGAGCGTGGAGAGCAGCGACATCGCAAGGGACATGAGAGCGAACTTGCTGACGTCGGACGATTTAAGATCCGAGGGAAGTTCAGTGATGTAGTAAATATCGGAGGGGAACAGGCTGAATCCAAACACCTGTTCGAGCATCGGCACGACCGCACCGATGTTCAATGCCAGGAGGATGCCTCCGACCACACCCAGCAAGGTCCCCACCACACCGATCACGCAGCCCTGGATGATGAAAATCCGCATCACCGTGCCGTTGCGGGCGCCCATCGTCTTGAGGATCGCGATGTCAGACTGCTTGTCCGTCACCACCATGACCAGCATCGAGATTATATTGAACGCAGCCACCGCGATGATCAGTGACAGAATCACCCACATCACGGTCTTTTCCGTTTTCACCGCCTGGAACAGGTTTCCACGCTCACGTGTCCAGTCGCGCACTTGGTAAAAACTGGGCGCGCGTTCGCCCCTCCCCAGGTCTCTCTCGGACAGCTCGGTAGACAATTCGCGGGCCACAGCCCAGGCGCGGTACATGTCCACCAGGTGCAAGCGAACACCTCCGGCATCACCCACCGGCATGCGCAGCAGGCGCGCCGCGTCCTCCATGTGCACCAGGGCCAAGGCGGAATCGTTTTCGAATTCCCCGAATTCAAAAGCGCCGACGACGATAAACCGACGCATCAACGGGCTGGCGCCTACCGGGGTGGCTTTCAGGCGCGGAGCGATGACGGTGACCCGGTCGCCCGGCCCGACGCCCAGGCGCGACGCCAGGCCGACACCGAGAACGATGCCGTATTCGCCCGGCACCAGGTCGCTCAGGCTTCCGTGCAGCATTTTCTCGTGGGCTTCCGAGACGCGGGTCTCAAATTCCGGCTGAATCCCGCGGATAAAGGCGCCGCTGGACTCAACGCCCTGCAGCCACACGCCCTCTTCAATGTACGGAGCAGCGCCATCGACCTCGGGATGGGCCTCGACCGCGTCGATGACCGAACGCCATTCGGGAAGCGTGCCCTGGACCGGCTGAATGGTCGCGTGGGCAATAGCGCCCAGAATTCGCGCCCTGAGCTCCTTCTCGAAACCGTTCATGACCGAGATCACCGTGATCAGAGTGGTCACGCCCAGCGCAATTCCGAGCATGGAAATCAAGGAAATGAAGGAAATAAAGTGGTTACGCCGTTTGGCGCGCACGTAGCGCAGACCAATGAAGGCTTCGAGCGGCTTGTACATTGGGGGGATTAAAGCACAGCCCCTTGCGCACCTCCATAGACCAGGAGAAATAATCGCGTAGGAAAACGGCTCAATCGAGACTGTCGAGCACGGCCCCAAGTTCATCGGGCAACGGAGCATGGAACGTGCGGACCCGGCGGGCCTGGTCCTCGAACTCCAGCGAGTGGGCATGCAGAAACAACCGCGACAATCCCTGTTTGCGCCAGAACCGCTGCGATTCGCGCTCCGAGTACCGCCGGTCACCGGCCAGCGGCGTACCGAGGTGCTGAGCGTGCACTCGGATCTGATGGGTTCGGCCGGACAGCAGTTCCGCCTCGACATAGCTGGCTGCAGGCCAGGCTTTCAGCAATCGAAACCGGGTTTTCGCCGGTTTGCCCTCGGGCGACACGACGACGATACGGGCTTTGCCGGAACCCTCAACGCGCAACAGCGGCGCATCGACTTCCACTTGTGGTTGCGGCAGTTCACCGTGCAGCAGGCACAGGTAACGTTTGTCGACCCGGCTTTCGCGGAACAGAGCGGAAAGGTGGTTGAGAGCAGAACCGTTTCGTGCCAACACCAGGCACCCGCTGGTGTCGCGGTCCAGCCGGTGGACCAGTTCGACGAATTCATCGCGATAGAGTCTTCGCACCACGTCGATCAAACCCCAGGGCAGACCGCTTCCGGCATGAACGGCCATGCCTGACGGTTTATCGATCACCAACAGGTCATCGTCGGCAAACAGGATTCTGTCGCGGACCTGGACGATCACCCGCTCCGATATGACGGCCTCTACGCGGGTGCTCAGGCGCGCTGGAGGAATCCGGACGCTGTCTCCCGCTTGCAGTCGACTCGACGGTTTGCAGCGTTTTCCGTCGATGCGAACCTGGCCCGTGCGGATCATTCGATAGATCAGCGAGCGCGGCAAGCCCTTGAGTCGATTTGACAACCAATTATCCAGGCGCTGCCCCTCCTGGTCGGATTTAACCGTCTCGTGGCGGACTCCCTGGGTCCGGTCAATTGTTGACATCGCCGTCCAACTCATTGATAGAGCGTGAAATCACTGCTATATTGCCCTCTCCTGGAAAACCTCGAACCGCGTAAGCGGACCCGAAGCTCTCTTCGGCGCCGCGCTCAGCGTTCCGCAGGCCAGTTTACCGTCCGTCCGGCTATCGTGCAGAACTCGTCGTTCAGATACTCAGACCGACCCATTCACTGGTCCGGCCCACGAGCACATTCATCGGCCGTTTCCAGGAAACGAATTGCAGCAGCAGCCTTGGAGGCTGCTGATTAGCGCCGGCCACCGCCGGCCATTAAAACGGAACTTAGAATTAAGGCAACCCTGGCCAGTCCGACGAGAGAACGGGCCGGGCACACAAAACGCGTAAGAGCAAGGCCTCCGTGGCTTTGCCCGCACGGTGTGTACGACCAGGAAAAGCCTGAGGAACAAACAAAATGAAACGTATGCTGATCAACGCGACTCAGCCTGAAGAGTTGCGTGTGGCCGTTGCCGACGGCCAATTACTGATTGACCTCGACATCGAGGTACCCTCCCAAGAGCAAAAAAAATCAAACGTTTACAAGGGCAAGATCACTCGCATCGAGCCCTCGCTGGAAGCCTGCTTCGTCGATTTCGGCTCTACCCGTCATGGTTTTCTCCCGTTCAAGGAGATCTGCCCCGAAGCCTATGCCAACCCGCCCCGCAAGAAGGAAGGCCGGCCATCCATCAAGGAAGTGATGAAAGAGGGTCAGGAAGTCATCGTCCAGGTAGAAAAAGAGGAGCGGGGAAACAAGGGTGCGGCCCTGACGACCTACCTCTCGCTGGCCGGACGATACCTCGTTCTGATGCCCACCAACCCGAAAGCAGGGGGCGTGTCGCGTCGGATCAGCGGAGAAGACCGCGCAGAACTGCGCGAGCAGTTGCAGCAGGTCATTGCACCGGACAACGTCGGAATCATCGTTCGCACGGCCGGCGTGGGGCGGGAAGCCGACGAATTGCAGTGGGACCTGGATTATTTGCTACAGCTCTGGGGCGCCATCGAAAAAGCCGCCGCTGAAAAGTCAGCCCCGTTCCTGATTTACCAGGAAAGCAACCTGTTCATTCGCGCCCTGCGCGATCACCTTCGCAACGACATCGGCGAGATCCTGATCGACAACCCCGCGGTTTTCAAGAACGCTCAGGAATTCATGCAGCAAGTCATGCCGCACAACATGCGAAAGCTGAAGATCTACGACGATCCCGTGCCGCTGTTCAACCGCTTTCAGATCGAAAGCCAGATCGAATCTGCCTTTGCCCGTACGGTTCATTTACCGGCTGGCGGCGCTCTGGTCATCGACCACACCGAGGCGATGCTCGCCATCGACATCAATTCCGCGCGGGCCACCAAGGGCGCGGACATCGAGGAAACCGCGTTTAAGACCAATCTCGAGGCGGCCGACGAAATCGCGCGTCAACTGCGACTTCGCGACCTCGGCGGTCTGATCGTGATCGATTTCATCGACATGAACGACCGAAAACACCAGCGCGCGGTGGAGGAACGTCTGCGCCACGCGTTGCAAATCGACAAGGCACGTGTTCAAACCGGCCGCATTTCCCGCTTCGGACTGCTCGAAATGTCCCGGCAGCGGCTGCGGCCCTCGTTGGGCGAGTCCAGCCAGGAGCCCTGCCCCCGGTGCGACGGGCACGGCACGATCCGCAGCGTCGAGTCTCTGGCACTGTCGATACTGCGACTGGTGGAAGAAGAATGCATGAAGGATTACACCGGCCAGGTCATCATCCAGACCCCCGTGACCGTCGCGAATTTCCTGCTCAACGAAAAACGCACGGCCGTCGCCGAAATCGAACATCGCCACAACGCGCCCATCCTGGTAGTGGCCAACGAGTACATGGAACGTCCCAAGTTCGAAATACACCGTATTCGAAAAACCGACGTCTCGGATGATCCGAGTTATGCGCGCTCCGAGAAGCCGGCTGCGGAACTGGTCGCAAACGCCGAATCGCAAGCCTCTTCCGCCTTGGGTGCGCCGGCACCGGCCGTGACGCCTCTCTCCCACAGCAGCCCCGCACCGTCCAGGCAAACCCGGGCAGTTGAAGAGAACGTCGTGAAGTCGGCAAAGCCGGGCTTTTTCGGCCAGTTGTTTGCACGCTTGTTGAACGGCGCAGACAAGAAGGACGAAGCCGAGAGCGTTCAACCGAAGAAGAAGGTCACGCGTAAAAAGACGGCAAGCAAGGCACCGGCTCGCGGTTCGAAAAAGACCACGACGAGGCAGGCATCGGACGGTCGACCCCGCAAGCGCGGACCCCGTAAGAAGACAACCCGTTCGAACGCCGGCCAACAGGGCCAATCCGAGGGCCGGCGGGCGACCAAGAAGACTCCAAGGAAAAAAGCCCCGCGCAAGAAAACCGCGACAAACCGTGCCCAGCCGGACAAACAACAGCAACAGAACAAACAACAGGCTCCGGCAGCCCGCAAGGAAACGCCGGCAACCGACGGCGGTAACGGGCAGCGCAAGCCCCGCAGGCGGCGGTCGCCCTACCAGACGGCGGGCGGCAAGGGGCGTGAAGGCCGAAAGGACGACCAGGTCAAGGCAGCAACCGGCGAGTCAAAACCCGCTTCGACGACCAAGTCCGCTCCTCAACAGGTTTCAAGTGCGGCGAGCGAACCAACCGCCAAGCCACCCAAAAAACCGGCGGGCGCCGAAGGTGCAGGCGCTCGCAGGTCCGAACCGGGCAAACAAGCCGAATCAAAGCCGGCCACTTCCGCTTCACGCGCCCCCAAGCCGCAGCAGCAGGAAAGCGGCGCGGGCCATAAAACCGCGCTTGCGACGGTTCCGGGCAAGGACGTGACCCTCACTGAGGCTACGTCACCATCTGCCGGACCCGGCGAGCAAAAGAAAAATAGCCGTCCAAAAACCAATAAAAATGTGGAGAGCCAAACCGACAGCGACAAGGCCAAATCCAGGGAAGGGTCGGTGGCCAAAGGCGATTCACGACGCGATTCGCAAGACGGAAAGAAGACGGTCAAGGAAGGCAAAAAGGCAACTGCCGAGACCAAGCCGGGCAGCAAGAAACCCGGCAGTCGTCCACGGCAGGTTTCGAAAAAAGAAGCGACCTCCGCCAAAGAGACCGGACCCGCAGTCAAAAAGGACAAGGGCGCTAAAGACAAATCCGGCACCGATCAGCGCAAGCCCGAGAAGACAGCCGCTCCGAAAAAGGCGGCGTCGGAATCGCCCGCAAAGCCAGCCAAGGCCGCAACGCCTCCGACACCAAAAGCGAAACCGTCTATGACGGTCGTACGAGACGATAAAGGCATCTACACCCTGCAGCCAGCCACCCCTAAAAGCGGGAAGAAAGGGCAGGACGGCGGGGCAGATTCAGGCGACTGAATCGAAACCTGGAAAACCTGGCGTCGCGTCGGCGACGCCGGGCGCTCAGGCCGGGGCAACGATTCCGTAACGCATGGCCATTCGGGTCATATCGACATCGTTGCGCGTGTTGAGTTTTTCGTAGATCCGGTATTTGTAGGTCGCGACGGTCTTGGGGCTCAGGTGCATCGTTTGTGCAATGTCCGCGACCTTTTTGCCGTCTGTGAGCATCAACAGCACCTCCATCTCGCGTGACGACAGGCCGTCGAACGGCGATCGCTGTCGACCGGGAAGCACATTGAGCGCCATCTTTTGAGCGATACCCGAGCCGATATGCCGCCCGCCCCTGGCCACGGTTTCAATCGCCTGAATCAGTTCGGTGGCTGCGCAACCTTTCGTCAGGTAGGCCGAAGCACCCGCCTCCAGCAGTCGCTCCGGGTACGGCGCCCGCTCATGCACGGTCAAAATGATCACGCCAACCCGCGGGCTGGCCTGCTTCAACCGTCTGGTGACTTCAAAACCCGAAAGCCCCGGCAGGCACACGTCCAGCAAGACGACGTCCGGCTTGAGATGCCGGTTCATCCGGAGCGCAACCTCACCCTCGCCGGCCTCTCCGGCGATGATAATCGATGGATAATCCGCCAGGATATGCCTTAGCCCGATTCGGACGAGTTCGTGGTCGTCCACGACCAGTAGTCTGATCATGTTTCCCCCTTGATCCCTCTGTTCCCTATTACCCCTCGCAGGGACTGCGCATTCATATTACGTCTCGGCGAATGATCGGTCGAGCGCACTGGCCGATAAAGGGGAAAAATCCTACATACCCGAGTTACTGCCCAATTGCGGTTTGACCCTGTCCAGCACTTGCGAAGCGAAACCGCGACCGGCACCACTGTAGATATTGAACACCACGTCGGCGCCGGCGCGCTCCAATTCGCGAACCTCGTCGGCGTAGCGGGCAATAGCCGAGATTTGCCCTGTGAACCGGGTATCTTTGAGCTGCCGGATAACTGCGAGCGACGTCTCAATGCGGGGCAAGGCCAGCATCACCAGCTCGACGCACTCGGCGGCGTTTACGCGCTCCCAGAAATCCCGGTCCGCCGGATCGCCCCGCAACACGTTCCGGTTCTCCTCTGAGTTGACGCGCACGATATCGAGATCGGTATCAACGCCGAATACCAGACCGGGATAGTGCTTGTTCATCAGCTCGAAAGCGCCGCTACCCACACCCCCCATGCCGATCACGAGGACGCGCGCTCCCCCGATGTCAATGATGCCGTCATAGGCGAGTCTCTCGGGTGACTGACGGGTCAGCCAGAACTCGCGGTAGCGATCGTAGAGCGTGTACGAGTAACGATTGACGAGCGAAGCAAGCACGAACGAAAAAGACAATGCAACGGCGATCACCACCAGCCAGTCGAACGAAATCCAACCCTGGGTTGCGGCCAGCGCCGCCACGATCAGGCCGAATTCGCTGTAGTTCCCCAGATCGATACTCGCGAACAGGGCTGTCCTTGCCCGTAACTTGAAGCGGGTCAACAGCATGAAGAACAGTGCGCTCTTCAGGAAAATCAGCGGAATGAACGCGGCAGCCACCACGACGGTGGACACCGTGGGACTCCCGGACAGCCCCACCGACAGAAAAAAACCAAGCAAGAAGAGGTTTTTGAAGCCCATCATTGTCTTGTTCAGCTCATCGGCCTTGCCGTGAGATGCGAGCATCACGCCCAGCACCAACGCCCCGACGTCTCCCTTCAGACCCACGAGCTCGAATAGTTCGGCACCGCCCATTGCGACGACAAATCCGAACAGAACCAGCAGCTCGGAGTGCCCCACCCAGCCCAACAGTCGCCTGAGAACGGGCTGCAGCGGCAACAGCAGCACGATGACCAGCAGGGCCCAGGCCGACGGAACCTTGGCGGTGGACAGCGCGATGAACAACACGGCAGCGATATCCTGGACGATTAGAATGCCGATGGCCACGCGACCGTGCAGGGACGCCACCTCCCCACGTTGCTCAAGAATCTTGACAACAAATACCGTGCTGGAAAAACTCAGCGCGAACGCAACCAACAAAGCGCCTTCCAGACCCAGACCCGCGAAGGACGAGAGACCGGTAAAGGCCAACGCGTAGATCCCGATGGCGAACGCCAGCACGGTAATCACCATGTGGATACTGGCAACCGCCCAGACCTGCGGCCGCGCCAGTGTTCTCACGTTGAGTTTCAGCCCGATGGTAAACAACAACAGCGTGATGCCCAGGTCAGCAAACTTAAGCAGCGTGTCGGTGGCCTCCACGCCCTGCGCGCCCAGCAGGAAACCGGCCGCAAGGAAACCGATCAACGGTGGCAGGCCGAGCGCGCGCGCCATGAAACCGAGGGCGAACGCCAGGGCGATCCAGGTCACTTCGTGAAGAGCGATGGCGAGCCAGTTGAAGTTCATGGACGGAGTATCGATGGCAACGTGAACGAACTCAAGTCATGTGGCCATGGAAGCACGCAGGCGACGGCGCCTTCAGAAAGCTGTTGTAAGATAGGATGGACGCAAAGAGAGGCCGCGAAAGCTTGCGAACAGGAACCTTTTCCCGAAGATGGAAACCACGACTTGCCTGCCTGCTGATGATGATCGTGTCGGGCACTGAGTACACAAGCGCATCGGACGATGCGCTGGAATCGCTCGATCCGCTGCGCTGGAATCACCGTGTTGTGCTGGTGCACGCCCCGCCAGACCTGGCCGAACATGCCGCCCGCAACCTTACCGCGCTCGATGAGCAGATCGAAGATCGTGATATTGCATGGTTCGTGCTGTCCGACGACGGGTTGTCAACGAACTATCCCGGGCCTGTCGGTGAGGGACTTAAGGAGTGGATACTGGAACGCCACTTTACGCCGCGACCACGGCTGACCGGTACCGTTCTGATCGGCAAGGATGGCGGAGTCAAGTCCCGCGGCGAAGACCTTGACCTGGAATCAACCTTCGAGCTGATCGACAGCATGCCGATGAGGCAGGCGGAAATGCGCCGTAACAACCGTCCTTGAACTCGGTCTGAAGGTTGACTCAGTCACCGAAAATGCCGACCGCCAGTTCGGCCCAAATCAGGATAAATGCGGCCAGGAGGACGATGCCGAGCCCCAGGCGATAGACGCGGTTTCCGATGAGACGCGTACCTATCTCGTAAGCTGAGCAAAAAAACAGCAACAAGGCGCCGAAAAC
>JABDPF010000022.1 GCA_013042915.1 Lysobacterales bacterium
GTGGATTGCTCCTTGTGAGCACTATAATTTCGCTGTCCGCCGCCCCTCCAGCATTTTCAGCCCCCAACCCGATATAAATCACGCCGGGTTCCCTGTAAGAGCGGCCCTGGCCGCGACCGCATTCGCGCGACACTTTCTGCTAGGCTTCAACAATGAATGAAAACACCACGCAAGACCGTCGCAACGCCTGGTCCCAGGCGCGATCCATGGCTGCCCAAACGCCCGAATCACGCAACCGCTACGTGGATTTTCTGCGCGCCTGGTCTATCTGCGCTGTGGTCTTCGGGCATTGGCTGATGGCGGCCCCGTATATCAGCGACGGATCGATCATGATCAGCAGCATGCTCGAACACCAGGCCTGGACGCGCTGGCTGACCTGGGCCTTCCAGGTGATGCCCGTGTTTTTCCTGGTGGGTGGTTATTCCAACAGCGTTTCCTGGCAGTCGGCGCAGCGCAGGGGGCAGGGCTACGGCAGCTGGTTGCAGGCACGCCTGCAGCGGCTGATCGGCCCCGTGCTCCCGCTCGTATTGCTATGGGCGTTTCTCGCGGCCGGCGCGCAGTACCTGGGCGTGCACCCCACGATGGTCAAGGTCGCTTCCCAGATGGCCCTGATCCCGATCTGGTTCCTGGCGGTGTACATCGTGGTCGTGTTGCTGGTCCCGGTTTCATACGCCGCCTGGCAGCGCTACGGATTTTTTTCCTTCGCGGTACTGGTCGCGCTGGCGATCGCCGACGACCTGGCGTTTTTTTCCGGGTTCAAAGCCCTGGGCGTGCTCAATTACGCTTTCGTCTGGCTGGCGGTCCATCAACTGGGTTATGCCTGGCGCGATGGGTACCTGGCTGGAGGGCGGCAGGGTTCGACCTGGATGTTGGGCGGACTGGTCATCCTGGTTGCCCTGGTGGCCTTCGGGCCGTACCCCGTGAGCATGGTCAGCGTGCCCGGCCAGGAAATCAGCAACACGCTGCCGCCCAAGGTCACGCTGCTCGCGCTCGGTATCGCGCAGTGTGGCTTGCTGCTGTCGGTCGAGAAACCCATGCGTCGCTGGCTGGCCGGGCTGACCCCGTGGACCGGGGTGGTGCTGGTCAACAGCATGATCATGACCGTGTTTCTCTGGCACCTGACGGCCTCGACACTGACCATCGGCCTGGCGCTGCTTATCGGCGATATCGGCCTTGACGCGATACCCGGCTCTGCGGCCTGGTGGATGCTGCGGCCTGCCTGGATCGTCGTCTATCTGCTGGCCCTGTTGCCGTTTGCGCTCCTGTTCGGGCGGTTCGAGCGAAGCGCGGCTCCAGCAACGGAATACCCAAACTGGCGCTTGATACCGGGCGCGGTCCTGGCCTGCGCCGGCCTGGCCTTGCTGGCGCTCGATGGCGTCGCCGGGGAGGGGCTGCTGGGCCTGAAGGACTGGGTGCTGCTGCTGCCGTTTCTCGGTGCATTTCTTGCCGGTATCAACCCGTTCCGCAAGGCGAGTCGGGGGAGGGGGGCGGATGAACGCTGACCGGTACGCGGCACGCCAATGGATGAGCGAGAACCGGTTCTCCTGCCTGGTGGAGATGCTGCTGGTTTTTGGTGTGGCCGGCCTGGTCATTCTCGCCGGGCTGCCCCTGGCCGGGGAGAGCCTGTTCGGCCGGCAGTTGGTCGTGGTGGCGGCCAATGCCGTCATGCTGGCACTGGTTTGGCTGGGCACACGTCTGCGCGGCCTGGGTGCTGAATCGCTTGGCCTGGCCGTTCGCCGGGCGGGTTGGAAACCGCTGGCAGCAGGCTTCGGGAAATCCCTGGTGGTCTTGGTGTTGGGGCTGATCGGCTTCGGATTAGGTTCGATGGTGATGGCCAACATCACCGGAATTCCGCAACAGGCAGACGTTTCCGGATACGACTATCTGCGGGGAAACTTGCCGATGCTGCTGATTTCCCTGGGGACGATTTACGTCGTCTCCTCGCTGGGTGAAGAGGTCATCTACCGCGGCTTCCTGATCGACCGGCTGGAACGCCTCCTGGGCGGCGCGCGCCGATCGACGTGGGTGGCTGTTGTCATCAGCAGCCTCGTGTTCGGGGCCGCGCATTTCGGTTGGGGTATCGTGGGCGTCGTGCAAACGACGTTCATGGGCCTGGCCTTCGCGCTTTCCTTCATCTGGTTTAGGCGCAATCTCTGGATCCTCGTGGCGGCCCACGCGTACATGGACACGGCCCTTATTGTCCCGTTGTATCTCGCCAATTCGTGAGCGACTCGACAGCCACAGGGCGGCCCGTTTTTCGCCTTCGCTTCCTGGCGCAGCCCGGGAATTCCAGTGCACAATAAGCGGCATGAAAACAGCCGATAATCGAGTCCGTTCCGGCACGCGCACCAACAAGAACTGGATCGCCGTTGTCCTCGTTGCCTTGCTGATCGGGTGCACTTCACAACCGCGAGACGATCTGGAGCTGTCACGCGAAGCTTATCGCGACAAATTGCAGGGGTTTTGGCTGGGGCAGTCCATCGCCAACTGGACCGGTCTCGTCACTGAAATGGACAAGATCGGCGGGGAAGGTCCCCATGGCGAATTCTATACGCGCGAGGACTGGGGCGCACCGGACCAGCCGAGCATTTGGGGCAAGGGCGTTCCCAGCGAGCTCTCGGCGACCATCGACTGGGTGCTCAAACCTCCCGGCGATACCTGGGGGGCGGACGACGACACCGATATCGAGTACATCTACCAACACCTGATGTTCACCCAGGAAACCAGCATCTTGACCGCGGAGCAGATTCGCGACGGCTGGATGCGGCATATTTACGCCGATGAGGATACGCCCTTCACCGACCACGACGGCAAGCCGGAAAACTACCTCTGGGTCTCGAACCAGCGTGCTTTCGACCTGATGAAAAACGAGGGGGTGCTGCCCCCACAGACCAGCGATCCGGAGCTCAACCCGGAAGTCGACATGATCGACGCCCAGTTGACCACGGAGATCTTCGGCCTGTTCGCGCCGGCCCGCCCCGACGTCGCCCTCGAGATGGCCTACCTGCCCATCCGCACCACCGCCCGCGATAATGCGGCGTGGGCGGCGGAGTTTTACGTGGTAATGCATTCGCTGGCCGCGGCGGTCGACCCCGACGTCTCCCGCAAGGAGCAGGTACGCTGGATGTCGAGCAGGGCGCGGGAGCATCTGCCCGAAGATTCGTACGTCGCGAAGATGTACGACTTCGTACAATCACGCTACCTTGCGGGCGTCCCGTGGGAACAGGCGCGTGACGAGGTATACCAACGCTACCAGGTGGAACAGCACGACGGTTACGACGTCTCGTCCAGGGGGCTTTACTGCAACGGCTGCTTCGCCTCCGGGATCAATTTCGTGGCCAGCCTGGTCAGCCTTTTTTACGGGGAAGGGGATTTTCAGGAGACGGTCAGGATCGCCGTGCTGGCCGGTTGGGATTCGGACAACCCGGCGGCGACCTGGGGAGGATTGCTGGGTTTCCTGTACGGCAAAGCAGGCATTGAGGGGGAATTTGGCCTGGAATTTTCCGACCGGTTCGATATTCACCGCACCCGGCGCGATTTCCCCAACGGCGGTATCGATACGTTCGGCAACATGGCCGACACGGGGCTGGCCATTATCGACCGCACGGTGACGGAATTGATGGGCGGAGAGGTCAACCTGCAAAGCGGCGAATGGCTGGTTCCCGAAGCCGTCACGATGGGCGCTGCGGACGCCCCTTGAGGAACCCCAACGCGGCGCGGCGGACGGGATCTTGGGGTCTCGACCGCTACGCTTGCTCTTCGACCTCCCCGGCGAAATGTCGAGCCAGCACCGTCACGCCTTTCTGCGGAAAGCGGTAGGCGAGTGACGGGTCGCGTTGCAGCCGGCGGTGCCGGACG
Source organism: Lysobacterales bacterium (assembly GCA_013042915.1). Lineage (GTDB taxonomy): Bacteria > Pseudomonadota > Gammaproteobacteria > Xanthomonadales > SZUA-36 > JABDPF01. Next base: position 3,859 of record JABDPF010000022.1, read on the forward strand.
CTGCTGAGGATCACCTCGTGGCCGTCATCGCTGCGATAAAGATAGCGCCGAAGACGCCTGACCGGCTGCAGCGGCAGGCGGTGGCAGCGATCGCCGGTATCGCCCAGTTTGCGCGCCACGCTCTTCCACAGGGCGCCATGGGCCGCCCAGTCACCATTGCGGCTGCGTGCTGCGCGGGCCGCACCCCGGTTGATGAAGCGCCGTGCCGGCGAGCCCAGCGCACGGCGCGCGGTTTCGATAACGGCGTGGGCGAGTTCGTGGGCGATCGTGTCGCGTATGTCATCGGGAAAGCCGATCAACTGGCAATTGATGATGACGGCGCCGCCGGGACCGCACTTGCCGGCCGCCCGCCCGATGTCTCGCACGGTCAGGTCTCGGGCCAGGGGTGTCTGCGCCGCCACAACGCCGAATTGCCCGAGCAGCTCGCCCATCGCTTCGTTGGCGGCCGGGTACAGCTCGTCGTAAGCGGCCTCGACGGTGTCGCGGAAGCGCCGCTCGGCCTGCCGCTTTTTCGGGTCCCGTTCCATGCTGAGCCCTGTGCTTCACATCCGAAGGAACTGAGTATAGACAGGGTTCGCTTTGGCCGGTACCGGTCAGCGCCGCTCCTACAGACCGACATGTAGGAGCGGCCCTGGCCGCGACCGTGTTCATTTCATTAAAGGCGGGTCGCGGCGGGCGCCGCTCCTACAGACCCGCATGTAGGAGCGGCCCTGGCCGCGACCGTGTTCATTTCGTTACAGGCGGGTCGCGGCGGGCGCCGTTCCTACAGGGGGGGAGCCCTGGCGGTCAGTGCAGCAGGACGATTGTGCGGCTGCCGTTCTCGAACACGCGGTGCTGGGCGTGCCAGCGCACAGCGCGGTTGAGCACGGTGCTCTCCACGTCCTGGCCCATCTGTTCGAGCTCCCCCGGTTTCTTGGAATGGTTCACGCGAACCACGTCCTGCTCGATGATTGGCCCCTCGTCGAGGCTGTTGGTCACGTAATGGGCCGTTGCGCCGATCAGCTTGACGCCGCGGTCGAAGGCCTGGTGATAGGGGCGGGCGCCCTTGAAACCCGGCAAGAAGGAGTGATGGATATTGATCGCCCGGCCCGAGAGCCTTTCGCAAGCATCCGGCGAGAGAATCTGCATGTAGCGCGCCAGCACCAGGAGTTCCGACCCGGTCTCTTCAAACAGGTCCAGGAGGCGTGACTCTTGCGCTGCCTTTTCGCCCGGTTCGATCGGCAAATAGTGATACGGCACGTCGTACCATTCCGATAGCTTGCGATGGTCATCGTGGTTGGAGACGATGCCGACGATATCGATCGGCAAGTGGCCATCGCGCCAGCGGTGCAGCAGGGCGTTGAGACAATGGCTTTGCTGCGAAACCGCCACCAGGGTGCGCAGGCGGCAGCTGCTGGGGTAGAACTCGAAGGCCATCCCGTAACGCCGCGCCACGGTTTCCTGGAACGCGACGGCCACCGAGTCAAGTTCGGTTTCGTTGCGTGCGTCGTCCTCGAATTCAACGCGGATGAAGGACTTGTCGGCTGCCTCGTCCACGAAATGCGTCAATTCAAGGATCAAGGCTTCACGCGATGCCAGGAACCCGGTCACGGCGGCCACGATGCCGGTCGTGTCCCGGCAGCTGGCCTTCAATATATAACCGGGGCGGCTCACGGCCGGCTCCGCGGTAGCTTGCAATCACACAAAAAGGCCATCGGGGCGCTCCATTGTTTCGCGCAGTTCAAGGCGCCGATGGTAATACCAAAACGGCTCGGCGGCCAAAGACCATTGCTCGCACGCGGTCTTGAAAAGCAGCCGTGTCGGAACCAAGATAGCCCCTGGATTCTACTCGCCCAGGGAAACCGACATTGAAAACGCGACTCATCAAGAGGCTTCTGGCCGGCGCAACGCTGTTTGTCAGCGCCATTGCTTTCGCCCAGGCACCGCCATCTTCCGCAGCAAGCGGCTGGACCTTCACCGCCGATGCCGGGTTCGCCGTGCAGCCGGAGACCGATATTGACGGTGCCGGTTCTGCGTTCGAGTTCGATCGTACCTTTTTCAGCGCGGGTGTGGATTACCGCTGGAACTACCGCAACTCGGTCGGGCTGAGTGTCGGGGCGGGCAAAACGGATTACCGGTTCGCTGAGGACGGTGTTGGCCGGGTCGACGGTCCCTGGGGCGAAGTGGAAGACGCGCGAATATCAGTTCCGATGCGTTTCGCTTACGGCGACAAGGCCTCGATTTTTGTCATACCCAGCATTCGTAGCTACGGCGAAGACGGTGCAAGCAGCAGCGACAGCCAGACCTGGGGCCTGTTCGGCGGCGTGGCCTGGCGTTTGCGTAATGGACTGACCATCGGCCCCGGTTTCGGCACGTTCTCGCAACTCGAGGACGGCGCCCGTTTTTTTCCGATCCTGATAATCGATTGGGACATCAGCGAACGCTGGAACCTGTCGACCGGCCGCGGCCTGGCGGCTTCGCAGGGTCCCGGCCTGACGCTGAGCTATGAACTCACGCCGGCGTGGAGTCTCGGCCTGGCGGGACGTTACGAAGAAATCGAGTTTCGGCTCGACGACGAGGGGGCCGCACCGGGAGGCGTTGGAGAAGACCGCGCGTTTCCGCTGGTGGTGACCGGCTCGTGGTCGCCCGACCCGGCAGTTCGCCTGGCGGCCTTCGCGGGGCTGGAATTCGGCGGGCAACTCAAGCTCTACGACGACCAGGGCCTGGTCGTCGAGAGCCGCGACTACGACACCACGCCGGTTTACGGCGCCACGGCATCATTCCGGTTCTGAGAAGTCGCCCTGCCGACCGGCCGGGCAGCACAGTTAGTCAGTCGACCAGCATGAACTGCTGACGCACGCCGGTTCGCGTCGCCTGGCGCCGTCGCCGCGCTTTTTCCCGCCGTTCACGCCGAAACTTGGCCGCGTCGAATTCGTATTTCTGACCGGATAATGCCTCGGCGGATTCGTGCAGGCCGGCCCAACGGACCATTTGCGCTTTCTGCCACTTGTCGACGCGGTGTCGCATGTCGGACGGGGTCCACTCGGTCTCGGTGACGCCTCCCACGGTTCTGCGCTGTGCCATCAGCGTGTTCGACCGCCGTGCGCGATTCGGTTGGTTGATGGCCCGCTTGGTCCCCGCCAACTCGAACAGTGAGTACACGATGATTCCAATGGCCAAGACGATTCCAACGAAGATCAGGTTTTCCATGATCATTGCCCTTCTGCCTGCCCGGGATTTGCCATACAGCTGCTAGCGGCGCACCCGGACTCTCGGTGATTGGCGCGCATACCTGCGTTGGCCAACACCGGTCCAGACCTTCAATGTCCTTTTGATCCCTGTCGAAAGTCCGACCCTTGCCTGGGTCGGAGTCGGCATCACCGCGGGGGTGTTGCCTGTGCCTGCCCGCTCGTAACGACGGGCTTATCGATGGCTCGCGAACGGTTTATCGTGGTTTTTGTCCGCTAAAGCACGTTAATAGTATGCGATAAGTAATTGTAATTCAATTCTAAAAAAAAGCCCCGCGAGTGCGGGGCTTTTTGAGTCACGAACGTTGCTCGCTCCTGCAGGGCGTGCTTACTCGACAATATTGCCGTCGGTGTCGAGGATACTGACTTCACCGAGACCGAGTTCGCGAACCTGCGATTCGATCTTTTCCCGGTCGCCCACGATCAGCCAGGTCAGCTTGTCCGGGTGCATCACCTGTTCGGCGGCGCCCTGGACGCCTTCGAGGTTGACGGCCTCGTACTGGCCCTTCAGCGTCGTGACGTGGTCGTCTGACCGGCCGAAGCGCTGGTTGCTGAGCAACGCACCCATCACCGCGCCGGCGGTCTCGAACTGGCCGGGCAGGCTGTTGACGTTGTTGCGGACGCTCTTGTTGAGCTCGTCCTGCGTCGCCGGCCGGGTGCCCAGGTACTCGTCGAACTCGCGGGTCAGCTCCTTGATGGAATCCGTCGTCTTGTCCGTCTGTACCGGTGCGTATGCCAGCCATGGCCGCTGGCCGCGGGCATCCTGCATGAAGGTACCGGCGCCGTAGGCCCAGCCCTTGTCCTCGCGCAGATTCATGTTTACCCGTGCAGTGAAGGAGCCTCCAATCACGTCGTTCATCGTCACGATGTCGATGTTGTTCTCGACGCCGGTCGGGGGTGCCACGTGGCCGGCCAGGATCAGGGACTGCGGCGCACCCGGTTTGTCGATGATGTAAACCGCGCTGTCACGCAACGCGACGTCGGCCAGGTTCTTCTCCGGCAGAGCCTGGCGCGTGTCACGCCATTTGCCGAAGCGCTTCTCCAGCATCGGCAGGATCTCGTCCATCGTCGTGTCGCCGACGACGAACAGGGTCGCGTTATTGGGACGAATCCAGGTCTGGTGCCAGTCGACCAGCGCGTCGCGGTCGAGGGATGCGATCGACTCCTCGGTGCCGGAACCCGTGAAGGGGATGCCGTACGCGTGGTCATCGCCGTACATCAGCGGGGGCAGGGTGCGCAGCGCGATCTGCACTGGTTGGTTCTTCTCCTGCTCGATGTTGGCGTACCAGCGCTTGCGCAGGCGCTCGATCTCGTCTTCCGGGAAGGTCGGCTCGCGCACGATCTCGGCGAAGAGGTCGAGGGACGGCTCGAGGTTGGTCTTCAGCGCGGAAAGCCGAACCGTCGAGGTGTCGAGGTTTGAGCCGGTCGAGATATTGGCGCCCAGGGATTCCGCTTCGGCCGAAATTTCCAAAGCATCGCGGTCCTTGGTGCCCTCGTCCAGCATCGCCATGGTGAAACTGGCGGCGCCGAGGGTGCCGGTCGAGTCGGCCGCGTAGCCCGCGTCGAACTGCAGCGCCACGTTGACTACCGGCACCGCGTCCCGCTCGGCCAGCACGACGCTCATGCCATTGTCGAGCTCGGCGCGCTGCACCTCGGGGAAGGTCAGGTCGGGCATGTCACCCACCGCGGGGATGCCGGTGCTGCGATCGACCATGCTCTCGCTGGTCGTGAAGTCACCGAAGGGGTAAACCTCCAGCGTGTAGCGGCCCTTGGTCAGCCACTCGTTGGCGACGTTTTTCACGTCAGCCGGCGTGGCCTCGTTGAACCACTCCAGGCGGGTCTGAAAAAAGCCGGGATCGTCGGCGTAGAGTTCACCCTGCGCCAGGGTGACCGCCTTGCCGCCGAAGCCGCCGATCTGCTCCAGTCCGCGCACGGTCGAGGCGTTGATGCGGGTCACCACGCGCTGCAGTTCTTCCTCGGTGGGCCCCTCTCGCAAGAAGGTCTGCAGTTCGCGTTCGATGATTGCATTCACCTCGTCCATCGAGGCATCGGGTTGCAGGGTCACATCGACGTCAAACAACGTGGCCAGTTCCTGGCGCTGGGCGCCGACGCTGACGTTGACGGCCAGCTGGTTGTTGTACACCAGGGCCTGGTACATGCGGGAATTCTTGCCGCTGCCCAGCACCGCTGCGGCGAGTTGCAGCATGGCCGCGTCGCGCGTGGTGCGTCCCGGCGCCACCCAGTTGTGGAAGACACGGGCCTGCGGCACGCGGTCGTACATCACTTCCAAGGTATCGCTGAGGTGAACCGGCACCGCCGCCTTCATCTTGGTTACCGGCGGGCCGGCGTCGATGTGGCCGAAGTACTTCTGGGCCAGTTCGCGCGCCTGCTCGACGCCCACGTCGCCGGCCATGACCAGCACGGTATTGGCGGCGCCGTAATAATCCTTGAACCACTGGTGCACGGTTTCCAGGGACGCCGCGCTCAGGTCCTCCATCGAGCCGATGGTGCTGTGGCGGTAGGGATGACCAGGCGGAAACAGGCCTTCGAGGATCTCGTAGTTGACCTTGCCATAGGGCTGGTTGTCGCCCTGTCGCTTCTCGTTCTGCACCACGCCAATCTGGTTATCCAGCTTCTCCTGGGTGACAGCGCCCAGCAAGTGGCCCATGCGGTCGGATTCCATCCACAGGGCCATCTCCAGTGCCGGGGTCGGCACGGTCTCGAAGTAGTTGGTGCGGTCGAACCAGGTGGTGCCGTTCATGCCGGTGGCGCCGACCTGTTCAAAGGGTTCGAAGTATTCGCCGTCGTAGTTTTCCGAGCCGTTGAACATCAGGTGCTCGAACAGGTGGGCGAAGCCCGTTTTGCCTTGCGGCTCGTTCTTCGAGCCGACGTGGTACCAGATGCTCACGGCGACGATGGGCGCCTTGCGATCCTCGTGGACTACGACGGTCAGGCCGTTGTCGAGCGTGAACTTCTCATATTCGATGTTGATGTCCGGTATCTCGGCGGAAACAGCCGGGTTGCTAAGCACAACCAGGGCCATCGCGAGGACGCCGGCAAGCGTAAATCGTTGCATGGGATTTCTCCTGCGTGGGTGCATCAAAAGCTATCGTGATCAAAGTATGGTGATTCACCGGCCCAAAATAAAGTCGTGCCGAAAAAAGCGGCCATTCCGGACTCCACATCGCAGGCGCGTTTCGCTTAACATAGCGCGCTATGATCACGCTTCGGAAAACCGGTTTCAGGCCCCGATCATGGCCGGCGGATATCTCGCTGGGCCTGTTCGACGGCCTCGACAACGCGCTGTGGTGCTACGCGTTCGCCAGCGTGATCTTCGCCGGGGCGATGGCCTCTTTTTTGCCGTTGCTGGTGGGTATCCTGCTGTTCGGCTGGGCGCTGCTGGCCATCTGGACGGCGCTGACGTCCCAGAAAAACCTGCACGTGGTGAGCCTCGACGAGCAGGCCGTGGTCATTCTCGCCTCGATCGCCGGCCTGATGGTCGCGGAGATGGGGCCGGGCGCTGTGGGTCCGCGGGGACTGTCCACCATGCTCGTCATCATGGCGCTGTCTTCCCTGGCCGTGGCCGGCTTTTTCTGGTTGATTGGCCATTACCGGCTCACGCGCCTGCTCGAGCTGATGCCGTACCCGGTCATCTGCGGGTTCATGGCGGGAATCGGCTGGTTGCTGCTGGAGGCCGGCGTGGAGATCGCGGTCGACACCTCGGTGGCGGGCGTGGGCGAGGCGCTGCAGGACCCGATGAACGTGTCCAAGTTGTTGCTGTACCTGTCGGCGGCGATATTTCTTCTCGTGGCGTCCCTGCGCTGGCGGGTCGCGTGGGCGCTGCCGGGCGCCTCGGTAGTGCTGGCCGTTGTTTTCTTCGTGGTCTCGGGCATCCACGGCCTGGGCCGTGAAGAGCTCGTCCAGCACGGCTGGCTGTTCGATATCCCGTCCGGCAGTGCGCTGGACATGCTGGGCCAGTTTTCCTTCGCGGCGGTCAATACGAACTTCGTGCTGTCGATGCTGCCGCAGATCCTGACCATCGCTTTCCTGGCCTTGCTGACCCAATCGATGTCGCTTTCCGCGCTGATGGCGGCCGATGGCGAGGACCTGGACACGTCCTCGGAAATTTCCGACATGGGCAAAGGCAACGTGCTCTGCGCGTTGATCGGCAGCCCGCCGGGCTCCACCGACGTCGTCGCCTCCAGCGTCTACCGAGAATTCGGCGCGTCCAGCCGTTGGACCTCGCTGATCACCGCGGGCGTCTGCCTGGTGATGGCGTTGGTCGGCAGCCTCATCATGCCCTGGGTGCCCAAGCTGCTGGTCGGCGCCACCGTGTTCCTGTTTGCCTGGCAGCTGTTCCACGAATGGATGTACCAGAACGTGCGTGGCTTCCAGCCGATCGACTTCGCCATCGTGCTGATCATCCTGGCCACCGTTATCTTCGTCGGCTTCATGCCCGGCATCCTGGTCGGCATCCTGCTGGCCCTGCTTTTGTTCGTGCTGCGCTACAGCATGATCAGCGCCATTCAGGGGCATTATTCCCTGGCCGATTACCGCAGCTCGGTCGAGCGCTCGCAGGCGGACAACGAATTGCTGGACACGCACGGGGGCAAGGGTTTGATTTACACCCTGCGTGGTTTCCTTTTCTTCGGCACGGCAAACGCGATCCTCGACACGATACGCGACAGCGACCGCGTGCGGAGCGGGCGCTACCGGGTGATCCTGCTTGACCTCAAGCGGGTTACGGGCATGGATATTTCCGCCCTTAACACCTTCGCCCAGATCCGCACGATCTGCGAGTTGGCCGGGGTGCGGGTGGTGTACTCGGGGGTTACCCAGGAAACGCGTGAAAGTCTGCTGATGCTGGACGCGGTTTCGTTTGAACACGAACAACCGTTGATTTTCGACGACGCCGACTACGCGGTCGAGTACATGGAAGACATGTTGCTGGAACGCTACGCCTCCGATTCCCACGTCGCCACGATCAGCGAGTTGTTGGCCGATATTTTTGAAGACCGGGATAAAGTGGAGCCGTTGGTGTCCCACATGGACCGGGTTGAAGTGGCCGCAGGCGAGGCGCTGTTCGAACAGGGCGAACCGGACAGCGGATTGTTCATGCTCGAGCGGGGCTCGATGACCGCACTGATCCAACTCGAAAACGACGGTCTCAAGCGGGTCAAGAAATTCCGCCCCGGCGTGCTGATCGGAGAGCTGTCCGCCTACACGCCCGAGCGCATACGAACGGCCACCGTGGTCGCCGACGAGGATTCGGTGCTATACCACCTGAGCGCCGAGAGCCTGGCGCGCCTGGATGCCGAGAACCTGAAGCTGGCCGCGTCGATCCACGAACTGGTGGCGCGTACGCTGGGCGGGCGAATCGGCTACATGAACCGCCGGTTGTTCCTCGAGCTGGGCTGAGCCGGGTGACCGCGGTTCTGCAACAGCAAATCGCACGCGCCGCCGAGCGCATCGGCCCGCACATCCTGCACACACCGTTGCTGCGCAGCCGTTACCTGGAAGCCGGCGGTGGGCGCGTTTACCTCAAGCTGGAAAACGAGCAACACACGGGTTCTTTCAAGGCCCGGGGCGCCCTCAACAAGGTTCTGTCGTTGAGCAGCGCCGAGCGGCGCCGGGGACTGTTGACGGCCTCGACGGGCAACCACGCGCTGGGCTTTGCACGGGCCCTGGATATCGCCGGCGGGCGCGGCTTGATCTGCCTGCCGGAGAATGCACAGCGGGCCAAGGTCGAGGCCTTGCGCCATTACGATGTCGAATTGGCTTTCCACGGCAACGACTGCCTGGAAACGGAGCTCTATGCCAAGCAATTGGCGGAAGAGCAGGGCATGGCCTGGGTTTCGCCGTACAACGATTCGATGGTCATTGCGGGGCAGGGCACGGTGGGAAAAGAAATCCTCGACGACGTACCGGAAGTCGATGCCGTTCTCGCCACCGTGGGTGGTGGCGGGCTGATTTCGGGCATCGCGTCCTGGGTGAAGTCGGTCAGGCCGCAGACCGAGGTCATCGGCTGCCTGCCGGAAAATGCACCGGAGATGTACCTCAGCGTGCAGCGCGGTGAACACGTCGCCCTCGACGATCCACCCGACACGCTTTCCGACGGTTCCGCCGGCGGTTTCGAGCCGGACTCGATCACCTTTCCGATCTGCCGGGAAAAAGTGGATGGTTTCATCCTGGCCAGCGAGCAGGAAATCGCGGACGCGATCCGCTGGGCCGCGGAAAAACACCACAAGATCATCGAGGGTGCCGCTGGAGTCGCCCTGGCGGCATTCATGAAATACCGCGAGCGCTTCGCCGGGAGAACCGTGGCTATCGTCATCTGCGGTGGAAACATCTCCCTGCAAAAGCTGAAACCCCTCCTGTAGGGTGGGGGAAATATGCTATAAACGGGCATTCGGTTTCGGGATCTGGGGAAAACAACAAATTATGAAGCACTTATCGAGCCGAGCCACCGCTCGCCGGGCCGGCCTGTATCTGCCGGCACTCTTGTTTGCGTTGTTTACCCCATCGGCCTGGGCCGCCGGTGGCGAAATGCCGTCGCTCGTGCACGACATCGGCCTCAGCCTGCTGGCGGCCGGCGCGCTGGGCGTGATTTTCACCCGCCTCAAGATTCCCTCGATTGCCGCTTTCCTGCTGGCCGGCATCATCATCGGGCCGATTGGCCTCAAGCAGGTCACCGACCCGGTTAACATCGACACCATCGCCCAGCTCGGCTTCATTCTGCTGCTGTTCCTGATCGGGCTTGAAATCGACTTCAAGAAAATTCTCGGCAGCGGCAAGGCGATCATCGTGACCGGCCTGCTGCAATACCCGCTGACGATCCTGTTCGGAGTGCTGGCCACCAAGCTGATGCTGATGCTGGGCATCGGCGGCACGATGCTGGCCGAGAGCCCGCACGCCTCGCTCTACATCGGCGTGGTCATCGCGGGTTCGTCCACGCTGCTGGTGGTGAAGCTGTTCCAGGAACACTTTGAACTCGATACCGTGCCCGGCCGCCTGGCGCTGGGCATCCTGATCTTCCAGGACATCTGGGTGATCATCGCGATCTTGATCCAGCCCAACCTGGCGAACCCGGAACTGGGCGGCATCGCGATGTCGTTCCTGGGCATCCTTCTGCTCAGCCTGTTCACGGTCATCGTGGCCCTGTCTTTCGTCGGCCGCGCTTTCGTGTGGATCGCCAAGACGCCCGAGATGACCTTGCTGGGTGCGCTCGCCTGGTGCTTCATCGTCGTCTTCGTCGGCGTCAACCTGGACAATATCCTGATCGCCGCCTACGGCCGCAATTACCACATGGCCGTGGGCTCGGGCATGGCCGCGCTGATTGCCGGCGCCAGCATCGCCAACCTGCCGTCGTCCACCGAGATCATCACCAAGGTCGCGACGGTAAAGGATTTCTTCATCACGCTGTTCTTCGTGGCGCTGGGCATCAGCATCCCGATGCCCGAGAGCCTGGACGTGATCATCCTGGCCGTGGTGCTGGCGGTGCTCGCCATTCTGGCCCGCCAGCTGATCTTCTTCCCGCTGTTCTATTTCTCCGGCGTCGATCAGCGCAACGCGCAGGTCAGCTCGGTGCGCCTCGCGCAGATTTCCGAGTTTGGCCTGGTCATCGCCTTCCTGGGCGTGAAGCTCGGCCACCTGAGCCCCAGCCTGACGAGCTCGGTGATTTTCGCCTTCGTGATCACCGCGCTGGCCACGCCCATCATGTACGGCAAGGCCTATGAAATTCATGGCTGGATTCGGCCGCTGCTCGAAAAATGCGGTTTCAAGGCGCCGCCCAAACTCGAAAGTGACGGCGGGAAAGTTTACAAACTGGCCTTGCTGGGCTTTCACCGCGACGCGTCGTCCCTGTTGTACAACCTGTCGGAGAACGACCCCGACCTGGCGAAGCACACTCTGGTGGTGGACTTCAACGTTGCGCTGCACGCCGAGATCGCGGCCACCGGCGCGCACGTGCACTACGGTGACCTGGCAAACCCGGAGACCCTGCACCATCTTGGTTTGAACAATGCGCGCGTGATCGTCTGTACGATTCCGGACGACCTGCTGCGCGGCATCGACAACAAATCGCTGGTTCACGTGGTGCGTGAAATGGCGCCGAACGCGGTGATCATCGCCAACGCAATCGCGATCGACGAAATCCAAAAGGTCTACGAGGCGGGCGCCGATTACGTGTACCTGAATCGCTTCGAAGCGGCCTGGACGTTGCAACGCGCCATCAACGCCGGGCTGGAGCAGCGCATCGTTGATTTCCGCCGCGATCGGCAGTCGCGCAACCACTACAAGCCCGACCGCAAGGAAATTCTGGGTTAGAATCAGGCCACCAAGGACAGGGGAAAGGCACAAGGGAGCATGTTTTGACGCTACTCGTACAGATCACCGACACGCACATCGTCGAGAGGGGAACCCTGCTTTACGGCATGGCGGATACCGCCCGGCACCTGGCCGAGTCCGTTATTCAGATCAACGCCATGCGGCCGCGCCCCGACGCCGTCCTGATCACCGGCGACCTGGTGGAACACCCCGGGCCGGTCACGTATTCCCACTTTCGTGATTTGATCGAGCCGCTGGAAATACCTGTTTACCTGATGCCGGGAAACCACGACGATCCCGGCATCATGTGCAAGTACTTCTGTGATACTGGCCAGTTTCCGGCCGGCGGACCCCATTACCAGTACGCGATCGAGGACTTCCCGATCCGTGTCTTGATGCTCAATAGCCACTTCGACAACAGCGAATTGCCGTTCTTCGGCCCGCGCCGCCTGGAGTGGCTGGAGCGCACGCTGTCCGAGTCCGACAAGCCGACCCTGATCGCCATCCATCATCCGCCGATGAAAACCGGGATCGAGTTCATCGACATGGTCGGTGAGACCTGGTTCCGGGAGATCGGCCGCGTGATCGAGCGGCATCCACAGGTCCTGAAAATCATTTGCGGGCACGGTCATCTCGACCTCAACGGCCAGCT
>JABDPF010000034.1 GCA_013042915.1 Lysobacterales bacterium
AAGACCACCTGCACGGGTGTTGAGATGTTCAGGAAGCTGCTGGACGAGGGTCGTGCGGGCGACAACGTGGGCGTATTGCTGCGTGGCACCAAGCGTGAAGAGGTTGAGCGAGGCCAGGTACTGGCGAAGCCGGGCTCGATCACGCCGCACACCAAGTTCGAGGCAGAGGTGTACATTCTGACCAAGGACGAGGGTGGTCGTCATACGCCGTTCTTCAAGGGCTATCGTCCGCAGTTTTACTTCCGCACGACGGACGTAACGGGTGCGTGCGAGTTGCCGGAGGGCACCGAGATGGTGATGCCGGGCGACAACGTGAAGATGGTGGTATCGCTGATTGCGCCGATTGCGATGGAAGACGGTCTGCGCTTCGCGATTCGCGAGGGTGGTCGTACCGTCGGCGCCGGCGTGGTGGCGAAGATCATCGAATGATGAGTTGGTGACGGCCCTGCCGTCACCGCCTGATTGTAGGAGCGCATCGCATGCGCGAAATTAATTAACAGTGAAGCATTGATATGAGCAACCAGAGAATCCGGATACGCCTGAAGGCCTTCGATCACAGGCTGATCGACCAGTCGGCAGCAGAAATTGTCGAGACCGCACGGCGTACCGGTGCGCAGGTGCGCGGGCCGATCCCGCTGCCGACACGGAAGGAGCGCTTCACCGTGCTGATTTCCCCGCACGTCAACAAGGACGCGCGCGACCAGTACGAGACCCGCACCCACAAGCGTCTGATGGATATCGTGGATCCCAACGACAAGACCGTCGATGCACTGATGAAGCTGGATCTAGCGGCCGGTGTCGACGTGCAGATCAAGCTGTACTGATCATCGGGTCTAACCGGAAAGAAGGCAGAACAATGAAGATTGGATTAGTAGGACGCAAACGGGGCATGACCCGCGTGTTCACCGAGGAAGGCGCGAGCATTCCCGTTACGGTGATCGAGGTCGATCCGAATCGCGTAACGCAAGTCAAAAACGAAGAGTCCGACGGATACCGTTCCGTCCAGGTCACGATCGGTGAGCGCCGCGCGAGCCTGGTGAACAAGCCGGTAGCCGGTCACTACGCCAAGGCCGGCGTCGAAGCGGGCGAAGGCCTGTGGGAATTCCGCCTGCCCGAGGGTGAAGGCGATGACCTGGAAGCGGGCTCGGAACTCAAGGTCTCCATGTTCGAAGCGGGTGAAAAGGTCGACGTGACCGGCACCAGCAAGGGCAAGGGCTTCGCAGGTGCCGTCAAGCGGCACAACTTCAGCATGCAGGACGCCACGCACGGTAACTCGCTCGCTCACCGTGCACCGGGTTCGATTGGCCAGTGCCAGACCCCCGGGCGCGTGTTCAAGGGCAAGAAAATGGCCGGGCAGATGGGTGACGAGCGTGTCACCACGCAGAACCTGGAAGTGGTTCGCGTGGATGAAGAACGCAACCTGCTCCTGATCAAGGGTGCGGTCCCCGGTTCAGCCGGTGGAGCCGTGATGGTCCGTCCTTCCGTGAAAACGGTTCAGTAAGGATTCATAGGAGATGACCATGGAATTGACAGTTAACGGTGGCAAGGACATCAAGGTGTCTGACGCCACCTTCGGCCGGGAATTCTCCGAGGCCCTCGTGCACCAGGTGGTTACGGCCTACCTGGCAGGCGCTCGCGCCGGCACCAAGGCCCAGAAGAACCGTTCCGCCGTCCGCGGCGGCGGCGCCAAGCCGTGGCGCCAGAAAGGCACGGGTCGCGCCCGCGCCGGCACCATTCGCAGCCCCATCTGGCGCGGGGGTGGCAGAACTTTTGCGGCTACCCCGCGGGATCATTCTCAGAAGGTCAACCGCAAGATGTACCGCGGTGCGATGCAGGCGATTCTGTCTGAGTTGCTGCGTCAGGACCGCTTGATCGTGGTCGACACGCTGGACATCGACGAGCCAAAGACGAAAGCGCTGGCCGGCAAGCTCGCCGACCTCGGTTTCGATAAAGGCCTGATCGTGCTCGGCGACGACAACGAGAACGTGTACCTGGCCTCGCGGAACATCGCGGGCGTGTACACCATCGACGCTTCCGTTATCGACCCGGTCAGCCTGGTCAATTCCGACAAGGTGATCCTGACGGTCGATGCCGTGAAGAAGATTCAGGAGTGGCTGGGATGAACAACGATCGTTTGTGTCAGGTAATTCTCTCACCGCGCGTGACGGAAAAGACCACGCTGGTGGGTGAGAGCAGCAACCAGTACGTGTTCCACGTCGTGACCGACGCCAGCAAGGCCGAGGTCAAGGGCGCTGTAGAACTGCTGTTCGACGTCAATGTGGAATCCGTCCGCATTGTGAACGTCAAGGGCAAAAACAAGTCTTTCCGCATGCGCCCCGGTAAGCGCAGCGACTGGAAAAAGGCTTATGTTCGCGTGCAGGAAGGTCAGGTCATCGACTTCCTGGGCGGTGAATCAGTTTAAGGACGAAGAGTCATGGCAATCGTTAAGGCAAAACCGACTTCGCCAGGCCGCCGAGGTGTCGTCCAGGTCAAGCACACGCATCTGCACAAAGGTGCGCCGCATGCTGCCCTGGTCGAGAAGAAATCCAAGTCCGGTGGTCGTAACAACACCGGCCGGATCACGACACGTCATCGCGGCGGTGGGCACAAAAAGCATTATCGCGTCATTGATTTCAAGCGCGACAAGGACGGCATTGCAGGGCGCGTGGAGCGGATCGAGTACGATCCCAACCGCACGGCCCATATCGCCCTGGTCCTGTACAAGGACGGCGAGCGCCGTTACATCATCGCGCCGAAGGGTTTGCGAACCGGCGACCAGGTCCTGAGTGGCCGCGAGGCGTCGATCCGGCCGGGCAACTGCCTGCCGCTGCGCAGTATTCCCATGGGTTCGGTGGTGCACTGTGTCGAGATGAAGCCCGGCAAGGGCGCACAGTTGGCGCGCAGCGCCGGCGCCGCGGCGCAGCTGGTCGCGCGGGAAGGTCAGTACGCAACCCTGCGGCTGCGATCCGGCGAAATGCGCAAGGTGCCATCGCGCTGCAAGGCGACCATCGGCGAAGTGTCCAACTCCGAGCACAACCTCGAGAAGCTGGGCAAGGCCGGCGCCAAGCGCTGGCGCGGCACGCGACCGACCGTCCGCGGCGTCGCCATGAACCCGGTCGATCACCCGCACGGCGGCGGCGAGGGCCGTACTTCGGGCGGCCGTCATCCGGTGACCCCGTGGGGCGTCCCGACCAAGGGTTACAAGACCCGCAAGAACAAGACTACGGACAAGTTCATCGTTCGTAAGCGTTCAGGCAAATAAATAGGTACCGCTATGCCACGTTCGATTAAGAAAGGGCCGTTCGTTGACCACCACCTGATGAAAAAGGTGGGTGACGCAGTCGAGACCAACAACAAGCGACCGATCAGGACCTGGTCGCGTCGTTCGATGATCCTGCCGGAAATGGTGGGACTGACGATTGCCGTGCACAACGGGCGCCAGCACGTCCCGATCCTGATCAGCGATCAGATGATCGGCCACAAGCTCGGTGAATTCGCCGCCACCCGGACCTTCCGAGGTCATTCGGGTGACCGCAAGACGAAGTAGGTGTCGCCATGCAAGTGACAGCACGATTGAAAAACGCGCGTATTTCCGCGCAAAAGGTACGGCTGGTCGCTGACCAGGTCCGCGGCATGCCGGTCGAAGAGGCCGAGCAGCTGCTCGCCTTTAGCACCAAAAAGGCCGCTCATATCGTCAAGAAGGTCCTGCTCTCTGCGGTAGCCAATGCAGAGCACAACGAGGGTGCGGATATCGACGAGTTGAAGGTCGCCACGATCGTGGTCGACGAGGGACCCACCTTCAAGCGCGGTCGCGCGCGTGCGAAGGGCCGTGGAACCAGAATTTTGAAGCGCAACAGTCACATTACCGTGACCGTGGCCGATGACAGCACGGGACAAGCATAATGGGCCAGAAAGTACATCCGACCGGAATTCGCCTGGGCATCGCCAAGGACTGGAACTCGACGTGGTACGCCGACAAAGGCGAATACGCCGAGAACCTGAAGTCCGACCTGGAGGTGCGTGACTACCTGATGAAGCGCCTTTCGCAGGCCGCCGTCAGCCGCATCCAGATCGAGCGTCCGGCGAAGTCGGCCCGTATCACGATTCACACGGCCCGCCCGGGTATCGTGATCGGCAAAAAGGGTGAGGACATCGAAGCCTTGCGGCGTGATGTGACCCGGCTGATGGGCGTTCCGACGCACATCACCGTGGCCGAGATTCGCAAACCCGAACTCGATGCAAAGCTGGTTGCCGAGGGTATCGCCCAGCAGCTCGAGCGCCGCATCATGTTCCGACGCGCAATGAAACGAGCGGTTGGCAACGCGATGCGTCTCGGCGCACTGGGCATCAAGGTGTCCGTGGCGGGTCGCCTGAATGGCGCCGACATTGCACGCAGCGAGTGGTATCGCGAGGGCCGAGTGCCGCTGCATACTCTTCGCGCCGACGTGGACTACGGCACCTACGAAGCCCAAACCACCTACGGCGTGCTCGGCGTGAAGGTCTGGATCTATAAGGGCGAGGTGTTCGACCTGTACGGCGAGCCGGAAGGTGAGAACAAGCGCGGCCACAAGGCTGCGAGCTAGGAGATTTGAACGATGCTGCAACCAAAACGAACCAAATTCAGAAAGCAGCAAAAGGGCCGTAACCGCGGTCTGGCGCATGTCGGCAATCGCGTCAGTTTCGGTGAGTACGGCCTGAAGGCGACGACCCGCGGGTTCATCACCGCGCGCCAGATCGAGGCGGCCCGTCGCGCCATTACCCGCTACGTAAAGCGTGGCGGAAAGCTGTGGATTCGTGTTTACCCAGACAAGCCGATCACCAAGAAGCCGGTCGAGGTTCGCATGGGTAAGGGTAAGGGTAATGTTGAATATTGGGTGGCTCCGATCCAGCCCGGCCGCGTTCTTTATGAAATTCAGGGCGTGAGCGAAGACCAGGCGCGCGAAGCGTTTCGCCTGGCCGCTGCCAAGCTGGCCGTCAAGACCACCTTCGTGAAGAGGTCCGTGCTGTGATGAATGCGCAAGACTTGAGAGAAAAGAACGAGACCGAACTGCGCGACGAGCTCTCCGGGCTGCTGCGCGAACAGTTCAACCTCAGAATGCAACGCGGAATCGGCCAGCTGGCCCATCCGCATGAACTGCGCCGAGTGCGCCGTGATATCGCTCGTGTCAGGACCGTCCTGAGCGAGAAGAAAGGTGAAGCGTCATGAGCACGACCGAGACTGTAAAACGCACCAAGACCGGACGCGTCGTCAGCAGCAAGGCTGACAAGACCGTGACCGTTCTGCTCGAGCGCCAGGTGAAGCATCCGCTGTACGGCAAGTACATCAAGCGTTCGACGAAAGTGCACGCGCACGACGAAGAGAACAGCTGCGGCGAAGGCGACCTGGTGAAAATTTCAGAGTGCCGCCCCATCTCGAAATCCAAGAGCTGGCGTGTGGTCGAAATAGTGGAGCGCGCCCAGTAAGGCTGCGGCCTTAGGGACTCCCTGGCAGAGGACATCGAACATGATTCAGATGCAAAGCATGCTATCGGCCGCGGACAACAGCGGTGCGCGCCGGGTCCAGTGCATCAAGGTACTGGGCGGCTCCAAGCGCCGTTATGCCCGGATCGGCGACGTGATCAAGGTAACGATCAAGGAAGCTATTCCGCGCGGCAAGGTGAAGAAGGGCGAGGTTTATGACGCCGTCGTCGTTCGCACCCGCTCGGGTGTTCGCCGCCCCGACGGCTCGCTGATCCGTTTCGACGGCAACGCGGCGGTGCTGCTGGACAACAAGCAGGAGCCGATTGGCACCCGTATCTTTGGCCCCGTCACGCGTGAACTTCGAAGCGAGAAGTTCATGAAAATCGTGTCGCTGGCGCCCGAAGTGCTGTAAGCGAAGGAACAGAAGATGAAACGTATTCGCAAAGGCGATGAAGTGATCGTAACCACCGGCCGAAGCAAAGGTCAGCGCGGCCACGTGCTGCGCGTGAACGGCGACCGGCTGATGGTGGAAAACGTCAACATGGTCAAGAAGCACCAGAAGCCCAACCCGTCACTCAATCAGGGCGGTGGAATCGTGGAGAAGGAGTCCTACATCCACGCATCGAACGTGGCCCTGTACAACCCGGGCACGGGCAAGGGCGACCGCGTATCGGTCAAGACCCTGGAGGACGGACGCAAGGTGCGCATTTTCAGCTCCACCGGCGAAGCCGTGGATATTTAAGGATCGTCAGATGTCGAGACTACAGGATTACTACAAAGAGACCGTGGTGCCGGAACTGCAAAAGCAGTTCAACTACAAGAACATCATGGAGGTGCCGAAGATCACCAAAGTCACCCTGAACATGGGTGTCGGTGAAGCCGTCGGCGACAAGAAAGTCATGGAGCGCGCGGTGGGCGACATGCAGGCCATCGCAGGCCAAAAGCCGATCGTGCGCCTGGCCCGCAAGTCCGTGGCGACCTTCAAGATTCGCGACGGCTGGCCGGTGGGTTGCAAGGTGACCCTGCGCCGCGAGCGGATGTACGAATTCCTCGATCGCCTGGTGAACATCGCCATTCCGCGAATCCGGGACTTCCGTGGCCTGAACCGCAAGTCGTTCGATGGCCGAGGCAATTTCAGCATGGGCGTGAAAGAGCAGATCATGTTTCCGGAGATCGATTACGACAAGATCGACACGATCCGAGGCATGGACATCACCATCACGACCGATGCGAAGACAGACGACGAAGCGCGGGCCCTGCTGAAGGCCTTCAACTTCCCGTTCAGAGAAAGGTAAAGGAATCACGATGGCTAAAGTTTCAATGATTAACCGCGAGAAGCGTCGCGCCAAGCTGGTGGCGAAGTATGCCAAGAAGCGCGCCGAGCTCAAGGCAATAATCTCCACCCCCGATGTCGGCTTCGAAGAGCAGCAAGAGGCGATGTTTGCGCTGCAGAAGCTGCCGCGTGATTCAAGCCCGGTGCGTCAGCGTAACCGCTGCGCCATTTCCGGCCGTCCACGCGGTTTCTATCGCAAGTTCGGCCTTGGACGTAACAAGTTGCGTGAGGCCGCCATGCGCGGCGACGTGCCTGGCCTGCGTAAGGCCAGCTGGTAAAGAGGACAGATATCATGAGCATGAGCGACCCCATTTCGGACATGCTGACGCGCATCCGCAACGCACAGTCGGTGCAGAAGAAGACGGTTTTGATCCCGGCTTCCAAGGTGAAGACCGGTATTGCCAGCGTGTTGAAGAACGAAGGCTACATTGCCGATTACCGCGACGCGGAGCTGGACGGCAAGCCCGGGCTCGAAGTGACGTTGAAATACGTCGAAGGCCGCGGAGTCATCGAGACGATGAAACGCGCCAGCCGCCCCGGCCTGCGCCAGTACCGCGGCAAGGACGATCTGCCCAAGATCCAGAATGGACTGGGTATTGCCGTGATCAGCACGTCCACTGGAATCATGACCGACGCCCAGGCGCGAGCCGCCGGGCAGGGCGGTGAAATCCTGTGCATCGTCACGTGATGCTCTGAGGGATTGGGAGAACAACTATGTCGCGTATCGCTAAAGCGCCCATCGAGCTGCCGTCAGGTGTCGAAATCAAAATCGCCGCCAACGAAGTCAGCGTCAAGGGCCCCAAGGGCAACCTGGTCCAGAAACTGCACCCCAAGGTGAGCCTGGAGCAGGAGGACAATATCGTCACCGTGAAGCCTGCCGGCAACTCGGATATTCCGATGGCCGGCACGATGCGGTCGCTGGTCAACAACATGGTGGTCGGCGTTTCTAATGGTTTTGAGAAGAAACTGACGCTGGTTGGCGTCGGTTACCGTGCACAGGTGCAGGGCAGCAAGCTGACCCTGGCGCTGGGTTATTCACATCCGATCGAGTACACCGCTCCCGATGGTGTGACCATCGAGGCGCCGAGCCAGACAGAGATCGTGGTCAAGGGCTGCGACAAGCAGAAAGTCGGCCAGATCGCCTCCGAGATCCGCGCCTTCCGGCCGCCGGAACCCTACAAGGGCAAGGGCGTCCGCTATTCGGACGAGCGTGTTGTGCGGAAGGAGGCCAAGAAGGCTTAATCGCTGAGCTTTCACGGTCTACCGAGATTACGAGGAACAGGAAATGGAAAAGAAAAAGGCAGCACGTCTGCGCAGGGCCCGAAAGGCACGCGCCGCGATCCGTCGCCAGGGCAAGCCCCGGTTGACCATCTATCGCAGCGGCCAGCATATCTACGCCCAGGTGATCAACTCAGAAGACGGCCACGTGCTGGCGTCGGCGTCGACCCTGCAGGGTGCGGTGCGCGAGGGACTGAAGGGCACCAACAATAAGGAAGCGGCCGCGGCGGTAGGAAAAGCCGTTGCCGAACGTGCCGTCGAAGCGGGCGTCAAAGAAGTCGCTTTTGACCGCTCCGGTTATCAATACCACGGTCGTGTCAAAGTACTGGCCGACGCTGCCCGCGAAGTCGGGCTGAAATTCTAGAGGCAGGTAATCATCATGGCGAATATGGACAGAGACACAGGCGACGGCCTGCTTGAAAAACTGGTAGCCGTCAATCGTGTGGCCAAGGTGGTCAAGGGTGGCCGCATTTTCGGGTTCACGGCCCTGAGCGTTGTCGGCGACGCTAACGGCAAGATCGGTTTCGGATACGGCAAGGCGCGTGAAGTGCCGGTGGCGATCCAGAAATCGATGGAAAAGGCTCGCCGGAACATGGTGCAGATCTCGTTACGGGACGGCACCCTTTGGCACGCGGTCAAAAGCAGCCACGCGGGATCTCGCGTTTACATGCAGCCCGCTTCCGAAGGTACGGGCGTCATCGCCGGTGGCGCGATGCGCGCCGTGCTGGAGACGGTCGGCGTGCGGAACGTGCTGGCCAAGAGCGTCGGCTCCAACAACCCGATCAACCTGGTGCGCGCCACCATCAAGGGTCTGCAGGCAATGCAGAGCCCCGAATCCGTGGCGGCAAAGCGCGGCAAGCCGGTTGACGACATCATGGCGAACGTCGGATAAGCACAATGGCCAAGAAAAAGCAGAAGCAGAAGCAGATCAAGGTGACCCTGGTCCGTTCTCCCATCGGTTATCAGCCGAAGCATCGGGAGACCGTACGTGGCCTGGGCCTCAAGCGCATGCACCAGACGGTCGTCCTCGAAGACACTCCGTCGATTCGCGGCATGGTGAACAAGGTCAATTACATGGTACGAGTGGAAGAGGCCTGACGGCCGAACACCGGTCTCAGAATGCATATTCTGGCACCGGGCTTCCGCGAACCGGAATGAGCGGCAGGGTTTAATTATCCTGACCCCATTTTCAAAGGAAAGTACGGATATGAAACTCAACGAAATCAGCCCGGCAGCGGGCAGCAAGAGAGACCGCAAGCGTGTCGGCCGGGGCTCTGGCTCGGGTGTGGGTAAAACCGCCGGCCGCGGTCACAAAGGGCAGAAATCCCGTTCGGGCGGCTATCACAAAGTCGGTTTCGAGGGTGGCCAGATGCCGCTGCAGCGTCGCTTGCCCAAGCGGGGGTTTGCCTCGCGCACGGCTCGCTACAACGCTGAAGTGCGCCTGTACCAGATCCAGGCCATGAAGGCCGACGTGATCGACCTCGACGTCCTGAAAGCCGAGCACATCGTCGGCCACGACGCCAAGAAGGTGAAGGTCATCAACACCGGCGTCATCGAGCGCAAGGTCACCGTCAAGGGCCTGGGCGTCACCAAGGGTGCGCAGGCCGCGATCGAAGCCGCCGGGGGCAAGGTAGAGTAATGGGCCGATCCCCGTCACAGATGGCGGAAACGCTTAGCGGCCTGGGGCGTTTGACCGAGCTGCGGCAACGCCTGCTGTTCGTCTTCGCGGCGCTGATCATTTACCGCATCGGAACGTTTATACCGGTGCCCGGCGTCAATCCGCAGGCCTTGTTGCAATTCATGAATTCGCAGCAGGGCACCATCGTGGACGTGTTCAACCTGTTCACGGGCGGCGCACTGGAGCGGTTTTCGCTGTTCGCACTCGGCGTGATGCCGTACATCTCGGCGTCTATCATCATGCAGTTGATGAGCAGCGCCGTGCCGCAGCTGCAGCAGTTGAAAAAAGAAGGTTCCTCGGGGCGCCAGAAGATCACGCAGTACACGCGTAACTTCACCGTCATCCTGGCAGCTATCCAAGCAGGTGGCGTAGCCTTCGCCCTGCAGGGACAGTCCTCGGTGGTTCTTGCCCCCGGGTTCGGCTTCCTGTTCACGGCAATCGTCTCGCTGACCGCGGGCACGGTCTTCCTGATGTGGCTGGGTGAGCAGATCACCGAGCGTGGTGTGGGTAACGGTATTTCGCTGATTATCTTCGCGGGCATCGTGGCCGGTTTGCCGCGGGCAGTGGCCGGCACGCTGGAGTTGGTCAATACCGGGCAGCTCAGCATCCCGGCGACCCTGATCATCCTGGTCCTGGTGCTGGCGGTGATCTACTTCATCGTGCGCGTCGAGCGCGGCCAGCGTCGCATCACGGTGAACTACGCGCAGCGGCAGGGCCGCGTTGCGTACCAGAACCAGTCGACGCACCTGCCGTTGAAGGTGAACATGTCGGGCGTTATTCCCGCCATCTTCGCTTCGAGCATCGTGATCTTCCCGTCCACGCTGGCCACCTGGTTCAGCGGTTCGGAAGGGCTGGGCTTCCTCACCGACGTGTCGGCCGCCCTGACGCCGGGTAACTTGGCGTACACCATTTTGTTCTCGGGCTTGATCATCTTCTTCTGTTTCTTCTACACAGCGATGGTGTTCAACTCAAAAGAAACGGCGGACAACCTGAAACGGTCGGGCGCCTTCATCCCGGGAATTCGCCCGGGCCGCCAGACGGCGGAATACATTGACCACGTACTGACGCGGCTGACCATGGTCGGCTCAATCTACCTGGTCGCCGTCTGCCTGCTCCCGGATATCTTCCGGGTGCTGTGGCAAGTACCGTTTTACTTCGGCGGCACCTCGGTTCTCATCGTGGTCGTCGTAATCATGGACTTCATCGCACAAATCCAGGCGCATCTGATTTCGCATCAGTACGACAGCCTGATGAAGAAAGCGAATTTGAAATCCTATGGCCGTTCCGGTGTCGTCCGGAGGTAGTCATGAGTGCCGCTGCGGCGGCGGATGTCGGGATGCCGTTGCCGGTAAGCCCGCTTGCATTGGAGAAACGTTATGAAAGTGCAGGCTTCAGTAAAGAAAATTTGCCGTAACTGCAAGATCGTCCGGCGCAAAGGCGTGCTGTTCGTGATCTGCAGCGAAAAGAAGCACAAGCAACGTCAGGGCTGATGTCAGCCGCATGCCGGTAAGGAAAGCAAAGTGATTCAGGCTTCTACCGGACGTTTGGTTTAGATATAATGTGCTGTTTACCATCGCGGCACTGAACTACAGGAGTTAAAGAGAATGGCTCGTATCGCAGGAGTCAACATCCCGGTCCAGAAACACACATGGGTGGGCCTTACGCAGATTTACGGCATCGGTAAAACCCGTGCCTACCAGATTTGCGAGGCCGCTGGCGTTACGCCGGACACCAAGATCCGTGAC
This sequence comes from Lysobacterales bacterium, assembly GCA_013042915.1. Taxonomy (GTDB): domain Bacteria; phylum Pseudomonadota; class Gammaproteobacteria; order Xanthomonadales; family SZUA-36; genus JABDPF01. The sequence goes on from JABDPF010000034.1 coordinate 11,495, forward strand.
CTGACCGAGTCCGAGGAAGAAGCGCTGCGCGCGGAAGTCGGAAAAATTACGGTAGAGGGCGATCTCCGCCGCGAAGTGGCCATGAACATCAAGCGTTTGATGGATCTCGGTTGCTATCGTGGTCTGCGGCATCGCCGCGGCCTGCCGGTACGCGGTCAGCAGACCAAAACAAATGCGCGCACCCGAAAGGGCCCGCGGCGCCCCATTAAGCGCTAATGCATCGCGCAGAAAGGCGGAATTGAAATGGCAAAGCCAACTCGGAAAAAAAGAGTCAAGAAGACGGTCGTGGACGGAATCGCCCACGTGCATGCTTCTTTCAACAACACGATCATCACGATTACCGATCGGCAGGGTAACGCCCTGTCGTGGGCGACCGCGGGTGGCGCCGGCTTTCGCGGCTCGCGCAAGAGCACGCCGTTCGCAGCACAGGTCGCTGCCGAAACCGCCGGCCGTGCCGCACTCGATTACGGTCTCAAGAACCTGGACGTGCGCGTCAAGGGACCGGGTCCGGGACGTGAGTCATCCGTCCGTGCGCTGCACGCGCTGGGTTACAAGATTACGAACATTACCGACGTGACGCCGATCCCGCACAACGGGTGCCGTCCGCCGAAAAAACGTCGCGTCTGACGGGAGTTATACCAAATGGCAAGATACATCGGACCCACATGCAAACTGGCACGCCGCGAGGGTGTCGACCTGGAGCTGAAAAGCCCGGCACGCGGCCTCGAGTCAAAGTGCAAGCTGAACCAGCCGCCGGGGCAGCACGGCGCGTCGCGACGTGTTCGCCTGTCGGACTACGCCTTGCAGCTGCGCGAAAAGCAGAAAGTACGCCGCACCTACGGTGTCCTCGAGCGCCAGTTCCGCAACTACTACAAGTTGGCCGCCAAGCAGAAAGGCGCAACCGGCGAGAACCTGCTGCGGTTGCTGGAAACACGCCTGGACAACGTGGTGTACCGGATGGGTTTTGCCGTGACGCGCGCCCAGGCACGGCAGCTCGTGTCGCACAAGGCGATACAAGTTAACGGCAAGGCGGTGAATATCCCGTCCTACCGGATCAAGCCGGATGACGTCGTGGCCATTCGCGAGAAAGCCAAGAAACAGCTGCGCATCAAGGAAGCCGCTGCGCTGAGCCAGGAAATGAACCTGGTGCCGGGCTGGATTGACGTCGACGCGAAAAAGATGGAAGGCACGTTCAAGGCGTACCCCGATCGCGAAGAGTTGTCTCCGGACATCAACGAGAACCTGATCGTGGAGCTCTACTCCAAGTAAGGAGTCTGCTTCGACTGATTCGGGCCAGAACCGCGACGATTCGCGGGTCATGAGCTACCACAAAACATATTCGAGAGGGCGATCCCAATGATGGGTGTTATTGACCAAATGCTGAAGCCCAGCACGGTGGGTGTTGACGAAATCAACCCGAACCGGGCAAAAATCACGCTGGAACCGCTGGAGCGGGGATTCGGCCACACGCTCGGTAATGCGCTGCGCCGTGTCCTGCTGTCCTCTATCCCCGGCTGTGCGATCGTGGAAGTGGAAATGGATGGTGTGCTGCACGAGTACACGGCCGTCGAGGGCCTGCAGGAAGACATCATCGAGGTCCTGTTGAACCTCAAGGGCATTGCCCTGCGCATGCACGAGCGTGAGGAAGTCGTTCTGACACTGAGCAAGTCCGGTGCCGGCCCAGTTACCGCCGGTGACATCCAAGTCGATCATACGGTCGAGGTCGTGAACCCCGAGCACGTGATCTGCAACCTGACCCAGGACGGCAGCGTGAGCATGCGCCTGAAAATCGTGCGCGGCGTCGGTTACGAGCCGGCCAGCCAGATCACGATCGGCGACCAGGAGAGCCGGCCGATCGGCCGCCTGCAGCTGGATGCTTCTTTCTGCCCCGTGCGCAAAGTGGCGTACTCGGTAGATGCCGCCCGCGTCGAACAGCGCACGAACCTCGACAAACTGCTGCTCGACATCGAGACCAACGGCACGATGGATTGTGAAGCCGCCGTCAAGCTGGCCGCCAACATCCTGGCCGACCAGCTGTCCGTGTTCGTGGACTTCAAGGCGCGCCAGGTCGTAGAAGTCGAAGAGAAAGAACAGGAAATCGACCCGGTGCTGCTGCGCCCGATCGACGACCTCGAACTGACCGTGCGTTCCGCCAACTGCCTGAAGGCCGAGAGTATCCTGTATATCGGTGATCTCGTTCAGCGCACCGAGGTGGAATTGCTTAAAACACCGAACCTCGGCAAGAAGTCCCTGACGGAAATCAAGGACGTGCTGGCGTCCCACGATCTGTCGCTGGGCATGAAACTGGAAAATTGGCCGCCGGAGAGCCTGGCCGGCGCCTAAGCCGACCGGGACGACACGACGGCCGGGTATAGAAGGACAAGACAATGCGTCACCAGAAATCCGGAAGGAAACTGAATCGCAACAGCGCGCACCGCAAAGCCATGTTTCGCAACATGGCGACGTCGCTGTTCGAGCACGAAATCATCAAGACCACGGTGCCCAAGGCGAAGGAACTCCGCCGCGTGGCTGAGCCGCTGATCACCCTGGCCAAGGAAGACAGCGTGGCGCACCGCCGCCAGGCCTTCGACCGCCTGCGTGACCGCGACGCCGTGACCAAGCTGTTCAACGAACTGGGTCCGCGCTACGTGGACCGCCCGGGTGGCTATCTGCGCATCATGAAATGTGGTCACCGTGCCGGCGACAGTGCTCCGATGGCCTATGTCGAACTGGTCGACCGCCCGCGCGCCGAAGATGTCGAAGTCGAGTAGGCAAGATACATAGTAGGCCCCTTCGGGCCGACCACAAAAAAAACCCGGCACCGCCGGGTTTTTTTTCTCAGATATTTCGTGCTGCTTCACACGCACTTCATTCCGGTCGGTGTTAAATAAAGGCATGTGGAAATTCAGGGGTCAAAAACGGCCAGCGTTCGCCGATGTGCCGGGTCCCGGCCAGGAGTCGGTCTGGGACTATCCCCGGCCGCCAAGCATCGAGCCTGAAACTCGCCTCGTCGAGGTGCGGTCCGGAAGCGAACTCATCGCACGCTCCACGCGATCGCTGCGGGTTTGCGAGACGGCCAGCCCGCCAACGTTTTACCTGCCGCCCGATGAAGTAACTACAGAGCGGCTCCATCTACTGGGTTACCACACTTTCTGTGAATGGAAAGGCCAGGCCAGCTACTGGGCCCTGGCCGACGACGATACGTCGCAGCCCGTGGCGTGGAGCTATCCTTCGCCCTCGCGTCCCTTCAAGGCCATCGGTGACTGGCTGTGCTTTTATCCCGGTCGCGTCGACTGCTTTGTCGAAGGCGAGTCCGTCCAGGCCCAGCACAGCGAGTTTTACGGCGGTTGGGTGACAGCCGACATCGTTGGGCCATTCAAAGGCGATCCCGGCACCAGCGGCTGGTAGATGGCACACTAGGCATATGAGTACGTTACACCTGATACTGGGCGATCAGCTCAGTCGCTCGATCACTGCCTTGCAGGACATTGATCCCGAACGCGATGTCGTGCTGATGGCCGAGCTTGCTGACGAGGCGCTCTACGTGCCGCATCACAAGCAGAAACTGGTGCTGATTTTCTCGGCCATGCGTCATTTTGCCGCCGAACTCGAGTCGGAGAAGATCGAGGTCGATTACGTGAGCCTGGAGGACAAGGGCAACAGCGATTCCTTCACCGGCGAAGTGGAACGCGCCCTGCAGCGGCATGGCTGCGAGCGGATCGTCGTCACCGAGCCGGGCGAATGGCGCGTCATGGAGATGATGCAGAGCTGGGAGGAGCGCCTTGAAGTACCGGTCGATATCCGCCCGGACGACCGTTTCCTGTGTTCCCTGTCCGAATTCAGCGAATGGGCCGAGGGGCGTAAAGCGCTGCGTATGGAGTTTTTCTACCGGGAGATGCGACGCAAGACCGGCTGGTTGATGGATGACCGGGATCCGCAGGGTGGGCGCTGGAACTACGATTCCGAGAACCGCAAGGCGCTGCCCAAGAAGCTGAGCTTGCCGCGTCGCGATCGCTTCGAGCCGAACAAGACCACGCGCGAAGTCATGGACATGGTGCAGAACCGCTTTTCCGACCACTTCGGTGAACTCGACGAATTCGGCTGGGCGGTGACGCGGGAGGATGCGCTGGAAGCGCTGGATCACTTCATCACGGTGTGCCTACCGAAGTTCGGCGACTACCAGGACGCGATGAAAAGCGGCGAGGACTTCCTCTTCCATTCCCTCATTTCACCGTATCTCAATATCGGTTTGTTGCTGCCACGCGAGGTCTGCGAAGCCGCTTTGGCATCGCTCGGTGACGAGCACGCTCCGCTGCCCGCGGTTGAGGGCTTTCTCAGGCAAATTCTGGGGTGGCGCGAATTCATGCGCGGCCTGTACTGGCTGTTGATGCCGGACTATGCGGACAGCAATTTCCTCGAAGCAAAGCGGCCTCTGCCGGATTTCTACTGGACCGGCAAGACCGATATGAACTGCCTGAGCGAAGCCATCGGAAATACCCGCCGAAACGCGTATGCGCACCACATTCAGCGCCTGATGGTTACCGGCAATTTCGCCTTGCTGACCGGTATCGACCCGGCGAAGGTGGAGGAATGGTACCTGCTGGTGTACATCGACGCTTTCGAGTGGGTGGAACTGCCCAACACGCATGGCATGGCGCTGTTCGCCGATGGCGGCGTGCTGGCCTCGAAGCCCTATGCAGCCTCGGGCGCCTACATCAACCGGATGTCGAATCACTGTGGTGACTGCCGCTTCAATCCGAAGGAAAAGCTGGGTGATTCAGCCTGTCCCTTCAACTATCTCTATTGGAACTTTCTTCTCGAAAACGAGCAGCGCCTTCGGTCCAACCCGCGCATGGGTCTCGCCTATCGCAACCTCGACCGGATGTCATCAGAGCAAAGTGACGCGATCCGCGAACAGGCCGTTGGCTTCCTGGATGCGATGGCGTCGGAGTAAGCCCCGGCCGGGGATCCGTTGGTCGCATTATCAACGGGCGTTGTGAATTTCAGCTGATCAGGTCGCGGACCGGTCCGCGTACGCCTCGAGCGCGGCGCGCAGTCTGGCCCGTTGGCGCGCCGTTCCGGCCGTACCGGGCAGCACGGTGGTCACGTGGGGTTCGCGGTCAAGGTAGAAACGGCCGCTGGTTTCCGCCGCGGACGGTGCGGCGGCCAGCCAGGCGATTGTATCGGCACCCTGCTCGGGACTGCGCAGCAACGGCCGCATCAGACGGTAAAAGCCGGGCAGGGAGTCTTCCACGCCGGGGGTATCGGCCCATCCCGGATGCATCGCGTTGACCACCACGCCGCTGCCCTCCAGTTCCTCCGCCCACTGCTCGGTCAGCACCATCAGCGCGCGCTTGGCCCGGGCGTAGGCGCGGCTGCCGTCAAAATCGCCGTTCTCGTATTCCAGGTCGTCCACTTCCAGCCCGCTCAGGTACATGCCGCCCGACAACACGTTGACGATGCGGGAGGGGGCGCATGCCTTCAGTCGTGGCAGTAACAATTCGGTCAGCAGATAGGGAGATAGCAGGTCGGTGGCGAAAGTGTGCTCGAGCCCCTCGTCGGTTTCCGACCGCTCGGCCGGCAAGACCGCCGCGTTGTTGACCAGCACGTGGATCGCTTTTTCAGACTCGAGCAGCCTTGCTGCGAGGTCGCGCACCTCGGACATCAGGCCAAGGTCGGCAAGCTGCAAAGACACGTCCTCATTGCCGCTGCCCGCGATCACGTCCTGCCTGGCACGCTCGCCTTTTTCAGGGTTGCGGCCCACCAGTACGACGCGTGCACCCAGCTTCGCCAGGCTCCGGGCCGCGGACAGGCCCAGACCGGAGGTGGCGCCCGTTACGATCACCGTTCGTCCCTCCATCGAGAAGTTGTCAGCGGTCCAGCCGCGCTTTCGCCACGCGTAGCCGAAACGCGTGAAACCGGCCGCGCCCGGCAGGATCAGGCGGTCCATCAGGGAATTGGTCATGCTTGGAGAGGTCATCAGACAGTCCTTATGCCTTGGGAAACCGTTATTATCCCTTCGATCGTCCCGTGAAATTGAGTCGAGGCCGTGTCTGCCCCGGAGATGTTCGCAATGGCGTCATCTTGCGTCCTCGGCCCGGGCGTGGTGCAGGTATAGCGATCCACGGCCTACATGGTACGCGAATACCGGCCAGCCGGGCTGCATCAGACTCTGTTCCAGCTGGTAGTGCATTTGCCGGATTCGTTTTGACCGCAGACTCGTGGTACGCCCACGTGACCGGGTGTGACGGGAACGTACCTTCAGACCAGGCTGCCCAGCTGGTAAACGAGAAATGCGCCGCTGTAGCCCAGTACGGTCATGTAGGTCCAGGCGAAGATTGGCCAGCGCCAGCTGTTGGTTTCACGCCGGATCACCGCGATGGTGGCGGCGCATTGTAGGCACCAAGCGTAGAAGATCAGCAGGCCGAGCACCATGGGCAGGGTGAACACGGTGCGCCCGTCGGGCCAGGTGGCCGAGCGCAGCTTGCCGGCCAGGCTGGCTTCCTCGGCCTCCGCGCCCACGGCGTAGATGGTGCCCATCACCGCCACCACCACTTCGCGGGCCGGGAAGCCCGCGATCACGGCGGCCGAAACTCGCCAGTCCCAGCCCAGGGGACGGAAAACCGGCTCCACGAACTGGCCGGCACGCCCCAGCAGGCTCTGTGACAACTGCTCGGCGGCTGCCTCGTTCTCGATCCGTTGCAGGGCTTCAGCCAGGGCTTCGCCCTGCAGGGTTTCCTCGGCCTGGGCCTTCGCCACGAACGACTCCTGCTGGACAGATTCCGAACGGGGAAAAAAGGCCAGCGCCCAGACCAGCACCGCCACCGCGAAGATCACCGTGCCGGCCCGTCGCAGAAACACGCGCGCGCGGTCAAGCAGCTTGATCGACACCGTCTGCGGATTGGGCCAGCGGAATTCGGGCAAGGCGAGCGCAAAGTGCGGTTTGGGGCCCCGCAACGCAGAGCGCTTGAGCAGAAACGCCGTGATCAGCCCACCCAGTATGCCAAGCAGGTACAGCCCCAGCAGGACCAGCCCCTGCAAATTGAACCATCCAACGTCCTGCTCAGGGACAAAGGCGGCGATCAGCAGGGCATAAACCGGCAAGCGTGCCGAGCAGGTCATGAACGGCGCGGCGAGGATCGTCGCGATGCGGTCCCTGCGGTTGGGGATAACGCGCGTCGCCATGATGGCCGGCACCGCGCAAGCGAAACTCGACAGCATCGGGATGACCGACTGGCCGGACAGGCCGACCCCGCGCATCACGCGGTCCATCAAAAAAGCGGCGCGCGCCAGGAAGCCGGAGTCCTCGAGAATGATGATAAAAAGAAACAGGATCAGGATCTGCGGCAGGAACACCAGCACGCTGCCGACACCGGCGATCACCCCGTCCGTGATGAAGCTGGAAAGGGCTCCCTCGGGCAGGTGCGACCCAATCCATCCGGACAGGCCGGTGGCCGCCGCGTCGATACCCTCCATCAGGGGTGCCGCCCAGGAAAAAACGGCCTGGAACACCAGCGCCATCACGGCGAAGAACATGAGGGTCGCTGGCCAGGGACGGTTGAACCAGCGCAGCGCCTTGGCGCCAAAGCGGTCCAGCAAGGGGGCTTGCCGTTGAGACTCGCGCAACACGCCCCGAACCCAGGTATATCGGTGCCGGGCTTCGCAAGCCTGCGGCGGCTCGGCGCCGAACAGGCGATCGCGCGCCTCCGACAGTCGCTCGGGACCCAGTGCCAGGCGAACGTTGTCCAAGGTCTCGCTTTCCGGGTGGAGCAGGGCCTGGATCACGTCAATCCGCGGAATGGTGCCGCCGGCAGCTGCCGCGAGCTCGTCCGCGGTTTGGCTCAGCTCCGGCCACGATTCCGGGTCGGCTGGAATCTCCGCTTCATCGAAACGTTCTAGCGCCTCTTTCAGGTTATCCAGCCCGCGACCGGTCTTGGCGATCACCGGCACGACCGGCATGCCGCCCAGGTGCCGCTGCAGCACCTCGATCGAGATATCGATGCCGCTGGACGTCGCGACGTCCGTCATGGTCATCGCAATGACCACCGGAATCCGCATTTCCATCAATTGCTGCAGCAGGTAGAGGCCCTGGTAGAGGTGTGTTGCGTCCAGAACGAACAACAGCCCGTCGGGGCGATGCGTTCCCTCGATACGACCGAGAATGACGTCCACCGCGATCTGTTCGTCGGTCGAGAACCCCCCGAGGCAGTAGATGCCGGGCAGGTCGACGAGTTCCAGTGCGCTGTGTTGGAGTTGCGCGATGCCGGAGTGTTTTTCGACGGTGACCCCGGGATAGTTGCCGGTGGTCTGCCGCAGCCCGGTCAGCCGGTTGAAGAGGGTGCTCTTGCCGGAATTCGGGTTGCCGATGACGGCCACCGCCCTGCGCGCACGGTGGCGGATGCCGATCGAATCGACCTTGACGTAGGCGGTAGTGGCTTCAGACATTGGACAGCAGGGGGGCTACCTTGAAGCAATCCGCCTGCTGTTTTCGTACCGAGATGGCGGTTCCGAAAACCGACAATTCCATCGGATCGCCGCCGATTGCCGAATTCTGATACTGGACCTCGACACCTTCGATCAAGCCGAGCACCATCAGCCGCACCACGCCGGGCTGACGGGCGTCGACGGATTCGATACGTGCGGATTGTCCGGGTTTGAGTTCCTTGAGAGTCATTTCGATTTTTTCTAATTGAGAATGATTTTCATTTAGGTTAATTCTACGGGAAAGACCGGGTCGAGTACATAGACATAGGTCAATTCAATCGCCGTTGAACAAGCTGAATCATTCGAGCCCGGGGATTTCACCTCGGCCGGTTCTGTGGTTTCATGTGCCGGATGAATCTCGGCACGATGACGCCCGACCCCGTACTCTCCAGCTTTTCGCTATGGCTCGTGCTGCCGTTATTCGCCGTGGCGCTCATCAAAGCGCCCTGGGGGCAGTTGATGGCGGAGCAGGAACGAATGACCGCACTGGGCGTGGCGATCGCCGTTCTCGCCCTTCTCTGGTCGATGAGCCCCGAGTTGCAGGGGGGAGAGAAACTGCACTTGCTGGGCATGACCACGGTGACCCTCGTGTTTGGATGGCAACTGGCCCTGTTCGCGGGCGTCCTGGCCGGGTTGGTATTGGTGGTCGTAGGAAACTGGGACATCGGTACACTGCCGCTAAATCTGCTATTGGTGGTCGTCGTGCCAGTGGGCGTGAGTGCCCTGGTCCTGGCTCTTGCCAACCAATTGCGTCGCACGAATCTGTTTGTCTACATGCTGGGCGTGGGCTTCATGGGCAGCATGCTGGCCATTGGAGCCACCCTCTGGGTTGCGAGCTCCCTGCTGGGAACGGAGCTTGACCATGCACTTGTGCTGCTGATCATGTTCCCGGAGGGATTCATCAATGGCACGGTCATTACCGCGCTCACGGTCTTCGCCCCCCAGTTGATGCGCACTTACGACGACCAACGCTACCTGGGCAAGCCACAATGAAAAAACGCCCGATCCCGGGCGTTTTTCCACAAAACAATAAAAGTGACGCTTACTTAGGCAGGATGACCGTGTCGACCACGTGGATTACGCCGTTGCTGGCCTCGATGTCGGTCGCGGTCACGGTGGAGTCGTTTACAAACACAGTCTGATCTGTAACGCGAATGCTGACGTCCGAGCCGTTCGCAGTCGTGGCCGAGCTGAGCTTCACAACGTCCGCCGCCATCACTTTGCCAGGCACGACGTGATAGGTGAGAATCTCGACCAGCTTGTCGCGATTTTCCGGCAGCAGCAGGCTTTCGACGGTCCCTTCGGGCAACTTGGCGAATGCCGCGTCGGTCGGGGCAAAGACCGTGAACGGTCCTTCAGATTTCAGGGTTTCCACCAGCCCACCGGCTTGCAGGGCGGCTGCCAACGTGGTGAAATCGCCCGCCGCGACGGCGGTGTCGACGATGTCCGCTTTTTTCTTCGCGTAGCTACCGGCAAGGGCTGAAGTAGCCAGGAAGAATGACAAAGTCACCAGGGCGGTAATACGGGCAGTCGTTTTAATAATCATAAGAATTTCTCCGTAGTCTCAATAGTAGGGTTTAAAGGATTGCAGGGAATAAACCGCCCGGTTCGGGGCGGCAGGAATAAATCGCTTAATTCGTGCGTTGTGCGACGTAGAGGAATCGATTGCGTTTTCAAACCAGGTGCTGTCGGTAATCGCGTCGGCAGCGAGGTTGAGCGCGGGTAATAAGACGCTCCAAGCCAGCCCGATCACGGTGACAGCCATAAGGGGAGCATTTAGCGTCACCAGTCCAAGCTGCGACCCGGAAAGGAAGACAATCGGACCGGACACAGCACCCACTAGAGCGGCCAGACTGAACGAATGTTTGCTCCAGCGAAGCCCATGGTTGATGGTCGTGGCGAACAAGAGCCATAAGCCACCCATCCATAGTGGCGCCAGCACGGCGTCCCCGGGGTGCCCCCGGAAGCTGACCAAGCCCGTTGCCTGCAGAATAGTTTCCCAGGTCAAACCTGCGAGTCCCGCCACTGCGAGCAAAAGGGTTTCTTTAGCGAACGCGCTCGTTATGGCCAGATGCAGCATGGCAGCTGTCAGGGCAGCCAGCAAAGCGAATCCGGGCAAGCCGGCTGTGGCTAGTAAAATGCATGCAAGCCAGCCGGCTTTGAACAATATGAGATTGGTAATCTGCTTTAACATTTAAATCATCGCGAAACGTCTAAGTTGAAGCGAAGATTAAATGAAGAAACGTGAAGGCAGTGTGCGACCGGCGTGAAGATCGCGTGAAGCGTGTCAGGGGCTGTTCAGAGCCAATCTCAGTCGATTGCTTCGACGCGACCGCGCGGGAAGCTGACCGCGATTCGTGTGCCCCGGCCGGGTTCGGACTCGACTTCCAGGGGCCAATTGAATCGTTCTGTCAGGCGCTTCACGATCGTCAGCCCGACCCCATAACCGCCGCGCTGACGCTGCTTTCGGACGAATGGCCTGAAAATTTGCTTGAGATCTTCTTCGCCCATGCCCGGACCGTAGTCCATGATGACGAGGGTCGTTTTATTGATTTCGACCACGACTTCGCCGCCGTCTGCGTACGTCACGGCGTTGCGAATGAGGTTGCCGGCGACGCTCTCGACGATCTTCTCGGGTGCGAACACCCACAGACGATTGTTGTCTTCGACCCGACACTGCGATGAACTGCCCGTGATCAGACAGGCGCGTTCGAGCTCCGTCTCGACAATGTCATTGACGCATACCCAGTCCCGCGACAATCCCTGGTCGAGCTCCCGAGCCAACAGTAAAAAGGCCTTGGTAAGGCTCTCCATGTCCTCGGCGGAATTGCGAATGCGCTGCAAGGTGTTGAGTGCTTCGTCGCTCAGATCAGGCTCGCGGTCCATGCGATCGAGGGCCATTCGCACTACGGTCAACGGCGTGCGCAATTCGTGACTCGCGTCTCGCGTAAACTCGCGCTCACGCTCGGTAAACTCCGTGACCCGGGACAGCAGGTCTTCCAGGGCCCCTGCCAGCACCCTGACGTCGTCGTCGCTGTTCGTCATTTCGTCGAAATGCAGGTGGACGGGTTCGGAATCGCCGGGGTCGAGCTGCCTCACGCGCTCGGCCAGGCTGACGACCGGTGAGACGGCCCGGCGGGACACCCGGTACGCCAGGAAGGTCGAGAGATAAACGACGATCAACGCAATCGCCAGGGGAACGATTCCGAAGATCAGGATAAGTTTGTCGACCTGTTCGGCCTCGAATTGGAGGTAGAGCCGGTGGCCGTTCCGCTCGCTCACGTAGACCATGGTCTCGCGGGGTGCCTCCGAGCGATGGAAACCGAGCCCAAATGGAGCCAGCTCAGCGGGAACACCGGTTCCGAAACCCTCGCGAAATCCGGTCAGGTTCTGTGTGTCCGGAAGGTCTTCCACCCCGCCTTGTTCCACGCGCTGCCAGTAGTACTCCGCTTCGCTCTCGAGCGCCTGCTCGAGCAGCACGTCTTCAACCATCAGTCCGGCGGCGAACATACTGACCAGCACGGCGAGGCTGATGTAGAAGGCCTGGCGAAGCAGTTCCCGCCCGAGCCGCCGCGTCAGGCCATGCTCAGCCATCTTCTTCGAGCGCCAGGCGATAGCCCATGCCCTGAACCGTCTGCAGAAGCGGCGTATCGAAGGGCTTGTCGATGGCCTTGCGCAAAGTGTAAAGGTGGCTGCGCAGGGCATCGCTGTCGGGGGTGATGTCCCCCCAGGCTTCCTGTTCGAGCTCACGGCGGCTGAGGACCCGAGGCGAGGCTTTCATCAATGCCAGGAGGAGTTTGCGGTTGATCGGAGTCAGCGTAACCGGCTGATCCGCGCGTTTGGCCTGGAGCGTGCCCGTATCGAATTCGAGGTCGGCCACGCGCAGAACCGAGGGTGCTAGATCGCCCGCCGCCCGGCGCAGAAGCGCCCGTAACCGCGCATCTAGCTCTTCCAGTTCGAACGGCTTGACGAGGTAATCGTCTGCCCCGGCGTCCAGGCCCGCGATCTTGTCGTCAAGGGTGTCGCGTGCTGTCAGCATGAGTATCGGCTTGGTGCCCCCCGCCTCGTTACGGTAACTCCGACAAATGTCCAGCCCGTCGATTCCGGGCAGCATTAGGTCGAGGACAATGGCGTCGAAGTCACCCGTGGTGGCCAGGTGAAGCCCGGTCACGCCGTCGGCGGCATAGTCGACCTCGTAGCCGCGGTATTCGAGGTGTTCGCACACCATGGCGGCGATGTCGTGGTGGTCTTCGATTAGCAAAACGAGCGGCATGTTCCGGGCCTTTACAGAAGCTATGTATAGTTTACGCCATGCCTGTGAAATTCAGGTGAGAACCACCTCGGCGCCGTTCTTGAACACCCGTCGGCAGGCATTGGGCGTGAAGTGGTATAACCAGTGATTCAACGACGGGGCATCGATTATCACAATATCGGCCTGGTATCCCGCGTGCAACGAACCGATACGCTGTTCGCGATCGATGGCCCGGGCCGCCCGGGAGGTCGCGCCCATCAGAGCCTCCTGGGGAGTCATCTGCTGGTTCAGACAGGCCAGCATCATCGCCAGGGGCAGGTGAAAACTGGGTGCGGAGCCCGGGTTGAAGTCGGTTGCAACGGCAACCGGGACGCCGGCGTCGATCAGCCTTCGTGCAGGCAGATAACGCTCGCCCAGGTAGAGCGAAGCCAGCGGCAGGCTGACCGCTACCGTGCCGCTCCCGACCAGGGCGCTGATGCCGTCCTCGTCGATATACTCCAGGTGCTCGGCGGAGACCGCCCCGACTTCGGCCGCCAACGAGGCGCCTCCGCCGCTGGACAGCTGATCGGCGTGCAGCTTGATTTTCAAACCCTGCCGTTTCGCGGCTTCGAATAGCCGCCGGGCTTCCTCGGCCGTGAAAGCTCCGGCTTCAACAAAGGCATCGCAGTATTCCGCCAGGCCGTCGCGGTTGATTCGGGGAATCAGGACATCGATCAGCAGATCGAGGTAAGCTTCGCGATCCTCGGTGTATTCGGGGGGGACAATGTGGGCGCCAAGGAAAGTCGACACCAATTCGACCGGCTGCTGCGCATCGAGCACGCGGTAGATCTCCAGTTGCTTGAGTTCGTTCTCTTCGTCCAGGCCATAGCCGCTCTTGCATTCGACCGTGGTCACGCCCAGTGCCAGCATGTGCTGCAGAATACGGGCTGCCTTGCGCGTCAGTTGGTCTGCGCTGGCCTCGCGGGTCGCCTTCACGGTGCTGGCGATGCCGCCCCCGACCGCTGCGATTTCCTGATAGCTCGCGCCGGCAAGGCGCATCTCGAACTCGTCTCCGCGCCAGCCCCCGAAGCACAGGTGCGTATGGCAATCGATCAACCCCGGTATGACCAGGTTCCCCTGGCAGTCGGTCGCGTCCGTCTTTTCGAACTCCGTCGGAAGGTCGGATTCCGGGCCTGACCAGGCAACGATGCCTTCCTCGATCACCAAAGCGGCCTTGCGGATGAGCCCGGCATCATGCTGGGGGTTTTCGGGCGGGCAAGTCGCCAGTTCTCCAATGTTTCGCAGCAGGCGCATTACGCCAGGGGTCCGATCGCGTGCTCCACGGCCTCGAGCAGTTCTCCACGCCTCAGGATCTCGGCGCAGGCATCGAGATCGGCGCGGACCTCGTAGTCGCGGTCCGCGTGTGCGATACGCTTACGCAGCAGTTCATGGGCCACCTGGACACCTCGGCCCGGCTTGAGGGGCGAGCGGAAATCGAGGGCCTGCGCCGCTGTCACGGACTCCACCGCCAGCACCTGTTCGACATTATTCAGGACATCGAGCAGCTTCAGAGCACTGATCGAGCCCATGCTGACGTGGTCTTCCTGTCCGAGGCTGGTGGGAATGGAGTCTACGCTGGCTGGATGGCACAGTATCTTGTTTTCCGACACCAGCGCCGCGGCGGTGTACTGCGGAATCATGAAACCGGAGTTTACGCCCGTGTCCTGCATCAGCAGCTTGGGAAGGCCATCATGGCCCTCCAGCAACAAATAAGTGCGCCGCTCGGAGATGCTGGCCAGCTCGGCCAGGGCCATGGCCGCGAAATCGAGAGCCAGCGCCAGTGGTTGGCCGTGAAAATTCCCGCCTGACAGTATGTCGCCGTTGTCGAACACCAGCGGATTGTCGGTGACCGAGTTGAGCTCGGTTTCGATCACGTTGCCGGCATAGGCCAGGGCATCGCGGCTCGCGCCGTGCACCTGGGGCACGCAGCGCAGGCAATAGGGGTCCTGTACGCGGCCGCAGTCGCGGTGCGCGTCGAGAATTTCGCTCTTTTCCAGCAGCTGACGAACATTGGCGGCGACGGCTTGCTGTCCGGGATGGGGTCGAATTTCGTGGATCCGCTTATCGAACGGTATGGCGCTGCCCTGCAGCGCTTCCAGGCTCATGGCCGCGAGTATGTCCGCCTCGGCGCGCAACACCCGGGCGCGTTCCAGCACGTAAGCTCCGTAGGCGGTCATCAGCTGGGTGCCGTTGATCAGGGCCAGCCCGTCCTTGGCTGATAGCTCGATGGCCTCGAGTCCCAGGCGCTGCATCGCCGCGCGGGAGTTCACCTTGCCGCTTTCATCGCCATTCCATACTTCGCCGCGGCCTATCAGCGGAAGGCACAGGTGCGCCAGCGGAGCGAGGTCACCGGACGCGCCCACGCTGCCGCGGCTCGGCACCCACGGGGTCAGGCCGTGCTGCTCGAACGCCAACAGCTGCCGAAACGTGGTTTCCGAGATACCGGAATTGCCCAGGCCAAGCGCATGTATCTTGAGCTGCAGCATCAATCGCGTAATCGGAGGCGGGACCGGTTGGCCGACGCCACAGGCGTGACTGAGCAGAATGTTCTGCTGCAGTTCCGAGAGCTGATCGTCGTCGATCCGCTTGTTGGCGAGGACGCCGAAGCCGGTGTTGATTCCGTAGAGGGCACGGCCGCTGGCCATCGCATCGACCAGGGTCTGTCGGCTGCGTTCGACGGCGTCGTGCCCGGCGCGCAACGCGTCCATTCGCTCTTCGAGGTCCCGGTAAAGGCTTTCGAGACGAATCATCGGATTACATACCCCGTGTACTCAGCCATTGACCATCGGCAGGTCGACACCGCGCTCCTCGGCGGTCTCGATCGCGATGTCGTAGCCGGCGTCGGCGTGGCGCATCACGCCGGTTCCCGGGTCCGCGGTGAGAACCCGCTCCAGGCGCCGGTCCGCCGTGTCCGATCCGTCGGCCACGCACACCATGCCCGCGTGCAGGGAATAGCCGATCCCGACGCCGCCGCCGTGGTGGATGGAGACCCAACTGGCGCCGCAGGCGGTATTGAGCATCGCGTTCAGGAGCGGCCAATCGGCGATGGCGTCGGAACCGTCCTTCATCGCCTCGGTTTCCCGATTCGGTGACGCGACCGAGCCCGTGTCCAGGTGGTCACGACCGATCACGACCGGAGCATCGACCTTGCCCTTGCGGACCAACCAGTTGAACTTCAGGCCGGCCTCGGCGCGCTCGCCATACTCCAGCCAGCAAATGCGCGACGGCAGCCCCTGGAAATGCACCTTCTCACGGGCCTTGTGTATCCAGCGATGAAGCGCCTCCTTTTCCGGAAACAACTCGAGGATGGCCCGGTCCGTTGCCGTGATGTCGGCCGGATTTCCGCTCAGGGCCGCCCAGCGAAACGGCCCGGCACCCTTGCAGAACAGCGGCCGAATGTAGGCCGGCACGAACCCCGGGTAATCGAATGCCTGGCGCATACCGCGATGGTCGGCTACCTGGCCACGCAGGTTGTTGCCGTAGTCGAAACAGACCGCGCCCTTTTCTTTCAGATCGAGGATCGCCTGGACGTGCTCCACCATCGAGTCCAGCACCTCGTTGTCGTAACGTTCAGGATCCGTTTCCCTCAGGCGGTCGGCTTCCTCGAGGGAGTAGCCGGCTGGAATGTAACCGTGGCGCAGGTCGTGGGCGGAGGTCTGGTCGGTGATCACGTCCGGAACCACGCCGCGGTGAAGCAACTCGGGCAGGACTTCGGCGATATTGCCCAGCAGGCCGACGGAGAGCCCTTCCCTGGCGTTGTCGAGCAGGTCCAGCGCTTCATCAAGATCCTCGGACATCACGTCACAGTAACCGGTTTCGACGCGCCGTCGGATACGCCAGGGGTCCACCTCCACCGCCAGGCAGCGCCCGTCGTTCATGGTGACCGCCAGCGGCTGGGCCCCGCCCATGCCGCCCAGCCCGGCCGTGACCACCAGGCGGCCGGACAGGCGGCCGTCGAAATGCTGGTTGGCGCACTCGGCAAAGGTCTCGTAGGTGCCCTGGACGATGCCCTGAGAGCCGATGTAGATCCACGAGCCCGCTGTCATCTGGCCGTACATGGTCAGGCCCTTGTCCTCCAGGTCGCGAAACACGTCCCAGTTGCCCCAGCGCGGAACCAGGTTCGAGTTGGCGATCAGCACGCGCGGCGCCTCCTCGTGGGTGCGAAACACGCCCACCGGCTTGCCGCTCTGCACCAGCATCGTCTCGTCGTTTTCGAGCCGTTGGAGAGTCTGGACGATACGGTGATAGCAATCCCAATTGCGGGCGGCCTTGCCGGTGCCGCCGTAGATGATCAGCTCATCGGGTTTCTCCGCCACGTCGGGATCGAGGTTGTTCATCAGCATTCGAAGGGCGGCCTCCTGGTGCCATCCCTTGCAGCTCAGCGCGATGCCGGTCGGCGCATGGATCGAAGCACCCGCTTCAGCCTTGTAATTCTTGGGGTTTGCGCTCATCATCGTGCCTTTCGAGTCCACCGTGAAGGGGACTTTGCATTATACAAGGAACCCGGCCAGCATCGCCGGGTCTGTGTTCTCTGAGGCGGAGAATTGACCGCGCAGACAACCGGAGCAAGCAAGTGAAAAAATTTCTGCAACCCCGCGCCTGGTTCCTGTTCGTGGGACTGGCCTGCGCTGCCTTGCTGGGCTGGGGGTATTACAAGCAGCACGTGGATTTTGTCGATCCTTGCCCGCTGTGTATCCTTCAGCGCCTGGCCTTCCTTTGGATGGGCGTGTTCGGCCTTATCGCCGCCGTGCACGGCCCGGCCCGGGTCGGGCAGTGGCTCTACGGCATGCTGGTGATCATCGGAGGCGCGGTGGGCATGGTCCTGTCGGGCCGACACGTCTGGCTGCAAAACTTGCCGGCCGGACAGGTTCCGGATTGCGGTATGGGGCTCAATTACATGCTCGACACCATGCCCATCATGGCCGTGTTCCGTGAAGTGTTTTACGGGGCCGGCGAGTGTGCCGAGGTCATGTGGACGTTTCTGGGGCTCAGCATCCCGGCCTGGGCGCTGGTCTGGTTCACCGGGCTCACCTTCGGTACCCTCTTCATCCTGATCGTCTCGAAACGCAACAAGGTATTGCCCTAGCATGAACCCAACCTCGAATCCGGTGCAGAAAAGCACCCCCCAGCCTCCTGACTACGCCGTGAACTGGAGCCCGAGCTCGTGGCAGAATTTCGAGGCGCTTCAGCAAGCCCGTTATCCCGATGAGGCAGCGCTGCAGGCGGCGTTGAAAAAGCTCGCCGATCTGCCGCCGCTGGTCACGTCCTGGGAGATCCTTTCCCTACGAGAGCAGATTGCCGAGGCGCAACGGGGAGCGCGCTTCTTTCTTCAGGGTGGAGATTGCGCGGAGACCTTCGATGAGGTCTGTTCGCCACTGATTACCAACCGGCTTAAGGTTCTACTCCAAATGAGCCTGGCCCTGATCCACGGCATGCAGATGCCGGTGGTCCGCATTGGCCGTTTTGCCGGCCAGTATGCCAAACCTCGCTCGTCCGACGATGAAACGCGAGACGGCGTCACTCTGCCCAGTTACCGCGGCGATCTCGTCAATGACATCGAGTTCAACGAAGCGGCGCGGATTCCTGATCCGGACCGCCTGCTCAAGGCGCACGCCTACTCCGCGATGACCATGAACTTCGTTCGTTCCCTGGTCGACGGGGGCTTCGCGGATGTGCATCACACGGAATACTGGGATCTGAGCTGGGTCGAACATTCGCCGCTGGCCGCAGAGTTTCACCAGATCACCCAAAGCCTGGGTAAGTCGCTGCGTTTCATGGAGACCCTGACGGGGCGTGACGTGGGCAGCCTGCGCCGTGTCGATTTCTTCACCTCGCACGAGGCTCTTCATCTACATTACGAGCAGGCGCAAACCCGCCAGGTGCCGCGGCAGTGGGGCTGGTTCAACCTCGGCACCCATTTCCCCTGGATCGGCATGCGCACGGCGGCGCTCGACGGCGCGCACGTGGAGTACTTCCGCGGAATACGTAACCCGCTGGGCATCAAGGTCGGCCCGGGCATGGACCGTGACTGGCTGTTCGGACTGTTGGACCGGCTCAACCCCAACCACGAGGAGGGGCGGATCGTTCTCATCCATCGCATGGGCGAGGATCACATCGAGGACAAGCTGCCGCCGCTGATTCGGGCCGTGCAGGATCACGGAAGCCCGATTTTATGGATCTCCGACCCGATGCACGGCAATACCGAGTCGACCGGGGCCGGCATCAAGACCCGTCGTTTCCGCAAGATCATGCGCGAGATGGAGTTGGCCTTCGACATCCATCGCCAGAACGGTTCCCAGTTGGGCGGCGTGCACCTTGAACTGACCGGTGAGAACGTCACGGAGTGCACGGGTGGCGCGCGCGACCTGTCAGACGACGATTTGAAGCGCAGCTACAAGTCGACCGTCGATCCGCGGCTCAACTACGAGCAATCCCTGGAAATGGCCATGCTGATCGTGGAAAAACACGGGCGCGATGGCCGCTGAGTGAGTTTGGCCGCGATTAAGGAGTCTCGCTTCCCTGCTCCCGCCTGCGGCGGGTCGCCTACGGCTCCCTGGTCAGTCGCACGCCTCAGTCTTCATCTTTGAGCCGGCTGGCGCGCTTGCGCTCGTGTTCGAGCAGATGGATTTTACGTATACGGATCGCGTCCGGCGTCACCTCGACCAGTTCGTCGTCTTCGATGAATTCCAGCGCCTGTTCCAGCGTCAGCTTTATCGGTGCCGCCAGCTGTACCGCGTCATCTTTCAGCACCGTGCGAATATTGGTCAGCTGCTTGGCTTTCAATGGGTTCACGGTGAGGTCGTTGGCGCGGCTGTGGACGCCGATCACCTGTCCTGCGTACACGTCCACGCCCGGTTCTATGATCATTCGGCCGCGTTCCTGCAGGTTGAACAGCGCGTAGGCCAGGGCCTTGCCGGTCCCGTTGGAGATCAGAACGCCGTTGTTGCGCTTGGAAATCTCGCCCTTGTGGTAGGGGCCGTAATGATCGAAGACGTGGAACATCAGGCCGGTACCGGCGGTCAGGGTGCGAAATTCTGATTGGAAGCCGATCAAACCGCGTGCCGGGATCTGGTAATCGAGCCGTACGCGACCCTTGCCGTCCAGCTGCATATTCTGCAATTCCCCACGCCGTTCACCGAGTCGCTCCATGACGCCGCCCTGGTAATCGGATTCGAGATCCACCACCAATGACTCGTAGGGTTCCTCCCGGCCGTGGTCGGTTTCATGCACGATCACCTCGGGGCGCGAGATTGCCAACTCGTAGCCTTCGCGGCGCATGGTCTCGATCAGGATCGAGAGGTGCAGTTCGCCCCGGCCCGACACTTTGAATCGCTCCGGGTTTTCCGTGTCTTCGACGCGCAGCGCCACGTTGTGGCTGGCCTCGCGCATCAGGCGTTCGCGCAACTGGCGGCTGGTGAGGTACTTACCCTCGCGCCCGGCAAACGGCGAGTTGTTGACGCGAAAGGTCATGCTGATGGTGGGTTCGTCCACGGTCAGCGCAGGCAGCGCATCGGGCGACTCGCGGTCACACAGGGTGTCTGAAATCTGCAGGTTTTCGACGCCCGTGATGGCAATGATGTCGCCCGCCTGCGCCGAGGCCACCTCGACCCGCTCCAGGCCGTGAAAGCCGAGCACCTGGAGGATCTTTGCGTTGCGTTGATGGCCGTCACAATCGACCACGCAAATCTGCTGGTTTGGTTTGACCATGCCGCGCTGCACCCGGCCGATGCCGATCACGCCCACGTAAGCGCTGTAGTCCAGCGAGGAGATCCGCATCTGGAAAGGGCCGTCGACGTTCACCGGAGGCGGCGCGACCTGCTGCACGATCGTTTCGAACAGCGGGCGCATGTCGCCCTCATCGACGGTGCTGTCCAGGCCAGCGAATCCACGCAGGGCGGAGGCGTACACGACCGGGAAGTCGAGCTGCTCATCGCTGGCGCCGAGCTGGTCGAAAAGCTCGAAGGTCTGGTCGAGTACCCATTCGGGCCGTGCGCCGTCGCGGTCGATCTTGTTGATCACGACGATGGGCTTGAAGCCCATTTCAAAGGCCTTTTGTGTGACGAAACGGGTTTGCGGCATCGGCCCGTCAACGGCGTCGACCAGCAGCAAGACCGAGTCGACCATGCTCAGAATGCGTTCGACCTCGCCGCCGAAGTCGGCGTGCCCCGGGGTGTCCACGATGTTGATATGGAATTGTGACTCACCGTCGTTCCATTCGATGGCCGTGTTCTTTGACAGGATGGTGATACCGCGCTCGCGTTCCAGTTCGTTGGAATCCATCACGCGCTCGGGCGTGGCAGCGCGCTCGCCCAGCGTGCCGGACTGCTGCAACAGCTGATCGACCAGCGTGGTCTTGCCATGGTCAACATGGGCGATGATGGCGATGTTTCGGAGGTTTTCGATCACGGTGTGGTCCTGTCTGCTGTCTGCCCGCTAGGCGCGCGCACGTTACTCCTTTTACCCCCCCGAAGCAAATGGAGCGGTATGCGCCGCCCAAGCGCCCTCGGGCCTATCTTTTTGAGCTATCGATGATAAAGCCGAGTGCGGAAAGTGCTTGTGCGGCAGGTGCTGATTCGCAGGTCACGCTCCAGCCGTGAAAATCCCTCCGATAAGGATAGTCTTTTCGCAATGCATCGAACCCGGACGCGATCTCTTCCGGCGAAAGGTGGCCGAGCGAACGCAGCGCCGCATCGTGCCGCGCCACGAAACAGGTCGCCCCGAGAGCCTCCGTCAGGGCGGAGTCGGCATGCTTTGTCACCAGGGCAAGGCGTTGTCCGTCCGGAACCTGCCCGACCGGGGCCAATCCCGCCCAGGCGCAAAACGCCTGGTAAACGATACGGGTGCCGTTGCGCCTGCCGTCATCGCTGTAACCCGCCACGTGGGGCGTGGCGACCACAGCGGCCTGCAGCAATCCAGGATCGAGGCGGGGCTCACCCGGCCAGCAGTCCAGCGCCGCGTGGGCCGATTCGTTGCGCAGTCCCGCGAGTAGCGCCTTTGCGTCCACCACGTCTCCGCGCGCCGCGTTGACCAGCAGACCTCCGCTTGGCATCTGCGCCAGTTGCTGCTTCCCGATCATTCCAAGGGTGGGGTAGGAACCGCTAACGGACAACGGCACGTGCAGGCTGACGATGTCGCAGGCAAGGGCTTCGGACTGCTCGACCAGGCCCGTTACGCCGTCGTCCGCCAGGGGCGGGTCGTTGGCCACGACGGTTACGTCCAGCGCAGTCAGAAGTTTTTGCAGGCGCGAGCCGACGTTGCCGCGGCCGATGATGCCGACGCGCTGTTCACGCAGGTCCCGGCCCAGGCGCTGGCAGGCCAGCCAAATCATCGCCAGCGTGTATTGGGCGGTCGAGTCGGCGTTGCATCCGGGCGCGTTGGCCCATTCGATGCCGGCCCGCTGCAGCCACGAGGTGTCCAGGTGGTCGGTTCCGATCGACGTGGTGCCGACAAAGCGGACCGGCGTGCCTTCCAGTAACTCGGCGTTTGCGCGGGTTGCCGTTCGGACGATCAGCAGGTCGGCGTCCATGAGGTCCGCCTTTCGGATCAGCCGACCGTCCATTGCGACCAGTTCCCCGTGTCGCCCGAAGGTCGATTCTCCGCCGCGAATGTTGCGGTCGATGACGATTTTCAAGCGATCAGAATCCTGCCGCCTGCCCGTCCTTGCGCGATTCGGAGGCGCCGAAGTAGGTTCCGAACTCGGGGTGTTTCATGATGGCCTGGTATCCTCCGAACGGACCGCGGGAGAACTGGACCCGGTGTCCGCGCCCCATCAGTTCGCGAATCGTCTCGTAATCGAACCCGGTTTCCAGGTTGACGATGCCGCCGTCCGTCATTTCCTCGCCGGTGGGTTCGCTGGAGCCGCTGTGGCGAATGCGCGGCGCATCGCCGGCTTCCTGCAGGCCCATGCCGAAATCCACGAGGTTCATGACGATCTGCGCATGACCCTGGGGCTGCATGCCGCCGCCCATCAATCCGAAGCTGATCAGCGGTTTGCCGTCTTTGGTTATAAAGGCCGGGATAATGGTGTGGAACGGACGCTTACCCGGAGCGAACGCGTTCGGATGGCCCGGTTCGAGTGAAAAGAGCTCCCCGCGGTCCTGCAACACGAAGCCGAGGCCGGGCGGCGTCATCCCGCTGCCCATGCCGCGGTAGTTGCTCTGGATCAGCGAGACCATGTTGCCCTCGCGGTCGGCCGTGGTGAGGTAGATGGTATCTCCCTCCCGCAGTACGGCCGGGTCACCGTGGGGGTAGGACCTGGCGGCTTTGCGCATATCGATGAGCTGGCTTCTTCCAGCGGCGTACTCTTTCGAAATAAGGCGTTCGACCGACACATCCATGAACGCCCGGTCGGCGTAAAAGCGGGCTCGGTCCTCAAAAGCGAGTTTCTTGGCCTCCAAAAAGAGGTGCACGTAGTCGGGTGAACCGAAGCCCATGGAAGCCACGTCGTAAGGTTCGATGATGTTCAGGATCTGCAGAGCGGCGATGCCCTGGCCGTTGGGCGGAAGTTCCCAGACGTCGTAGCCGCGGTAGTTGGTCGAGACCGGCTCGACCCAATCGCTTTCGTGCGCGGCGAGGTCCTCGTAGCTCAGAAAGCCACCGTTGGACTGCATGAAATCGGCGATGGTGCGCGCGATGTCTCCCTCGTAGAACACGTCACGCCCCTCCTTTGCGATTCGTTCGAGGGTATTGGCCAGGTTGGGGTTCTTCCACATCTCACCCACCTCGGGAGCGCGGCCTTCAATCGTCATCTGCTCGGTGAATCCCGGGTACTTCGACAACCGGTCCGCGGACAGGCTCCAGTAGTGCTGGATGGTTTCGTGCACCGGGTGTCCGTTGCGGGCGTATTCGATCGTGGGGCCGAGAATGTCCGTCATCGGCAATTGACCGAAACGCCCGTGCAGTTCGAACCAACCGTCCACGGTGCCGGGCACCGAGACGGGCAGCGGTCCGAACGGCGGTATCGATTCGTGCCCGTTCTCCCGAAACCACTCCAGCGACAGCGACCTTGGTGATCGGCCCGAGGCGTTCAGCCCGTGGAGTTTTTCGTTCTTGGCGTCCCAAACAATGGCGTACAGGTCGCCGCCAATCCCGTTGCCGGTCGGCTCCATCAACCCCAGGGCCGCGTTGGCGGCGATCGCCGCATCGATGGCGTTTCCGCCCCTGCGCATGGTGTCCAGCGCGATTTGGGTGGCCAATGGATGAGAGGTCGCCGCCATCGCCTCGGGGGCGACCACCTCGGAACGGGTGGCGAAGGCTTTGCCCGTGACCCGGTCAGCAGCCATGGCGGGGAAGCCCAGGGCGATCAGGCAGATCAAGACCAGAAGCGTTCGGACGCCGATTAGGGCGCCGCGTGTGCGGGATCGATAGGACATCAATATAACTCCGAGAAAAGCAGATCATTAACGATTACAACACTGAGAAAAGCGGTCTGTTCGGCTACAATAATACAGATATGCTGAGAAGCTGTAAGCACAGATTCCAGTAGGCACTTTTTCGACACTCTATCCACGAGGTACCGCACTATGAACCGTCCAGTCAGAGTCGCCGTTACGGGCGCCGCCGGCCAGATCGGCTACCAACTTTGTTTCCGCATCGCTGCCGGCGACATGCTTGGCCCCAACCAGCCGGTCATCCTGCAATTGCTCGAGATCACCCCGGCGCTCGGCGCGCTCGAGGGCGTGGTGATGGAACTGCGTGATTGCGCGTTCCCGTTGTTGGCCGATATCGTCGCCACGGATGACGCCGAAGTGGCGTTCAACGAGGCGGATTACGCCCTGCTGGTCGGCGCCATGCCGCGCGGGCCGGGTATGGAACGCAGCGATTTGCTGTCCGCCAACGGAAAAATCTTCGGCCCACAGGGCGCAGCGATGAACAAGGTCGCCAGCCGCGACATCAAGGTGCTCGTGGTGGGCAACCCGGCGAACACCAACGCCCTGATCGCCCAGGCTGCGGCGCCGGACCTCAACCCGCGCAATTTCACCGCCATGACCCGGCTCGACCACAACCGCGCCCTGGCGCAACTGTCCGATCGCATCGGTGTGCACCACGCCGAGATCTCCAAGATGATCGTATGGGGCAATCATTCCTCGACCCAGTATCCGGACATCCGGTTCACCGAAGTAAACGGCGAGGGGGTATCGGGCAAGGTCGACCAAGACTGGTACGCGGACACCTTCATTCCGGTCGTGCAGCAACGCGGTGCAGCCATCATCAAGGCGCGCGGTGCCTCCAGCGCAGCTTCTGCCGCCTCCGCAGCCCTCGATCACATGCGCCAATGGGTGCTTGGTACCGCCGAGGGTGACTGGGCGTCGATGGCCGTACCGGCCGACGGCAGTTACGGCATCGAGCCCGGCATCATCTATTCCGTCCCCTGCGTCTGCAAAGGCGGCGACTACGAAATCGTGCAGGGCCTGGAGGTAGATGAATTCAGCCAGGGCCGCATGGATGCCACGGAGGCTGAACTGCGGGAAGAGCGTAAGGCCGTCGAAGACCTGCTCTGACATGGCGCAGGGATCTCCGGGACTCAAGCTTCGGGAAGCAGTGGCGCAAAACGCGCCGCTGCAACTCGTTGGAACCATCAACGCGTACACGGCGCGGATGGCGCAGGCCATCGGTCACAGGGCGATCTACCTGTCCGGCGGGGGCGTCGCGGCCAACTCGCTGGGCCTGCCGGACCTGGGCATTTCGTCGCTCGACGACGTTCTGACGGACGTCGACCGCATCACCCACGCCTGCGAGTTGCCGTTGTTGGTCGATGCCGACACGGGCTTCGGTGGCGCGTTCAACATCGCCCGGACGGTGCGTTCGCTGACGCGCGCGGGCGCGGCCGGCATGCACATCGAAGACCAGGTTGCGGCCAAGCGCTGCGGTCACCGCCCCGGCAAGGCGATCGTTTCGCACGCCGAGATGGTGGACCGGGTCAAGGCCGCAGTGGATGCCCGCAGCGACGGGCATTTTGTGATCATGGCCCGCACCGACGCCCTGGCAGTCGAGGGGATGGACGCGGCAATCGACCGGGCGGTGGCGTGCGTCGAGGCGGGCGCAGACATGATTTTTCCCGAAGCGATGAAAACGCTGGACCAGTACACGCGTTTCAAGCAAGCGGTCGGCGTGCCCATCCTCGCCAACATCACCGAATTCGGCCACACACCGTTGTTCACGACGCCCGAACTGGGCGAGGCGGGCGTCGATATCGTGCTGTATTGCTGCGGGGCTTACCGGGCGATGAACCGCGCCGCAGAGGCCGTCTACCGAGCTCTCCTCGAAGACGGCCACCAGAAAAACGTGCTTGACATCATGCAAACCCGATCCGAGCTGTACGACTACCTTGGCTACCATGAATACGAAGAAAAACTGGACAGCCTGTTCGCAGCCGGCACACACGAAAAGGAAGACAGCAATGACCAAGAAAACTGAAGAATCGGCCCCCGAGACAACCGAGAGCGAAGCGAAAGTGAAGAAAAACTCCGGTGCCGGGTTGCGTGGGCAATCAGCAGGTGAAACAGAGATTTCAACCGTCGGCGCCGCTGGCAACAACCTGCGCTACCGCGGTTACAACGTCCAGGACCTCGCTGCGCAGGCGTCATTCTACGAGGTTGCCTACCTTATTCTGCGCGGGCGCTTGCCGACCCAGGTCGAGCTCGATCGCTGGACAAACCGTATCCGCGGTTACCGTGGCCTGCCGCAACCCCTCAAGGACGTGCTCGAGCGCATTCCCGGAAATGCCCACCCGATGGACGTCATGCGGACTTCCGTGTCTTTCATGGGCAATATCGAACCGGAAGGCGATTTCTCGAACCAGCTGCGGGTGGCCGAGCGCCTGATGATGCTGCTGCCCTCGGCACTGCTTTACTGGTACCGCTATTCGCATGACGACGAGCGTATCGAGACCCAGACCGACGACGACAGCATCGGTGGCCACTTCCTGCACCTGCTGCACGGCAAGGCGCCTGAAGAGTTGCCGGCCCGGGTGATGGACGTATCGCTCATCCTCTATGCCGAGCACGAGTTCAACGCGTCCACATTCACGGCCCGCGTGGCGGCTTCCACCCTGACCGACCTGCATTCCTGCGTCACGGCCGCGATCGGCTCGCTTCGCGGACCGCTGCACGGCGGCGCCAACGAGGCGGCGATGGACATGATCGAGCAGTATGGCTCCGCAAAGGCCGCGGTGGCGGACGTCAAGCGCATGCTGGCGGCCAGGGAACTGATCATGGGCTTCGGTCACGCCGTCTACCGTGTCCGCGATCCCCGCAACGAAATCATCAAGGGATGGTCTCGCAAATTGGCCGACATGAACGGCGACGCAAAACTCTACGAGGTTTCCGAGGCCGTCGAGCGCACGATGAAGGAAGAAAAAAACATGTTCGCCAACGCGGATTTCTTCCACGCCAGCGCCTACAACTACATGGGTATTCCGACCAAGCTGTTCACACCGATCTTCGTCATGTCACGAATTACCGGCTGGTGTGCCCATGTGTTCGAGCAGCGGTCCAACAACCGGATCATCCGGCCCAGCGCCGACTACACCGGCCCGTCGGCTCGTGAGTACGTGCCGATCGAAAAACGCTAGGCCGAGGGAGAATCTAACCATGTCACAGATTGGCATTCGCGCGGCCGAGCGGCCGGACTACGACACGGTATTGCAGGATATTGCGGACTATGTCTGCGATTACGAGGTTGACAGTACAGAAGCTTATTCCACTGCACGCTATTGCCTGATGGACAGCCTGGCCTGTGCCATGCTGGCGATGGAATTTCCGGGATGCACCCGTCTGCTCGGACCGATGGTTCCGGGTGCGGAGATGGTCGGTGGAGCACGCGTGCCGGGTACTGCCCATGAGTTGGAGCCCGCGCAGGCGGCCTTCAACTTGGGCGTGTTGATTCGTTACCTGGATTTCAACGATACCTGGCTGGCGGCCGAGTGGGGTCATCCGTCCGATAACCTCGGCGCGATTCTGGCCGTGGCCGATTACGTTTCGCGCCGTAACGTCGCCGAGGGCAAGCCTCCCTTGACCATGCGCGACGTCCTGACAGCAATGATCAAGGCGCACGAAATCCAGGGAGTACTGGCGCTTGAAAACAGTTTCAACCGGGTCGGTCTGGACCACGTGCTGCTGGTTCGTGTCGCATCCACCGCTGTGGTTACCCGTATGCTTGGCGGAAATCGCGACCAGGTCGTGGCCGCCGTTTCGAACGCCTGGATCGACGGGGGTGCGTTGCGCACCTACCGTCATGCCCCCAATACCGGATCACGCAAAAGCTGGGCCGCCGGTGATGCCTGCCGCCGCGCCGTGACCCTTGCGCTGATGGTGCTTCGCGGAGAAATGGGTTACCCCTCTGCGCTGAGCGCCGACTTTTGGGGCTTCTACGACGTGCTGTTTAAGGGGAAAGCCTTCGAATTCCAGCGTGGCTATGGCAGCTACGTGATGGAAAATGTGCTGTTCAAAATCTCCTTCCCGGCGGAATTCCATGCTCAGACAGCCGTGGAATGCGCAATGTCTCTTCACCCCGAGGTGACGGATCGCCTGGACGACATCGAAAAGATCACGATCGAAACGCAGGAAGCCGGCGCGCGGATCATCGACAAGACCGGCCCGCTAGACAACTACGCCGACCGCGATCACTGCCTCCAGTACATGGTGGCCGTGCCGCTGATTTTCGGGAAGTTGACGGCGGACAGCTACAACGACGACGTTGCCGCCGATCCACGCATTGACGCGCTGCGGGACAAGATGGAAGTCAGTGAGAACGAAAGTTTTACCAAGGACTACTTCGATCCTGACAAGCGTGGAATCGGCAATGCCCTGCAGGTATTCTTCAAAGACGGCAGCAGCACTGAACGCGTCGAAACCAGCTACCCGATCGGCCACCGCCGCCGCCGTGGCGAGGGCATACCCGTGCTCGTGGAGAAATTCCGCAAGGCGATCGATGCACACTATTCGAGCGACAAGGCTCGGGCTATCGATGCAGCCTGTGAGGATCAGAATGGCCTGGAAAGCGCCGCCGTGCCTGACTTCGTCGCCAAGCTCGTGGTTTAAACCGAAGGTTAACCGCGCCGCCTTCCGCCGCAGGCGAAAGCAGGGAAGCGAGACTCCTTCAAAAGTTTTTCTTGCCTACTTAACGCTTCATGAAGTTGAAAAACTCGGCGTTGGTCTTGGTGGCCTTCATCTTGTCGAGCATGAACTCGATGGCCTGGGCTTCATCCATCGGGTGCAGCAGCTTGCGCAGGATCCAGACCTTCTGTAACTGGTCCTGGCCGATCATCAGTTCCTCCCGGCGCGTGCCGGAGCGGTTGATGTCGATGGCCGGATAGGTGCGGCGCTCGGCGATGCGCCGGCTCAAGTGCACTTCCATGTTGCCGGTGCCCTTGAACTCTTCATAAATCACTTCGTCCATCTTCGAGCCGGTCTCGACCAGCGCGGTAGCGATAATCGTCAGCGATCCGCCTTCCGATACGTTACGCGCGGCGCCGAAAAAGCGCTTGGGGCGCTGCAGTGCATTGGCGTCCACGCCGCCGGTGAGCACCTTGCCCGACGAAGGCGCCACGGTATTGTAGGCGCGTGCCAGTCGGGTGATGGAATCAAGCAGGATGACCACGTCGAGCTTGTGTTCGACCAGGCGCTTGGCACGCTCGATCACCATCTCGGCCACCTGCACGTGACGCGAGGCGGGCTCGTCGAAGGTGCTGGAGATGACTTCTGCGTCCACCGAGCGTTTCATCTCGGTCACTTCCTCGGGGCGTTCATCGATCAGCAGAATGATCATTTTGCAGTCTGGGCTATTGGCCCTGATGCTGGTCGCGATATTCTGCAGCATGATGGTTTTGCCGGCCTTGGGTGGCGACACGACCAGGCCTCTCTGGCCATTGCCGATCGGGGAAACCAGGTCGATGATTCGGGCCGTGATGTCTTCAGTGCTGCCGCTGCCGCGTTCGAGCGGGAGTTGCCTGGTCGGAAATTCAGGGGTCAGGTTTTCGAACAGAATCTTGCGCTTGGCGGCTTCCGGGGGTTCGTAGTTGATTTCCTCAACCTTGAGGAGAGCGAAGTAGCGTTCGCTGTCCTTGGGCGGGCGAATCTTGCCTGAGAGCATGTCGCCGGTACGCAGGGCGAAGCGCCGGATCTGGCTGGGCGAGACGTATATGTCGTCCGGGCCGGCCAGGTAGGAACTGTCTGCCGATCGCAGAAAGCCGAAGCCATCCTGCAGGATTTCGAGTACGCCATCGCCGAAAATGCTCTCGCCGCTTTTCGCGTGGGCTTTCAGGATAGAAAAGATGATGTCCTGTTTACGCGAGCGTGCAACGCCCTCCAGGCCCATTTCGTCGGCGATTTCCAGAAGCTTGGGAATCGGTTTTTTCTTGAGATCGGTAAGGTTCATGAATTTGCTCAGGATAGAGGTACAGCCCAGTGTTGAAGATTCGGTTTTCGAGTGTTTGACAGGTTCGGCTAAGGCCGGCCAACCGGCTTTCTCGGGCCGGGTCGTCAATCAGGGAAGTTTGAAGCCGGGCGGGGGCCCGGCTACAGATTGCGTAAAATTAGCACGAATGCCGAGGGGCGTCCAGTAATGTGCAATTGAATCGGGTGCAGCAACGTGCCGCAACTCTCCGAAGATTCAAACGGATTCCTCTACGAACGCCTTGAGTTGCCCCTTGGTGAGCGCGCCAACTTTCATGGCCTGGACCTTGCCATCGCGGAAAATCATCAGGGTCGGAATGCCGCGGATGTTGTATTGACGGGGCGTAGCGGGGTTGCTGTCGATGTCTATTTTGGCCACCGTGATGCGGTCGCCGTACTCTTCTGCAATTTCATCGAGGATCGGGGCGATCATTTTGCACGGGCCGCACCATTCAGCCCAATAGTCGACCAGGACGGGTCCCTCAGCGCTCAAAACGTCCTGTTCGAAGCTGCTGTCGCTCACATGATTGATTTTGTCACTCACTTGCTTTCTCCCTTTTGCGCACGGCTTGCGACTGGAACATCGTATGCGGCGCGGTTAATATGCTCTGGTTTAGGATCTGGATAGGGAACCGGTCTGTTAAGGTCGTTCTTGTTATAGGGTCTTCATTTCAACTGAACTGTTCACCGATTTCAAGGCAAGAGCAGCAAATTTCAAGTCTCGGCTGCAAAATTGATATAGATCGATGAATGAGGGCCGTCGCGTACGGCCGCCACACAATCAAAGCAGGTTCCCATGCAGGAAAACAACGACAACAAGCCATTGACAGACTTGGCTTTTTCAACACTCGATCTGGCGCCAAAAGTCCAGGACGGACTGCGCACGGCAGGGTTTTCGCACGCCACGCCGATCCAGGCGCTGACCCTGCCTTATGCGCTCGAAGGCAAGGATGTCGCCGGGCAAGCCCAAACGGGCACCGGTAAGACCGCTGCGTTTCTGCTGACCATTTTCCAGCGTCTCCTCGAAGCTCCCAACGAGGAGGCCGGCACCAATCCCAGGGCCCTGGTGCTCGCGCCCACCCGCGAGCTGGCATTGCAGATCCACAAGGATGCGGTCTTGTTGGGCACGGGTAATGGATTGAAGCTGGGGTTGGCTTACGGAGGCGTGGATTACGAGAAGCAGCGCAAGGCTTTGCAGGACGGGGTGGACATCCTGATCGGCACACCCGGGCGAATCATCGACTATTTCAAGCAGAAGGTGTTTAACCTGCATTACATCGATGTGATGGTGCTGGACGAAGCCGATCGCATGTTTGACCTGGGTTTCATCAAGGACATCCGGTACGTTTTGCGCCGCCTGCCGCCACTCGATAAGCGACAATGCCTGATGTTCTCCGCCACGCTCTCGCAGCGCGTGCTGGAACTGGCCTACGAACACATGAACGAACCCGAACTGCTCAAGGTCGAAACCGAGAATGTCACCGCCGACCGCGTGCAGCAAAGCGTGTATTACCCGGCCAACGAAGAGAAATTGCCGATGCTGGTCGGAATCCTTCGCCGCATAGAAAACGCCCGCGTCATGGTGTTCGCCAACACCCGCGTCGCTACCGACCGCATCCAGCGAACCCTTGAAGCGAACGGCATCCACGCAGCCTCGATCTCTGGCGCGGTGCCGCAAAAAAAGCGTCAGAGCCTGATGCGCCGATTTCACGATGGCGAGATCCCGGTTCTCGTGGCGACCGATGTGGCGGCACGGGGCCTGCACATTCCGGACGTCACCCACGTGATCAATTTCGACCTGCCGCAAGACGCCGAGGACTATGTCCACCGTATTGGCCGCACCGCGCGGCTGGGCGCCCGCGGTGAGGCGATCAGCTTTGCCTGCGAAAACTACGCCTTCCACCTGCCCGAGATAGAGGCCTTCATCGGTTACGCCATACCGGTGGAGCAGGCCGAGTCGGAGTTGCTCGAAGGCATCGAAAAAGCGGCGCCCAGGCCACGCCGCAAGGATGACTCGCGGGGCAGAGGCCGGGGGCGCGGGCGCCAGCCGGGTCCGAGGCTGGATCATCGGGCCGGGTCCGGCGGGGGCGGCGACAAGCCGAACACCCCGCGTCGGCGCCGCCGGCGTCGCCCACCGAGAAAAACCGAAGGCTGACCCCCGCCGATGATCTCCTTCGAGCATGTCAGTAAACGCTACGAGGGCGGTATCAAGGCGCTACAAGACGTCAATTTTGCGCTCGACGCAGGCGAAATGGCGTTCCTGACCGGGCACTCGGGGGCAGGCAAGAGCACGTTGCTGCGCCTCGTCCTGATGCTCGAGCGCCCCAGTGGCGGTGAAATCATCGTACACGGCCAAAACCTGTGCGCGACCCCTTCGCGACGCGCTGCGCGCGTGCGCCAGAACATCGGCATGATTTTTCAGGACCACAAGCTTTTGCAGGAAAAGAGCGTGCTCGACAACGTCGCTCTGCCGCTAATGATTGCCGGTTTGCCGTACCCGGAAGTGAAAAAGCGGGTCAGGGCCGCCCTGGACAAGGTGGGCCTCCTGGGTCGGGAAAAAGCCTGGCCGGCCGAACTGTCGGGCGGGGAGCAGCAACGCGTTGGCATCGCCCGCGCGATCGTGGGCATGCCCCCCCTGCTGCTGGCGGACGAGCCAACCGGCAATCTTGACCCGGACCTTTCTCTGGAATTGTTCGAGCTGTTCCGGACGCTCAATTCCATGGGCGTGACCGTCCTGATCGCCAGCCACGACCTCACGCTGATCCGCTCGATGGGGCAGCGTGTGTTGGTGCTGTCTGACGGGCGTCTCGTCGATGACATCTCCGCCGAAGAAGTCGGAGGAGGCCTTCAATGAGTCAGCCCACCGGTCTTGCTTCGGCGCGCAGCAGTCTTCGCGCACGCACGCGTCGCCATCTTTACAGCCTGTTTTCCAGCCTGGGCAGCCTGCTGGAACATCGTTTGGGCACCCTGATGACCGTTCTCGTGCTCGGGGTGGCGATGGCGCTTCCGCTGGCGCTGCACCTCGCCGTCCTCAATCTGAATGCACTGGACTTGGACAAGCAACGCATGGGAAGCCTGAGCGTGTTTCTCTCGCCCGGTATCGGCGAACCTGAGGTAATCGACCTGATCCAGCGCATCGAAGTGGCCCGCGGCGCCCGGGTCGAGACCATCTCCCCTGAGCAGGGCATGGAAGAATTCAAGGCAGCCTCCGGTTTTCAGGACGCCATGGAATTGTTTGACGAGAACCCACTGCCGTGGGTTCTGCAGGTCACGCCCGCGGACGATGGCGGGTCGGAGCCGGACGAGTCGGCGGAAAGGATGGTGTCCTGGCTACGAGAACAACCGGGAGTGGACAGGGTCCAGGCCGATTACAAGTGGATGGAACGGCTGGAAGGACTGGTCGGGCTGGGTGAAGCGCTGGTCCGCGTGCTGGCCTTCGTACTGGCGCTCACGGTAATCTTGGTCATTGCCAACACCATCCGGCTTGACGTCGCGAATCGTTCCGGCGAAATACAGGTGCTGCACCTGGTCGGCGCGCCCGATGGTTTCATCCGCCAACCGTTCCTCTACGCGGGTTTCTGGTACGGAGTCCTTGGCGCCTTGCTGGCCCTGCTGCTCCTGTCGCTGGTGCTGTTTTACCTGCATGGCCCGATGGAGCGACTGCTGGACGCGTACGGGAACGTGATGCGTCCGCGCGGACTGGGATTGCGCGAAGTCGCAGGGGTGCTGCTGTGCGGCGGGCTGCTGGGACTGGTCGGGTCCTGGCTGGCGGTCCGGGGTCATTTGCGCGGTCTTCGCCTGGAAAAAATGCCGGTTCGCGGCTGAGGTTTGGCAAGAGCACGGGGTCTGTAGACCCTTTTGAAAAGCGCGTGAACCAATCGCAATTTGCCCGGTCGAAGACTTCGTCCAGAATCTTAAGCTGGCTTGAGTGCGCGGTACGGACACCGGGCACGGTCGAGTTTTGGACACTATGAGTTAAATTTGGATGTGTTATACTAGGCAGCTGCCCTGGAGGTTCAATGACTAAAGAATTGGTACCAAGCCATCTTCTGGTCCCCGCGGGAACTGGCAGCCTGGATGCTTACATCCAGGAGGTCAACAAAATCCCCGTGCTGACCCTGGAAGAAGAGAAAGACCTTGCCCGCCGCTATCGCGAGAACGGCGAGCTCGAGGCCGCGCGTCGAATGGTGCTGGCGCACCTGCGTTTCGTCGTGCATGTCGCCAAGGGCTATGCGGGTTACGGCCTTAACCTGGGTGACCTGGTGCAGGAAGGAAACATTGGCCTGATGAAGGCGGTCAAGCGCTTCGATCCCGATCACGGGGTGCGCCTGGTGTCCTTTGCCGTGCACTGGATTCGAGCCGAAATGCACGAATTCATCTTGCGCAACTGGCGCATCGTCAAGGTCGCAACCACAAAGGCGCAGCGCAAGCTGTTTTTCAACCTGCGCAAGTCGAAGAAGCGGCTGGGCTGGCTGAGCTATGACGAGGTCCATGCGGTAGCCAAGGATCTCGGCGTAAAGCCGGAAGTGGTTCTTGAAATGGAATCACGCCTATCCGGACAGGACGTGGGCTTCGATCTGCCGCCCAACGCGGACGACGAGGTGCCCTACGTCGCGCCTGTCGCCTACCTGGAAAGCAAATCGAACGACCCGCAATCCGAGTTGGAAGCAAGAGACTGGTCCGAACACCACAGCAATCTCCTGTACCGAGGTCTGGACGACCTGGATGAGCGCTGTCAGGACATCATCCGCAGCCGCTGGCTGCAGGACACCAAGATGACCTTGCAGGAACTGGCCGATCGCTACGGGGTTTCGGCTGAGCGCATCCGCCAGCTGGAAGCGAACGCGCTGCGCAAGATGAGGGCGTCGATGACGGCCTGACCGCTTTTCAACAAAGTTAAAAATATGAACGGCCTCCCTGATCGGAGGCCGTTTTTTTGTGCGGCTAGAAAAGCGTTGGTAATCAGGGGTGCGAGGTCAGTTCTTTTCCGGCGCTTCCGTTATCCAGGCCTCGATCGGGGGGCAGGCGCACACCAGGTTGCGATCGCCGTACACATTATCGACCCGGCTGACCGACGACCAGAACTTGTTCTGGTACAGGCCGGGAACCGGGAAAGCGGCTTCGGCACGATCGTAGGCGTGAGGCCAGTCGCCCGCCAGGTCGGCTGCCGTGTGCGGGGACCACTTGAGCGGATTGTCGGCGGCGTCGATGCGGCCTTGTTCGATGGCGCTGATTTCGTCTCGGATGGCCAGCATGGCGTCGCAGAAACGATCCAGTTCCGACAGCGGCTCGCTCTCGGTTGGCTCGATCATCAAGGTGCCGGGAACCGGAAACGACATGGTCGGGGCATGGAATCCGTAATCGATCAGCCGCTTGGCCACGTCCTCCTCGGTAACCCCGCAGGCGTCCTTGAAGGGTCTCAGGTCGATGATGCATTCGTGGGCGACCCGGCCGTTGCGCCCGGTGTAGAGCACCGGGAAGGCGTCTGCGAGGCGTCGGGCGATGTAGTTGGCGCTCAAGATGGCAACCTGCGTGGCCTTTTTCATGCCGTGGCGGCCCATCATGTTGATGTATGCCCAGGAAATCGGCAGGATGCTGGCGCTGCCCCAGGGGGCAGCCGATACAGCCGGGTTACCGGCAGATGTTCCGCCCATATCGACCAGCGTATGTCCGGGCAGGAACCGGGCAAGGTGTTCGCCAACGCAGATCGGACCCACGCCGGGACCACCGCCGCCGTGCGGGATGCAGAAGGTCTTGTGCAGGTTGAGGTGCGAGACATCGGCGCCGAATTCACCCGGAGCGGCGCAACCGACCAGCGCATTGAGGTTGGCGCCGTCCAGATAGACCTGGCCGCCATGCCGGTGAACGATTTCGCAAATTTCACGCACGTCGGCCTCGAACACACCGTGGGTCGAGGGGTAGGTGATCATCAGCGCGCCCAGGCGATCGTCATACTCCCCGGCCTTGGCGCGGAGGTCCTCCAGGTCGACGTTGCCGCTCGCGTCGCACTTGACCACGACGATTTTCATCCCCGCCATGGCCGCGCTGGCCGGGTTGGTTCCATGGGCCGAAGAGGGAATCAGGCAGATGTCGCGGTGCGTGTCACCACGTGACTCATGGTAGGCCTTGATCGCCAGCAGCCCGGCGTACTCACCCTGCGAGCCGGCGTTAGGCTGCAGTGAGACCGCATCGTAACCCGTGCAGGCGACCAGCCAGTGCTCGAGCTCCTCGAACAGCTCGCGATAACCGGCGGTTTGTTCGGCCGGCGCAAAGGGGTGGATGTCGCCGAACTCCGGCCAGGTCACGGGGATCATTTCGGCGGTGGCGTTCAGCTTCATTGTGCACGAACCCAGCGAGATCATGGCGTGGGCGAGTGACAGGTCTTTGTTCTCCAGATGCTTCACATAGCGCAGCATGCTGGTCTCGCAATGGTGGTCCCGAAACACCGGGTGATCCAGGAACCCGCTTTGTCGGCGCAAAACAGCGGGAACGGCACTCCAGTCTGCAGCGAGCTTGTGGTCGATCGCATCGACGGTGCGCGTCGTGCCCGAACCGGAAAAGGCCCTGAGCAGAGCCTCTACGTGATCGCGCGTGGTTTTCTCATTGACGCTGATGCCCAGCGTTCCGGGGCCGGAACGGCGCAGGTTGATACCGGCATCGAGCGCCCGCTGGTAAACCGCCTCCGCCTCGGCGTCATCGAGGTCAATGACCAGGGTGTCGAAATAGTGCGCGTGTCGGCAGCTGTGTCCCGACTCCTCCAGCCCACTGGCCAGCACGCCGGCCAGCCGGTGGATCCGGCCGGCTATCCTTTTCAGTCGCTCCGCACCGTGATAAACGCCGTAAAACCCGGCGATAACGGCCAGCAGGGCCTGCGCGGTGCAGATGTTGCTGGTCGCCTTGTCACGGCGGATGTGCTGCTCCCGCGTTTGTAACGCCATGCGCAGCGCCGTGCGGCCACGGCTATCCTGGGAGACACCGATAATACGACCGGGAATAGAGCGCTTGTATGCGTCCCGGGTTGCGAAGAAAGCGGCATGTGGCCCGCCGAAACCCATCGGCACGCCGAAACGCTGCGCCGATCCAATCACCACGTCTGCGCCCATCTCGCCCGGCGGCGTGAGCAGCACCATGCTCATCAGATCGGCTGCCACGGTCACCAGCGCCCCTTTTTCGTGCGCTTTCGCGATCACTTCCCGGTGATCGACGACTTCGCCGTCCACGCCGGGGTACTGCAGAAACACGCCGAAATACTCGCCGTCGTCGAGGGCCGTCGCCGCGTCTGCAATCACGACGTCAATATCGAAATAACGGGCACGGTTCCTGACCACGTCAAGCGTTTGCGGCAACACGGACGGTTCCACGAGAAAGCGGGTCGATTTCGATTTGCGATTGACGCGCTGGAGCATGGTCATCGCCTCTGCCGCCGCGGTGGCCTCGTCCAGCAGGGAGGCGTTCGCGATCGGCATGGCGGTCAGGTCGCTGACCATTTGCTGGAAATTAAGCAGGGCTTCGAGACGGCCTTGCGAAATCTCCGCCTGGTAGGGCGTGTAAGCGGTATACCAGCCGGGGTTTTCCAGCACGTTCCGCAGGATCACCGGCGGCAATGCCGTCTCGTGGTAACCCATTCCGATCATGCTGTGATTGACAATGTTTTTCCTCGCGATGGCCCGCAGCCTCTCGAGCGTTCGCATTTCGCTGCTGGCTTCGGGCAGGTCGAGAGGCTGGTCGATCTGGATGGAGGGCGGCAGGGTGCTCGCCACCAGGTCTTCGAGCGACTCGGCGCCCACGACTTCCAGCATCTTTTCGATGTCGTGGTCTCGTGGCCCGATATGGCGGCTGATGAAGTCCTCCTGTGCCTCCAGTTCGCCGAGAGGGGAGTGCTTCGATTGGGTTTGGGAATGGTGGCTCATCTGCTCGTGCTCCGGCCGGCCTGCGCCGACGAGTGTTGTCGGAAAACGGGTGTATTTTAGGGTCTTTCAGGGCAGGCGAATACCCGAATTCCCCAATACCATCTCTAGATAGTGGTCACTGAGCAGAAACGCAAACAGCACCATCAGGTAGATGATGGAATACCCGAACGTTTGCATCGGTAACCGCTCGTCGTTCTCGCTCAGCAGGCGGATGGCATACCACAGGAATCCCAGATTGAGTACGGTGACGCCTGCCAGGTAAAGCGGTCCGCTCATGCCGGTCAGGAAAGGCATGGTCGTTACGATCACCAGCAGGATCGTGTAGAAAAAAATATGCCAGCGGGTGAATTCCACGCCGTGAGTGACCGGCAACATCGGGATGTCGACGGCTGCGTAATCGCGTCGCCGGTGAATGGCCAGCGCCCAGAAATGAGGCGGTGTCCAGACGTAGATGATCAGAAACAGGATCAGGGCGTTGTGGTCGACCGTGCCGGTCACGGCCGCCCAACCCAGGACCGGTGGTGCCGCACCCGCGGCCCCGCCGATCACAATATTTTGAGGCGTGGCGCGTTTCAACCACACGGTGTACACGATGGC
Organism: Lysobacterales bacterium; assembly: GCA_013042915.1. Classification (GTDB taxonomy): domain Bacteria; phylum Pseudomonadota; class Gammaproteobacteria; order Xanthomonadales; family SZUA-36; genus JABDPF01. The sequence goes on from JABDPF010000034.1 coordinate 50,170, forward strand.
GTATCCGATCAAAGACAAAAACGTCAGTACGGCCGTCAGCGCGTTGACGAAAACCACCAGGAGCGCCATCGAAATGGCTCCAAGGACCAGCGCGAAGGTCAATACCTGGTTGATACCCAATTGCCCGCTTGGCAGCGGTCGGTTGCGGGTGCGCGCCATGACCGCGTCGATTCGTTGGTCGAGCAGGTGGTTGATGGCGGCCGCCGAGCCTGCGGCCAGGCCGATCCCCAGGGTGCCGGCCACGAATTCGACCAGGGGCGGCGAGCCCGGCACCGCCAGTACCATTCCAACCACGGCCGTAAACACAATCAGCGAAACGACCTTGGGCTTGGTCAGTTCCAGGTACCGCGCGGCGGCTGAGCGCGCATCAGCCATAACGCGGCCAGGTGCGATGGAGCAGCCAGACCATCGCGCCGAGCAGCAATGCGCCGGTGCCATTGTGGGCAACGGCGTTGGGCAAGGGCAGGAAGAGCACGACGTTCAGGATGCCCAGGCCGATCTGGGCGCCCAGCAGCGCGCCCAGCGCGGCGCCACCGGGCCGGGTATCTGGCCGCACCAGCAAGCGAAGCGTCAGTAAACCCAGGACCAGCAGGGTGATGACGGCGCCTATCCGGTGCGCCATGTGGATCGCTGTCCGGGCGGGAAGGTCGAGCACGCCGCCTTCGTAATCCACGCCGATTTCCCGCCACAGCACGAAGGCCTCGCCGAAATCGGTTTCGGGCCACCATTCGGACTGGCAGGTGGGAAAATCCGGGCAGACCAGGGCAGAGTAGTTTGCACTGGTCCAACCGCCCAGGGCGAGTTGGAAAACGAGAACGAGCAGGCCGACCAGCACGGCGGACCGGTAGGGAACGTAGGCGAGGCTGTCGCCACCCGTCGGTTGCGGCCTGGAGCGCCAGGCCAACCACAGCAATAACGAAAAGGTCGCCAGTCCGCCCATCAAGTGCGCCATGACCACGATGGGTTTCAATTTGAGTGTCACGGTCCACATGCCGAGAGCCGCCTGGAAAAGGATCAGCAGCAGCAATCCGGCGGCCAGTCCGCGCGCTTTGGCGAAACGGTGCTTGCCCTGCCAGGCGAGGACATTGAGCCCAACGACCAGCAGCACCAGGGCGCCGGCCAGGTAGCGGTGAACCATTTCCCGCCAGGCTTTACCCGTTTCTACCGGCCGGTCGGGGAAGGCCTGGTTGGCTTCGAGAATCTCGTCCGGCCCGGCCGGCCACGTCAATTCACCGTAACAGCCGGGCCAGTCGGGGCAACCGAGACCGGCGTGCGACAACCTCACGTAGGCGCCCAGTACGATCACGACGAAAGCAACGGCGGCGGCCAGCAAGGCCACTCGGTGCAGGCTCGGTTTATTCATCACTCGTCCAGTTTTGACCAGGTCAGGATCCGCTTGAGATCTTTTTTCAGATCGTTGGGGTCGAAGTCCGCGGCATAGAACATCATTATATTGCCCAGCGGGTCCACGAGGTACAGGCTTTTTTCGGGCACAGCGCCCTCCAGCGCGGCGATTCCGTTGAACTGCTTGGCGAGTTCTGGGCCGGTCTCGCCTGCGAGCACGAAATCCGGGTAGACCGCACGCAATTCAGCCTCGTAATCCGCCGCCCCGCGTCCGAGCAGCAGCAGGCGGATGCGTGACTGGTTGCGGCCGGCCGCTCGGTGCACCTGTCGAAGGGCCGCGGCCTGCTGAAGGCATGTTTCGAGACACGGATCTGGGACCATGTAGACCACAATCCAGTGTTCTCGCAGCTCAGCGAGGGAGGTTGCCTCGGAGTCCAGGGTTTCGACATTCGCGATCAGCATCGGCTCGGGGGGCTGCACCAGCGTGCCGAAATTGCGGGTCTCCACCGGTCGAAACTCGATTGCGCCGCTGTACATCAACCAGGCTGCTACCAGCGGAAAAGCAAACAGGGCCGCAATGATCACCAGCGCCAGTCGGGGTGAAATCTTCATGCGTTTTCCTCAAATGTGTCTTCGTCACGGGCCGGTTTCCGATAACTCAGCGCGATCCAGATGATCAGCGCGGCGGCGGATAAGGCGAACCACTGCACGGCGTAGGCCCCGTGGGTTTCCGGGGGCATCACTGCAGCCTTCCAGGTTCGATCACCGAACCCGCCCGGCTGATTGGCATCGAGTTGGACGATCCACGGCGGTAGCGTCGTCTCCAGGGCCTGTTCCAGCGGTTGCCGGTCGAGGTAGGTGACCAGTTGCGGCCAACGTTCGGAATCGAACTGGTCGGGATCGCCCAGGCGCGGCCCGTCTGACTCCAGGTAATTGAGCCGGCCGCGAATGGTTCGCGAACCGCCGTCGGTCGGCACGTCAGGAAGGGATGCCCGGTCCGCCGGTAACGGCAGCCATCCACGGTTGACCATGATGACGCGGCCGTCTCCGAGGATGAACGGCGTCAGTACGTGGACGCCTGCCCGGCCATTGAATATCCGGTTGTCCAGCAGCACGTGACGCTCGGTGTCGAAGTGACCGAATCCGTCGATGCGCGCGAACCGCCGACCTTCATCCACGGCCCTTGCAATGTCCAGGGAAGGCGCGTTTTCGAACTGTTCGAAAAGCGCGGCCTTTTCGACTTTGCGTTGCGATTGCCAATAACCCAGGCCTGCGAACAGCGTCGCCAGCAGAAAAAGAAACAACGTCAGGGCAATGGTGGGTTTGAACATCCGCTACGGCCGGGTTTGTGGAGTCGGTATTGTCTATAATCAGGGCAGGGAATGACAGTGGATGGGGCAATTATGGCCATAAAAATTCTGATTATCGTTTTTCTCTTGACGATCGTGTACAGCCTGGGCTCGGCCCTCTTCTTCCTGGTCAATGACCACGGCGAAGGCGACCGCACGGTGAGACGCTTGACCTGGCGTATCGCCCTGTCCCTGTTTCTGCTGCTTCTGCTCTGGTTGTTCAGCTACCTGGGCTGGATCGAACCCAACCGCGGCCCGATCGGCCTGCAACTCCAGGAACAATCCGCTCCCGCTGAGGAATAACCGGGCAAATTCAGCTTAATTGGCACCGCCGGGACGAGTAGCCATGGCTTAGAGCCCACGCGGCTCCGTGCCAAAAGTGGCCGCAATCCACTGCCGGGTTATCGAGCGTGCCTTACCCAGGCGACAACCGCAGATAAATTGCTCAGTAGACGTATACGAAAATGAAGAGCCCCAGCCAGACCACGTCCACGAAGTGCCAGTACCAGGCGACCGCCTCGAAGCCGAAATGGTGTTCAGGCTTGAAATGGCCGCGCATGGCGCGGATCGCGATAACCGCCAGCATGATGGCGCCAAGCGATACGTGCATGCCGTGGAACCCGGTCAGCATGAAGAAGGTCGAGCCGTAAATACCGGAGCCAAGGGTCAGCCCCAGGTGCTGATAGGCCACGATGTATTCTTCGATCTGTAGCGCCACGAAGATGAAACCCAGCGCAACGGTGGCCAGCAGCCAACCGATCAGCTTGGTGCGGTCGTCCTTTTTTAAAGCGTGGTGCGCGAGGGTTACGGTCAAGCCTGACGTCAGAAGGATCAGGGTATTGACGAACGGCACGCCGAAAGCGGGAACGACGGCGAACGGCCCACCCAAGTCTTCGGGGCCGGCGGTCGGCCAGACGGCATCGTATCCCTGCCACAGGATTTCGTTGGTAAAGGCTCCAGCGCCCTCGCCCCCGAGCCACGGCACGGCGAGCACGCGGGCGTAAAACAGCGCGCCGAAAAAGGCGGCGAAGAACATGACCTCCGAGGCGATGAACCACAGCATGCCCATACGGAACGACGTGTCGACCTGGCTGTTGTACATGCCCGACTCGCTCTCGCGGATGACTTCACCAAACCAGCCGAACATCATGTAAATCAGCACCAACGCGCCGGCCAGGAAGGTCCATGGGGCGACGCTCGATTCGTTCACCCAGTAGGCGGCGCTGCCCATCATGAGTGCCATGCCCACCGAGCCTATGATCGGCCACTTGGTCGAGTGAGGTACGTAATAACTGTCGTTTGCGTGCTGTGCCATGAGAATCCTCGGTGTTACTTTCCGGCGCTTTCCGTCAGCGCCAGGTTGGCTTTTTTGTCCGGGTAAAAGGTGTAGGAGAGCGTGATTTCCTTGATGCTGGCGGGCAGGTCCGGCTGGATGAAGTAGTACACCGGCATCTCCCTGGCCTCTTTGGCCTGGAGTACCTGCTGGGTAAAACAGAAGCACTCGGTTTTCACGAAGTAAAGGCTGGCCTCCGGCGGCGTCACGTTGAAAATGGCGTGGCCGGCCAGGGGCTTGTCGGTAGGGTTGGCGGCCATGTACATGGCTTCGCTCATTTCTCCGAGGGTTACCGTCATCGCTTTGTCGACCGCCTCGAAATCCCAGGGCAGGGATGAATTGACGGTTGCGTCGAAGCGAATGCGCACTTGACGGTCTGAACCGCCAACGCCGTCGGCGCCTTCCGCTATCTTGACCCCGCGGCCGCCCAGGCCGGTCAGGTCGCAAAATACGTTATACAGCGGCCACATGGCGAAGCCAAAGCCGAACATGGCCACTGAGATCAGCGCCAGGCGTCGGGCCAGGGAGGCGTTGGACAGCTTTTTCTTTTGCTGACTCATTGGCTGCCGAGTATGCCGGTCAGCAGGAAGGCCACGAAAACGGCGACAGCCACTGCGGCCAGCACCAGTGCGGTGCGCACCGCCCGCTTGCGGCGCTTCTGCAAATTATCCTGGGGCGCGGCGGTCATCACCTTGCTCTCAGTGCCTGCTGTGGGCGTGCGCGATGGTCGTCTCGTCGATCACCGGCGGCGTATCGAAGGTGTGGTACGGAGCCGGCGAGGGTAAAGTCCATTCGAGCCCCTTGGCGCCTTCCCAGACCTGGGCGGTCGCTTTTTGCCGGCTCTTGTACACGCAGTGCACGATCACGCCGACAAAAATCAGCTGTGAGGCGCCGAAGATAAAGCCACCAATGGAAGAGATCATGTTGAAATCCGCGAATTGGGTGGAGTAATCCGGAATGCGTCGCGGCATGCCGGCCAGGCCCAGGTAGTGCTGCGGGAAGAACAGGATGTTCACCGAGATCGCCGACACCCAGAAGTGGATCTTGCCCCATGTCTCGGAGTACATGTGCCCGGTCCACTTCGGCAGCCAGTAATAGGCCCCCGCCATGAGAGCGAACACCGAACCCGGAACGAGCACATAGTGGAAATGGGCCACCACGAAATACGTGTCGTGGTATTGCAGGTCCACCGAGGCGATCGCCAGCATCAGGCCGGAGAGCCCGCCGATCGTGAACAGCACCACGAAGGCGATGGCGAAGAGCATCGGTGTCTCGAAGGTCATCGAACCCTTCCACATCGTGCTCACCCAGTTGAAGACCTTTACCCCCGTGGGCACCGCGATCAGCATCGTGGCGTACATGAAGAACAGCGCGCCGGTGAGCGGCATGCCGACGGTAAACATGTGGTGCGCCCACACGATGAACGAGAGGAACGCAATCGACGCGGTGGCGTATACCATCGCCGAGTAGCCGAACAGCGGCTTGCGCGCGAAAGTCGGGATGATCTCCGATACCACGCCGAAAGCCGGCAGGATCATGATGTAGACCTCGGGATGGCCAAAGAACCAGAAAATGTGCTGGAACATCACCGGGTCACCGCCACCCGCGGCGTTGAAGAAGCTGGTGCCGAAGAAGTGGTCGGTCAACAGCATCGTGACGGCCCCGGCCAGCACCGGCATCACCATGATCAGCAGGAAGGCCGTGATCAGCCAGGTCCAAACGAAGAGCGGCATCCGCAGCAGCGTCATGCCCGGAGCGCGCAGGTTCAGGATGGTCGCGATCACGTTGATGGAACCCATGATCGAGGAAATGCCCATCATGTGGACCGCGAACACCACGAAGGCGAAGCTCTGCCCGCCCTGCAGGCTGAGTGGGGGATACAGGGTCCAGCCGGCCGCCGGGCCGCCCGAGTCCATGAACAGCGTGCTCAGCAGCATGGTGAAGGCGAACGGCAGAATCCAGAAGCTCCAGTTGTTCATTCGGGGCAGCGCCATGTCCGGCGCGCCGATCATCATCGGGAGCATCCAGTTGGCAAAGCCGACCCAGGCCGGCATGACCGCGCCAAAGACCATGATCAGCGCGTGCATCGTGGTCATCTGGTTGAAAAATTCCGGTTCGACCAGCTGCAGGCCCGGCATGAACAGTTCGGCGCGAATGATCATCGCCATGCTGCCGCCGATGAAGAACATCAACAGCGAAAACACCAGGTACAGTGTACCGATGTCCTTGTGGTTGGTCGTGTACAGCCAGCGCGCGAGCCCTCGGGGCTTATCGTGGTGGTGATCGTCGTGTGCCGGTGTATCGTGGCTCAGGGTGGTCTCCATACTCATGATTCCTGCTGTTATTCGTTTTCGTAGGCGGTGGCGGAGGGCCGGGCCGGACTGGCCGCGAGGCGCGATACCGATTCCGGGTTCTGCTGCTCAAGGACCCATGCGTCGTACTCGGCGCGCGGCAGCACGTGCAGCACGATTGGCATGAAGCCGTGATCCCGACCGCACAGTTCGGCGCATTGACCGCGGTAAATTCCGGGTTCCATGATTTCCGTCCAGGCCTCGTTGATGTAGCCGGGCACCGCGTCGCGTTTCCAGCCCAGCGCCGGGACCCACCAGGAGTGAATCACGTCGTCGGCCGTGATCAGGAACTTGATCTTGGTGTTGGCGGGCAAGACCAGCGGCTTGTCGACCTCCAGCAGGTAGTTATCTACTTCTTCCGGAGGCGTGCCGGACGCGAGGCGTCGCGCTGCGTTAGACTCAGGGTCCAGCGACGAGATGAAGCTGATACCGTCCTCAACGTATTCGTATTTCCAACGCCATTGGAACCCCGTGATTTTCACGGTCATCTCCGTCTCGGGAGCGACTTCCATGTTTACCAGGGCCCGGGTTGCAGGCACCGCCATCACGACGAGGATCAATACCGGAATGACCGTCCATATGATTTCGGCCTTGGTGCTGTGCGTGAACTGGGCCGGATTGTAACCGCGTGATTTGCGGTGCAGGACGATCGACACGAACATCGCGCTGAAAACGATGATGCCGATCACGATGCAGATCCAGAGCACCGTCATATGCAGCGAGTAGTTGATCGTCGACTGGGACGTTACGCCGCGCGTCATGTTGATCTCGTTACCGGTGTAACCCGGCGCCGCGAGTAACAGCCAGGTCGCTGCGATGACGGCGGCCGCGACGGCCGCAACCACAATGAACGTATTCGGTTTCTTCATTGGAACCTCAAGTCTCAAGACCGGGCGCCATGGCGGCGCCACGCAAATTTTTCGCACTCTTTTGAGCCGAACACTCGGCCGTTGCTTTGGTGTCTTGGCGAGCCGCGTGGAGCCTTCAGATTCTCCAACGCCCCTGTCGCCAAACCCGCATATTATCCACGCTTCGCGGCCATGGGCAAGAAAAGCTTCGATATTCACATGTTTATATGGTGCGAGACTGCGAGTAAACTGGCCGGATTTCATCCGGTCTAGCCGGTTTTAAGCCTGGCTACACCGGAATGATGAGACCATGTCGCTAGGAGGTTTTGTGTGAGCGAGAGCGGTATTCGAGATTTCCTGATTTCTGAGCCTGCCGAGGGTGATACCCGGCGTCAGGCGGTCACCCGTCTCTATCATGCCGACGAAACAGAGGTGGTTTCCGAACTGTTGGCCGAGGTGGAGATGGACGCGGCCGTCCGGGAACGGGTCAGCCGTCGCGCCCAGGATCTCGTTCGCACGGTACGCGATCGCAAGGAGGAGCGCGGACTGTTGGATGCGTTCATGCAGCAGTACGATCTTTCCTCGGAAGAGGGCGTCGTGCTGATGTGCCTTGCCGAGGCCTTGCTGCGAATTCCCGACGACGATACCGCGGAAAAGCTGATCGCGGACAAATTGGGAGAGGCTGACTGGGAGTCGCATCTCGGAAAGAGCAGTTCGGTGCTCGTCAACGCCTCGACCTGGGGTTTGATGCTGACCGGCAAGCTGGTTGCGCTGTCCGAATCCGCGCAGACGAATTTGAAGTCCATTCTCAAACGCCTGGTCAATCGCAGTGGAGAGCCGATGGTGCGCACCGCCATTCGCCAGGCGATGAAGATCATGGGACACCAGTACGTGATGGGCCGCACCATCGAGGAAGCGCTGGACCGGTCGGAGGAAAAGCGCCACCGGCCTTACCGCCATTCTTTCGACATGCTTGGCGAGGCCGCGCTCACTGCCGAGGATACCGCGCGCTTCATGGAGGCCTATCGCAACGCAATCGAGGCGATCGGCCGGCGGGAACGGACGGATAGCGTCTTCGAGTCGCCCAGCATTTCCGTCAAGCTCTCGGCGCTGCATCCGAGGCTCGAGGAAAGCCAGCGCGACCGGGTACTGGCGGAATTGACTCCGCGCCTGCTTGAACTGGCCCAACTGGCCAAGTCCAACCGCATGGCGTTGACGGTCGACAGCGAGGAGGCCAACCGCCTGATGCTCCTTCTCGACGTGTTCGAGGCCGTTCTGCTGGAACCGTCCCTGGAGGGCTGGAACGGGCTGGGAATGGCGCTCCAGACCTACCAGACGCGTGCCCCGGCGGTGATCGACTTCCTCGCGGACCTCTCGCGGCGCTCGGGCCAGCGTATCCCGATTCGGCTCGTCAAGGGAGCCTACTGGGACAGTGAGATAAAGCACGCCCAGGTGGAGGGGCACGAGGGCTATCCGGTGTTTACCCGTAAGGCCAACACCGATGTCAGCTACCTGGCCTGTGCGAGGAAAGTCCTGGCCGATCGCCAGGCTTTCTACCCGCAGTTCGCCACCCACAACGCCCACACCATCGCCGCCGTGACGGAAATGGCCGGGGACCGGCTGGATTACGAATTCCAGCGCCTGCACGGCATGGGCAAAGACCTCTACGGCGTGGTGATGAAGCAGCCGGGATTTCGGCACGCCTGCCGCGTTTACGCGCCGGTCGGACGGCACGAGGACCTGTTGCCCTACCTCGTCAGGCGCCTGTTGGAAAACGGCTCCAACACGTCTTTCGTCAACCGCATTTCCGACGAGTCGATGCCCGTTGAGTCTGTTGCTGAAGACCCCTTGCAAAAGGTCGCCCAGACGCGGCCGGTGCCGCATCCGGCCATCCCTTTGCCGCGAGATCTCTACGGACCCGATCGGCTGAATTCGTCTGGTGTCAATCTCGATGACCCGAGCGAGGTCAATCGCCTGGCGGACCGGATGCAGTCGTTTGCGAGCTCACGCTGGGATGTCGAGCCCCTCTTGGCCGACGCCTTGAAACCGGGGGTGGCCCCCAACCACGATGACAACGTGAATCCGGGGAACGTCTCCGACGTGCTGGGCCACATTCGCGCCACCACGACCGGGGAAGTCGAAGCGGCGGTCGCTGCTGCACAGCACTACCAGCCCGAATGGGATCGCCTGGGCGGTGCCCGCCGTGCCGATCTCTTGGAGCGGGCGGCGGATCTTGTCGAGGCCAGGCAGCCGGAGTTCATGGTGCTGCTCATGCGCGAGGCGGGAAAAACAGCACATGATGCCATTTCGGAGATCCGCGAAACCGTCGATTTTCTGCGCTATTACGCCCTGCAGGCGCGATTGCACTTCGATGCGCCCCGCCGCATGCCCGGCCCGACCGGGGAGACGAACGACCTCAGCCTGCACGGTCGTGGCGTTTTTGCCTGTATCAGCCCCTGGAATTTCCCGCTGGCGATCTTTACCGGACAGGTCAGCGCGGCGCTGGCCGCCGGCAACGCCGTGTTGGCCAAGCCTGCCGATCAGACCCCGGCGATTGCCGCCCTGGCGGTTCGGGTCCTGCACGAGGCCGGCGTGCCGCGTGCCGCGCTGCAGTTTGTACCCGGAAGAGGTTCGGTGGTCGGTGCGGCCCTGACGTCGGACCCGCGCATCGCGGGTGTGGCCCTGACCGGTTCGATGGCTACAGCCCATCTCATCAACCGCGCGCTCGCCGCCCGCGACGCGCCCCTGGCGGCTTTTATCGCCGAGACCGGCGGTCAGAACGCCATGATCGTGGACAGTTCCGCCTTGCCCCAGCAAGTGGTCCAGGACGTCATTCGGAGCGCGTTCCACAGCGCAGGGCAACGTTGCTCGGCATTGCGCGTGCTCTACCTGCAATCAGACGTGGCCGACACCATCCTGGAATTGCTCCGTGGTGCCATGCGCGAACTTGTCGTGGGTGACCCGCGCCTTCTGTCCACTGACATCGGCCCCGTCATCGACGAGCGAGCCCTGAAGGATCTGGAGGCTCACGCGTCTCGCATGGCCCAAGAGCACCGCCTGGTCGCGCGCAGCCCGCTGCCGCCCGGACTGGATGGCCACTACATGGCGCCGTGCGCCTTTGAGATCGAATCGATCGCGGTGCTCGAGGAAGAAAACTTCGGACCCGTACTGCACGTCGTGCGGTATCGCTCGCGAGATCTCGACCGGGTGATCGACGAAATCAACGCTACCGGCTTCGGGCTCACGGTTGGCGTGCACAGCCGCATCGACCATACCCAGCGTTACATCGCGGGCCGCGTGCGGGCGGGTAACTGTTATATTAACCGCAACATCATCGGGGCGGTCGTCGGCGTGCAACCGTTTGGTGGCGAGAATCTTTCCGGAACCGGTCCGAAAGCGGGTGGTCCACATTACATGCACCGTTTTTCCACGGAGCGGACACTTACCGTAAACACGGCGGCGGTCGGGGGTAATGCCAACCTCCTGGACCTCAACGACTGACCAGGGAACACAGACTTGTACCAGCAGTTTTTCGGCTTGAGCGAAGCGCCGTTTTCCATCACCCCGGATCCGGCCTTCGTTTACCTCAGCCCCGAGCACCGGGATGCCCTGGCGCATCTGTTATATGGGGTCGGGCAGGGTGGCGCGGGCGGCTTCGTGCAATTGACCGGCGAAGTGGGTACCGGCAAGACCACGCTGTGCCGTTGCCTGCTGCAACAACTACCCGAGGACACCCACGCGGCGCTGGTGCTCAATCCGCTGCTGACCCCGGCGGAACTGCTGGCCACGATATGCGAGGAACTCGGCATTGACACCGACGGTATCGCCCACAGCAACAAGGCGATGGTCGATGCGCTCAATGCCTATCTGCTGGCGCAGCATGCGCGCGGACACCGCGTCGTCGTGGTGATCGACGAGGCTCAGAATCTGAGTCCCGAATCGCTGGAACAGGTCCGCCTGTTGACCAACCTGGAAACCACCAAGGAGAAGCTGCTGCAAATGGTGCTATTGGGCCAACCCGAACTGCGCCAGCTGCTACAGCGGCAGAACCTGCGCCAGTTGGCGCAGCGCATCACGGCCCGTTATCACCTGCAACCGCTCGGCCCCGAGGACACTCGCGCGTACGTGCGCCACCGGATGATGGTGGCGGGGGCGCAGCGCAGCCCCTTCAGCCGTTCCGCCCTTCGCGCCCTCTATCAGCGTTCGGCCGGGGTGCCGCGCCTGATCAATATCATCGCGGACCGGGCCCTGGCCGGCGCTTACGCGCGCGAGTCGTCCCGGGTGACTGCGCGCCTCGTGCACGCGGCCGCCGATGAGGTCCAGCCCAGCGAGAAACGCGTGCGCACGAATCCTTGGCGGACGGGTGCGGCGGCCCTGGCCGGGCTGGCGCTGGTCGTCGTCAGCCTTGTGCTCTGGGGCCCGGCGTGGCTCGAACCAGCGGCGGGTCTCGGCGATACGGCAAGGCAACCCTCGGAACCTCGCACGAGCGATCGCAGCGAGTCCCTGGTGGCCGATCCAATAGCGGGATCGGGCGATGTGTCGCAGATCGTGCAGCCAGCGGGTCCGGCCCTCGCCATGGAGGAAACGCCCGTTGGCGGGCCGGCGCCCGGCCTGCAGGCGATCGCCGATGAGCCCCCGACGGTCGAGGATCTCCTGGACGAGGAATGGCTGGACCTGCAGCACGTTGCGGCGTGGCGCTCATTGGCGCGCACGTGGCAACGCTCTGGGGATGCCGATGCGATCAAGGCCGCCTGTAACGGCATGCCGGGAACGGGTTTTGCCTGCCTGCGCGATTCGGGCAGCTGGTCCCGAATCCGTCAACTGGGCTTGCCGGTCCTGTTGGTGTTGCGCGGGGAGGGTGACCGCCTGTTGCTGCTGACCGGCCTGGAAGGTGACTCGGCGCAAGTGGGCGCGCTTTCCGGTTCGCGCACAGTGCTGCGCAGCCGCATTGAGGATCAATGGTTGGGCGATTACGTGCTGGCCTGGCCGCAGGCGCCGGATTGGCCGTCCGAGATTCGCCGGGGCGACAGCGGCTCCGCGGTCGAGATCGTCACCCGAATGGCGTCTTTGGGAAATCCACCGTGGCGAGGAGGCAACCGTTTCGACGAAGGCTTCGAAGCCTGGGTGCTGGAGTTCCAGCGCCGTCATGGACTGCAGGCGGACGGTATCATCGGCCCCCACACACTGGTCCACCTGATCGCTCCCACCATCACCGAACCCCGACTGGGTGTCGGCAGCGAAGAGGACAGCTAGGCATGTCAATGCTCCTGGAAGCACTCCGGAAATCGGAAGCGCAGCGTCACATGGGCAAGGCGCCCGACATCCACTCCCCCGACGATCATCGTCCGTCGGCTGCAGCCGATCGCAAGGCCCCATGGATTACGGTGGCGTTGATAGCGGTGGCGGCTATTGCGATCACCTACCTCGTTTGGGACCAGTACCGCGCGCCTGAGGGCTTGCTCACCGCGCAGGAGCCCCGGGACACCGTCTCCGACTCCCCGGCGGTTGCCCAGCGTCCCGCCAGCCCTGATTCGCAACGAGCGTCCGCCGACGACGAAGGGCGCCCGGTCACTCCTGTTGAGACGTATCGTGCCGAGCCGGCAGAGGGGCGGGAAGCAGCCGGTACAGAAGATCAGCGCGAAGCGCTGGCAAACTCCTTCGAGCAGTATTCGGCACCTGGGGCTGACGCGACGGCGCCTGTCACCGGCGATACCGCGAGCACGACGGCGCCAACCACCAGGGCCGGTCTGGCGCGCGGCATCGTGGCCCGCACGGCGCCTCGCCAAGCCGACGAGGAACCGCCGGCCCAGGGCGCCGTCAGCTACTGGGAACTGCCGCAGAATGTCCGCGACGCCATGCCGGATTTCAACATCACCGTGATGGTTTATGCCGAGCGTCCGGAAGACCGGTTCCTGCTGATGAACGGCACGCGCATGATGGAAAAAGAGCAGGTCGAAGGGGTGCGACTTGAGAAGATACGCCGTAACGCTGCGGTGTTCCGGTTCCGGAATTATTTGTTCACGGTGGAGGGCTGAGCCTTCTTGAGCGGCGGAATCGTAACGCAGTGGTCGCAACACGCGACGCGTCCACCCTTTGCGATCATTGGCCTGTTCCTGCTGTGCCTGTTTTTCTACGTGGTTTACGCCGGCCTGAGTCCGCTGATGCAGCAGGCCCTGATCGACATGGGCGGCATGGAGCCGGCCGTAGTTTCCGGTTTGCTTGCGCAGCCACCGTCGACCTGGTGGAGCGCGCCCGCACTGAGCCTTCTGACGGCCTTGCTGCTGCACGACAGCTGGTTGCATTTGCTCGGAAACCTGGTCTACCTGTGGGTGTTCGGTATCAAGGTCGAACAACGGCTTGGCTCGCTGGGGATGATCGCCATTTTCCTGGCCGGCGGCGCGCTGGCCAATCTGATCGTTGCGCTGCGCCTGCCTGAACTCACCAGCCCCATTATCGGCGCCAGTGGTGCGGTCTCGGCCGTGATCGGGGCGTACCTGGGGCTGTTTCCGAGGCGACACATCGGTTTGTTCATTCCGTTGGGGCTCTATCTGCAGTTCGCCCGTGTGCCGGCCCTGTTCGTAATCGGCTCCTGGTTTACGCTGCAGTTGCTTTACACCGCCTTTGGCCCCATAAATGCTGCTGTAGCCTGGTGGACCCACCTGGCCGGATTTGCTCTGGGAATCAGCCTGGCCCTGGCCGCGCGTGGCATCGCGCTCCTGCGTCACCAGGCCGGACCCACAACACGGTGAGGACATGTCGGACAAACTTTACAAAATCGTGTTCCTGAACAGTGGAAAGGTCTACGAACTCTACAGTGAAGGCGTAACCAGCAGCGGCCTTTGGGGGTTCATCGAAGTCTCGGGCCTGGTGTTCGAAAAAACCGATGGCCTGGTGGTCGATCCGACCGAGGAAAAAATGCGCCAGGAGTTCGAGCACGCCCGGGTGCTGCACCTGCCCATACAGAGCGTGCTGCGGGTTGAAGAAGTGGAACAGCGGGGGCAGTGCCTGATTCGCGATCGCAAGTCGGGAGAAAAAGTTACCCCGTTTCCGGTTTCCGGTCCGAGTCGCTCGTCGAGCTGACCTCGCCCGTATCGGTGTCGGTTTTGACGCCGATCAGTCCGGCCTCCTCCAGGATCGACAGGATTTCATCCACCGCGAAGTCTATTTTGTTCGCCGGTGAGACAACGCGCTCTCCGCCGGCAACCCCGGTGTCGACCAGGTGCCGCTCCAGGTCCGCTTCGCGCACCCGACCGTCTTGTGCTGTCACCGTCCCGCTGTTTACCTCGAGATCGGGAAGAATGCCCCGGGCCTGTATGGATCGGCCGGCCGGGGTGTAATAGCGTGCGGTGGTGAGCTTGATGCCGCCACCGTTGCGCAGCGGCAGGACCGACTGCACCGAGCCTTTGCCGAACGTCCGCTCGCCCACGACCAGTCCACGCCCATGGTCCTGCAGAGCGCCGGCCAGCACCTCCGAGGCCGAGGCAGTGCCGCGGTCTACCAGCAGCACGACCGGCACGCCCGGAAGCCAATCGCCCGGCGTGGCGTCGAATGCCAGGGTCATCGCGTCGTTTCGCCCGCGAGTCGTGACGATGCGACCCTCTTCGAGAAACCCGTCCGCGATGTCGACGGCCGGCTGCAGCACGCCGCCCGGATTGTCGCGAAGATCAATGACGAGCCCACGCAACGGCGTGCCTTCCGCGTCGATGGAATCGAGCGCTTCGCGCAGATGCCGCGCGCTTTCGCTGTGGAACTGTGAGATCCGAAAGTGACCCCAGGAGCGGTCGAGCCATTCAAAGCTGAGAGTGGGAATGAGGATGTACTCGCGCATCAGCCGCAACTGGCGTTCCTCGCCTGCCGGATTGAGTACCGTTAACTTGATCTCGGTATTCGGCTCGCCATCCATGTCGTCGATGGCATCGATCAGCAAGCGGCCTTTCACCGGCTTGTCGTCGATTCCGACGATGGTGTCTCCCGGGTTGATTCCAGCCTCGTCGGCTGGGCTGCCGTCGATCACTGCATCCACCAGTATTCTGCCGTCCCAGGTGGTGAGGCTGACCCCGACTCCACTGTAGCGGCCCTTGGAGGCGTCTCCGAGGTCGTCATAGCGTTTGGGCGGCAGGTATTCCGAGTGGGGATCGAGTTCCGTGAGCATCCCGCGCATGGCTGCTTCCAGCAGCGTGTGGTCGTCCACCTCGTCCACATAGTTGCGCCGCGCCTGGTTGAACACGTCGGTAAAAGTGCGCAGATCGTCCAGCGTCAGTTGGGCTTTCGAGGTGGGGGTTTGGCCGGCTTCGGCTTGCGCCATGGCGACCTCGGGCGTGGCCGATAGCAGGGCGGCGCAAAGTGCCAGCGCCGCAAGGCGTGTCAATAGGTTCATGGCGCAGATTCTTTCCTGTCCGCGGCTATCTTGCAAGCCAGGCGGCCGGGTCCAGGGCCCGGCCCTCTCGTCGAATTTCAAAGTATGCACCCTGCGTACTGCCCGGATTGCTGCCCACGATACTGATCGGGTCGCCCTCCTGGACCCACTCCCCGGCCTCGCGCAGCAGGCTCTCATTGTGACCATACAGCGTCATGAAGCCCTCGCCGTGGTCGATGACCATCAGTAAACCGTAGCCGCGCAGCCAATCGGCGAACGCGACCCGGCCGTAGGCGACTGCCGACACCTCTGTGCCCGCTTCAGCGCCGATCAGCCAACCCTGCCAGGCAAGACCACCGGTGCGTTTCTGCCCGAAGGCATGACGGACGGGTCCGGTAACGGGCATCGGCAGGCGGGATTTTTTTCCGGCCACGCCGGCGTGGCGTTCAAGATCCTCGGGGATGTCCGCCAGGGCATCCGCCAGACGATCAAGCAGGTCCTGGAGGTCGCGGCGATTGTTCTCCAGTTCCGCGAGGCGCGATTCGCTGCCCTGAATGTCCCGTGCAATCTTTTCCAGTAACGCGTTTCGTTGACCGCGCTGAACGCCCAGCTCTTGCCGGATGGACTCCTGCTCGCCCTGCACCATGGCAATCCGGGCCAGCTCTTCGTCGATCGGCTGCTGCAGCTCCTCCAGGCCGGACAGCGCTTCTCGCAACCCCGTGATCTGCTGGACACGCGCCCGGTTGACATAGTCGTAATAGGCAAGCATGCGGCTGATGCGGGCGGGGTCGTCCTGGTTGAGCAGCAGGCGTGTCCGTGAATGTCCGCTCGATCGGTAGGCGGCGCGGACCTGTTCGGCCAGTTGCGCCAGGCGGTCATCCAGGCTCGTGAGGTAGGTCTCGCGCTGCTGCTCGAGCGATTTCAGCGCCTGTCGATGGCCGCTCTCCTGCCGAGCGAGGTCGGCGAGCCGGAAATTGACGTCCTGGATGGCGAGATCGACCTGCTTCAGCCGGGCCTGCTCGCCGCGCTGTTGTGAGCGGGAGGACTGCAAACCTTCTTGCTCGCTGGCGATGCGCTGCAGAACCTGCTGGAGCCGGGCTTCGGTGTGGGCGCGCTGGCCCGGTTCGCTTTCCTGCCCCGCGGCCGACAGGCTGATGAGCAGGATGAGCAACGTGTTGGCGAGCCTCCTAGCCGGTATCACCATCGAGGTCCAGCAGCGATTTACCGGTCATTTCCGAGGGTTTTTCGAGGCCCAGCAGGGCCAGCATCGTGGGCGCGATGTCGCGAAGAGAACCGGTATCGATGAAGCGGGCCGGGCGGCCGTGGAAAACCAGGGGTACTGTAAAAGTCGTGTGCGCCGTGTGGTTCTGGCCGGTTTCGACGTCTTTCATCAGTTCGATGTTACCGTGATCGGCCGTGACCAGCATTTCTCCGCCGACAGCGTCCACGGCCTCCCGCACCCCTGATAGGCAATGGTCGACCGCCTCGACCGCCTCCAGGGCTGCTTCCCAGATGCCGGTATGCCCGACCATGTCGCCGTTCGCGATGTTGCAGATGATGACGTCGAATGTCTTGCCGCGAATGGCGTCAACCAGTTTTTCCGTAACTTCGGGCGCGCTCATCTCGGGTTGGAGGTCGTACGTAGCCACCCGCGGGGAAGGGACGAGAATGCGCTCTTCTCCCGGGAACGGGTCTTCCTCGCCACCGTTGAAGAAAAACGTCACGTGGGCGTACTTCTCCGTCTCGGCGATGCGAAGCTGGCGGAGCCCGGCGTCGGCCAGTTCACTTGCCAGAAGATGGGTCAGGCTGTTCGGTGGGAAGGCCACCGACGCCGGCAAACCCTCCATGTATTCCGTCATGCAGACGTAATCGGCGAGCGCAATTTTTTCCCGCTCGAAGTCGTCGAAGGACTCGCTGACGAATGCCTTGCTTATCTCGCGGGCACGGTCGGCCCGAAAATTGATGAACAAGATCACGTCGCCGTCCGCCACGCGGCCGGCTTCACCGATCAGCGTGGGCGCCACGAACTCGTCGTTTTCTCCGCGCTCGTAGGCAGCTTCGAGCCCTGTCAGCGCGGTTTTGGCCCGCCGATCGGCGGCTCCGAGGGCGATGGCGCGGTACGCCTTCTCCACCCGGTCCCAGCGGTTATCCCGGTCCATTGCGTAATAGCGGCCGTTGAGCGTCCGGATGTGCGCGCCGGGCAAACCGTCCACCAGTTCCTGCATGCGCTCGATCGAGGCCTTTGCACTTCGGGGCGGAGTGTCGCGACCGTCGAGAAAGGCGTGAACCGCGATGGTCGTCGCGCCACGCTGGGCGGCCATCCGGACGGTCTCGAAGAACTGGTCTTCGTGGCTGTGGACCCCGCCGGGAGACAGCAAACCCATGATGTGCACCGTACCGCCCGTTTTCGAGGCGGCATCGATGGCGTCACACAGCGCCTGGTTTTCGCGAAAGCTGCCGTCTCTGATGGCTTCGGCAATGCGGGTGAAGTCCTGGTAGACGATTCGGCCGGCGCCGATATTCATGTGTCCCACTTCGGAATTGCCCATTTGCCCCCCGGGCAGGCCGACCGCTTCGCCGGAGGTCTGTATCAATACATGGGGGTCGCTCTCCCACATCTCGTCCCAGCACGGTGTATTTCCTGATCGTATGGCGTTGTATTCGGTCTCTTCGCGGTAACCCCAGCCGTCCAGGATCATCAGGACCAGTGGGGTGCGCATGGGTTTTGCTGACATGTCGTTGCTCGTTGGTTTCGGGTTGATCGGCGCCTGTGCCTTGCATTTATGGGCGGCAGGCACCAGATGATCTGGGCCCGCGGTGAGGCTGGGCCCGTGGACATCAAGCCCATGGTCTTCGCCGCGGCGGATCGCTATTATTCCATAAAACAGAGATCAAACAATGGAACGATATCTCGAATTCGCCTCGAACCATCCATTGCTCATCGTCGGGTTCCTCGCCGTGCTTTTGGTGCTGATCTGGACCGAGCTTCGCCGTCAATTGGGCGGAGTACAGGAACTTACACCCGCGCAGGCCGTGCCCTGGATCAACGACGACGACGCCGTCATCGTGGACATCTCGCCGGTGGCGGACTTCAACAAGGGCCACATCGTGAGTGCGCTGAATATCCAGCCCTCGCGCCTGGCCAAGCCGGACACGGAGATCGAAAAGCTTAGAGACAAGAAGCTGCTCGTGGTATGCCGCACCGGTCCAACCGCCACGAGCGCGGCTGCTACGCTCAGAAAAATGGGCGCCGAACAGGTGGCGGTGTTGAAAGGCGGCATGGTGGCATGGCGCAACGACCAGTTCCCCGTGACAACCAAAAAATGAGATAATTTCCGTTTTATCGCTCCCTTCGGGGCGTATTCACTCAAGAGAATCAAACCATGACTGAAGAACAAAATCAGGGCCAAGCGGCCGCCCAGGCAGACGGTGCAGAGCAGCAGCTGGCGCTGCAGAAGATCTACACCAAGGACGTTTCCTTCGAAATACCCAACGCACCCAATGTTTTCGCGGAACAGGGGCAGGCAGAAGTCAAGCTGAACCTCGGGCAGCGTGTCGAAGACCTTGGAGACGACCTGGCTGAAATCGTGCTGACCGTCACCGTAACGGCGACGATCGGTGAAAAGACAGCGTACCTCGCCGAAGTAGCCCAGGCCGGTGTTTTCCTGGTCAAAGGCTTCAACGACCAGCAGAAGCATGCCATCGTGAACACGTTCTGCCCCAACACGCTGTTCCCGTACGCGCGCACCTCTATCACCAGCCTCGTGGCCGACGGCGGTTTTCCGCCGCTCACCCTGCAGCCGATGAATTTCGATCAACTGTATGCCCAGCGAATGCAGCAGATGGCCGCTGAGCAGGCGCAGGCCAACGGCGGAGACGAGACCGTCCCGGCCGAATTCTCCAAAGACGACTGATCCATGGCCTCGGGCCAACAGACCCCGCGGAAAAAAGGACTTTTTTTTGCCGTGCTCGGCGCGGGGTCCTGGGGCACCGCGCTGGCGATGCAGCTGGTTCGAACGGGCTGTGGCGTCGTCTTGTGGGATTGGGACGAAGAACACATAACGGGGATAGGCGAAGCGCGCTGTAACGAACGCCATTTGCCGGCTTACCCGCTTCCCGACGACATGCTGATCGAACCCGATCTCGAGCGGGCGGTTCGCGCTGCCGATGAAATTTTGATTGTCGTGCCGTCGCATGCCTTTGCGGGCTTGCTCGCGCAAATACGGCCCTGGTTGAAGGAGGCGCAGGGAATCTCCTGGGCCTGCAAGGGCCTGGAACCCGGCACCGGTCGTTTCCTGCACGAACCGGCCGAAGCGCTGTTCGGAAACGAACGCCCCCTCGCCGTGGTGACCGGCCCGTCGTTTGCCAAGGAAGTGGCGGCCAATTTACCGACGGCCGTTACCGTAGCCGGGGCCGACCACAACTACTGCGAACGGATCGCGCGGGCACTGCACGGCGATAATTTCCGCGCCTATACCAGCGATGACATCGTTGGCGCCGAACTGGGTGGTTCGGTCAAAAACGTACTTGCCGTGGCTACCGGCATGGCGGATGGCATGGGTTTGGGCGACAACGCACGGGCCGCGCTGATCACGCGCGGCCTGGCCGAAATGATGCGCCTGGGCCGCACGCTGGGTGCGCGGGAGCGAACGCTCACCGGCCTGGCCGGCATGGGCGACCTCGTGCTGACATGCACTGGCGATCTCTCGCGGAATCGTCAGCTTGGCCTGGCGCTCGGTCGTGGCAAGTCAGTGGACGAAGCGGTGGCGGAGATCGGACAGGTGGTCGAGGGTGTGAAGACCTCGATGGAGATCTGGCGCCTGGCCGGCCGGCTGGGTGTCGACATGCCGATCAGCGAACAGGTGTTCGGCATCATCCACGAAGGACGCGATCCCCGGGTCAGCCTGAGAGAGTTGCTCAGCCGGCAACCGAAACGGGAAACGGCCTGACGCTCTAAGAAAGCCCGGTGAACTCGAGTTGCCTCAACGCCTCGTAGAGGCCGATCGCGACGCTGTTCGACAGGTTGAGACTTCGGCTGGTTCGTTTCATGGGCAGTCGCAATACGCGCGGTCCGAGCATGGACAAAATCTCTCCGGGAAGTCCACGGGTTTCGGGCCCGAACAGCAAGCCATCGTCTTTTCGAAAATCGGCTTCGGTGTGTTGATGACGGCCGTGCGTTGAAAACCCCCAAAGCCTCATTTCCCTATTTTGTTCTAACCAGTCCGACCAATCACGGTACAGGCTGACTTCTGTCAGCTCGGCGTAGTCCAGACCCGCCCGCCTGAGGCGCGCATCGTCGAGTACGAACCCCATCGGTCCGACCAGGTGCAGACGGGTCCCGGTGTTCGCGCACAGGCGGATGATATTTCCGGTGTTCGGCGGAATTTCCGGTTGGTAGAGCACGACGTTGAGCACGGCTTGTGAATCTCCTGGCTGCAAATGCGATGAAACGAAAACGTTATGATACGCGGGTTTGGGGGTTCCGCCGTTGACCGCCGATCTTCGGAATTGGCGTTCATATCGTGTAACTAATTGATTGTAATAGTTAAATAGAAATTTCGCCTGAATCGGAACGCCAGCGATGGACATTTGACAGTGAGATTTTCAGCGCGTATCTTTCGCTTTTAGCGGCACAACATCTTGTGCCCATAAAAAAAATAACGCACAATAACTTGTGCCCATAATCAATAAAACCAATCAATTACACGGAATTATTAATGAGTAGCGTGCAGGTTGAGTCCATTAGCACTGATTCTAAAGAAATCGAGATGCAGGAAGCATCCCTAGATATTTGGGACAAAAAGTACCGTCTTAAGGCCAAAAACGGTGAAGTAATCGACGAAACCATCGACGATACCTTCAAGCGCGTTGCCCGCGCCATCGCCGATGTCGAGCAAGACAAGGAAAACAGGCAAAAGTGGTACCGCTCGTTTCTCTGGGCCCTGCGCCGCGGCGCGATCCCGGCCGGTCGCATCACATCCAACGCGGGCGCGCGCGAGCACAAACCCGCGACTTCGACCATTAACTGCACCGTGTCCGGCACCATCAAGGACTCCATGGACGGCATCCTCGACAAAGTGCATGAAGCCGGTCTCACGCTGAAAGCAGGCTGCGGCATCGGCTACGAATTTTCTACCCTGCGACCCAAAGGCGCGTACGTTTCCGGCGCGGGCGCCTACACATCCGGTCCGCTGAGTTTCATGGACATCTACGACAAGATGTGTTTCACGGTCTCGTCCGCCGGTGGCCGCCGGGGTGCGCAGATGGCGACCTTCGATATCGGTCATCCGGACGCCATGGATTTCATTCGCGCCAAGCGCGAGGACGGCCGCTTGCGCCAGTTCAATTGCTCGCTGCTGATCACCGACGAGTTCATGGATGCGGTGAAATACAACCTGGACTGGCCGCTGGCGTTCCCGATCGCCGAACACGAAGCCGACTCCATTGACTTGAGCGACGTCAACGAAGTGGTCTGGCGGGAGTGGCCGGCGACCGAGGGCTATATCGTTCGCGACGACGGCCTCGTCGCGTGCCGGGTCTACAAGGCCATCCCGGCCAAGCGGATGTGGGACATGATCATGTCCTCGACGTACGACTTCGCCGAGCCCGGGTTCATCATGATCGATCGTATCAACGAGATGAACAACAACTGGTTCTGCGAAAACATCCGTGCGACCAACCCCTGCGGCGAACAACCGTTACCGCCATACGGCGCTTGCCTGCTCGGCTCGGTCAACCTGACCCGCTTCGTGGAGAAGCCGTTTACCCGTGAAGCGCAATTCAACTGGGACGAATACCGCAAAGTGGTGCAGGTGTTCACGCGCATGCTCGACAACGTGGTGGACATCAACGGCCTGCCATTGGGGCAGCAGCGCGACGAGATCGAGCGCAAGCGGCGTCACGGAATGGGGTTCCTCGGGCTCGGCTCGACCCTAACGATGATGGGTTTGAAGTACGGACAGCCCGAATCGCTGGAATTCACCGAGCGCGTCGCGCGCGAAATGGCGATTGCCGGTTGGCAGGAAGCACTGGACCTGACGCGCGAGAAGGGCCCGGCCCCGATCATGGAGGAGACTTTCGAGGTCACCGGGGACATGCTGCGCCACCGCCCGGAAATGCAGGCGGATGGCTACAAGGTGGGCGATAGTATCGAAGGCAGGGTGTTGCTGGCGCGCTACAGCCGCTACATGCAGCAACTGGCCGAGTACGAGCCGGAACTCGTGGAAGAATTGGCGCAGGAGGGGGGGCGGTTCACTCACCACACCTCGATCGCGCCGACCGGTACGATCTCGCTGTCGCTGGCCAACAACGTGTCCAACGGCATCGAGCCCAGCTTCGCCCACCATTACAGCCGTAACGTGATCCGCGAGGGGCGCAAGACCAAGGAAAAAGTCGAAGTGTTCAGTTATGAACTGCTGGCCTATCGAACCTTGGTCAATCCCAACGCGATGCCGTACGCCGAGGAGCCGGCGGCTAAGCTGCCCGATTACTTCATCACGGCCGAGGACATCTCGCCGACCGAGCACGTCGATATCCAGGCGGCGGCGCAAAAGTGGATTGATTCCTCGATCTCGAAAACCGCCAACGTGCCGACAGACTTTCCGTATGAGGATTTCAAAGACATCTATACCTACGCGCACAGCAAGAGCCTGAAGGGTTGCACGACGTTTCGCTTCAACCCGGAGGCATTCCAGGGCGTGTTGGTGAAAGAAAAAGACCTCGAGAATACCAAGTACCGTTTCGTCCTAGACGACGGCGAGGTAGTCGAGGTTGCCGGCAACGAGGAAGTCGACTACGACGGTGAAACCCACACCGCGGCCAACCTGTTCGACGCCCTCAAAGAGGGGTATTACGGCAAGTTCTGAGACCATTCCGGCGTGCTCGGGCACGTCGGGTCGACGAGCTGGAGAGGATCGGGGGAGAGTGGTATGAAAACGGCGGCTAAGCCGTCTTGGGGACAAGGACGTGTGTTGACCACACGGACGTCATAAAAACAAGAAAATCCAGGGAGCTAGTGACGGAGAGGGAAGTATGGGAACCGTCAAACATAACGGAGGTGTCGCGTACAAGGACGTACACCTCTTTTATTTCCTTGAAAGAGCAGCGTGAACCAATGGCCGGGGCCGCAGAGCCGCGGTCTGGGATGACCGGTTGACCGAACGCCGGAAAGAGAGACAGGAACAGAAACGATGGCAATCAAGATCCAAAACAAAATCGTCGGTTACGAAGTCGTAAAAGAAGAAGAGGAAGCCGCGCTCCTGGCCAAGGCCGAAGCGGAAAAGGAAGAACGAAAATCCGCCAAGATCATCAAGATGACCGAGAGCATCTTGCGGCCGGAGGGCATGGAATCCCTGGAGGGTTCGACCTACAAGATCAAGACACCGCTTGACGACCATGCGATGTACGTGACGATCAACGACATTGTCCTCAACGCCGGCACGGAACACGAGCAACGCCGCCCCTTCGAGATTTTCATCAACTCGAAGAACATGGACCATTTCCAGTGGATCGTGGCGCTCACCCGCCTGATGTCGGCGGTATTCCGCAAGGGCGGCGACGTGACCTTCCTGGCCGAGGAACTGCAGGCCGTGTTCGATCCGCGCGGTGGGTATTTCAAGCCGGGTGGTAAATTCATGCCTTCGATCATTGCGGACATCGGGGCTGTCATCGAGCATCATTTGCAGAAGATCGGCCTGATGGAAAAGGAAGAGCTGTCCGTTCAGCAGCAGCTGATTCTTGATCAAAAACGGGCAGAGGCCGAGTCGGCTCAAAAAAAAACGGCTGAAAGCGAAGCCGATACCAGCTACCCGGCCTCGGCCACGCTCTGCTTGAAGTGCAACACGAAAGCCGTCGTGATCATGGACAACTGCGCCACCTGCCTGTCCTGCGGTTACTCCAAGTGCGGTTGATGCGCGAACCGACGTGCTGCACCTCGCCTGGATCGTCCCCCTCGTTCTACTGATCGCATTCGTCGGCTCGCCCCGGTTCCGGGGTGAGATCGCGCAGACCCGCGTGCGCCGCGTACTCGAACAGGCGCTCGAAAAAAACCGCTACACCTTGATGCACAATGTCCTCTTCCCTTCCGGGGGGGGCACCATCAAGATCGATCACCTGGTCGTGTCCCGATTCGGAGTTTTCGTTATCGACAGCGTGTATGCCCGGGGCTGGATCAGCGGCACCGACGTGCAGGACCGATGGAAGCGGAGCGCCATGGGCCGCACGCACCGCATGGAGAATCCGGTTCACAGTAACCGCGTTCATGCCGAGACCCTGGGTTCACGCATCGGCCTCGCTTCTCCGCAGGTTCATCGGCTGGTCGTGCTGGACGGCAGCCGTGGTTTTCGGCACACGCCGCCCGTGGAGATCGTTGCGCCCGAGCAGTTGGTGCCGCGGATTCGGCGCTTTGGCCAGCACGTGCTGGAGTCGGAGCAGGCCGAAACGGTGTTGAGAGAATTACGTTCTCTGCGCCTGGAACCGGGGAAGACATCCTATCTGAAACGACCCGGCTTCATTCTCACTGTCTTGCTGGCTGGCATGGCACTGGGCTTGTACTTTGCCTATCACGATGATTTGACCCGGTTCTTCGAGCAGCAATCGCTTAACTCCCAGATGCGAGATGATCCTGCATCCTTCCATCCCGATGGGCATCGTAAATCCGAAATTGAGCGCTGGGAAGACAGCCTGCGCTGTGCGTATTCACCCGACACGAACCGTTGCGCGTGTTACGAACCGGATGGTGGCAAAGTCGATATCGAGTTGTCCCGCTGCCGGGATCTGGCCGAGCGCGGTTCTGTGCTCAAGCAGTGAGTGTGCTTTGTGCAAAGCCGTTAGAATGGGATCTTTGCCAGCGGACGGATGAATGATCAGGGCGGAAACAGTCATCCAGCGAAAGCGCGACGGACGTGAACTGGACGCTCCGGCGATAGCGGCCTTCGTAGAGGGCGTGACAAGCGGCGAGGTGTCGGATGCACAGATTGCCGCGTTCACCATGGCTACCTGGTTCAGGGGGATGACTCCGGGCGAGACGGCCCTGCTGACCCTGGCGATGCGCGATAGCGGCCAGGCCCTGAAATGGCCGGAGCTCGATGGCCCCGTACTCGACAAGCATTCGACCGGCGGTGTGGGCGACATGGTCAGCCTGCTGCTGGGGCCGATCGTGGCAGCGTGCGGCGGCTTCGTCCCGATGATTTCCGGCCGGGGTCTCGGCCATACGGGCGGCACCCTCGACAAGCTCGAGAGCATTCCCGGCTTCGACACCGCCCCGGGTCGGGACCGTTTCGTCGAACTCGTGGCAGGCAGCGGTATCGCCATTGTCGGGCAGAGCAACGACCTCGCCCCTGCTGATCGGCGCATCTACGCAGTTCGGGACGTCACGGCCACGGTCTCGTCACCGCCGCTGATGATCTCTTCCATCCTTTCGAAAAAGCTTTCAGAGGGCCTCGACGGCCTGGTGCTCGACATCAAGTGTGGCAACGGCGCGTTCACTACGGGTCGCGAAGAGGCCCGGGCGCTTGCCTTCGAGATGGCCTCCGTCTCGCAGAATGCGGGCCTGCCCTGCCATGCACTCGTCACCGATATGGACGCCCCGCTGGCGTGGTCCGCCGGCAATGCGCTCGAGGTTCGGGAAATCATCGATTACCTCACCGGCACGTCGCGGAACCCGCGTCTTGACCAGGTCACCGGGCGATTGACGGCCGAGCTCCTTTGTATCGGCGGTTTGGCCGAATCACCGCGTGAGGCGGATCAACGGGTTCGCGAATGTCTGTCTTCGGGTGCTGCAGCCGAGTCGTTTGCGCGGATGGTGGTCGGTCAGGGCGGCCCCGCCGACCTCCTGGAAAATCCGGACGCCTATTTGCCTCGGGCCCCGTTCTCCCGTCACCTGTTCGTGGAGAGAAAGGGATACGTGACGTCGGTCGACACCCAGGCCGTGGGCCACGTCGTCGTCTCGCTTGGGGGAGGGCGGCGGCGCGCCGAGGACGACATCGATCCAGCCGTCGGCCTGGCCGAATTGGCGATGCCGGGGGACCGCCTGGAGCGCGGTGATGTCCTGGCGCGTATCGAAGCCCGGGACGAAGCTTCCTGGCAAGAGGCGGCCGAGAGCCTGAAGCGGGCTTACTGCCTCGGCGAGAGCCGGCCCGACCAAGACGGGAACCTGATCCATGACGTCATTACAGGAGAGCGCACGTGACCATCGACCCGGAGCTGTTCGATCGTCTGAAAGCGATGGCGGTGTCGGCCGCAGGCCACTCCCATTCGCCCTATAGCCGGTTCCGCGTCGGAGCCGCCGTATCTTCCGTTTCAGGCGCGGCCTACAGCGGTTGCAACGTCGAAAACGCCTCCTTCGGCCTAACCCAGTGCGCAGAACGCGCGGCCCTGACGGCCGCCGTTTCGGCGGGCGAGGCGCCAGGGTCGCTGCAATTCCTGGTGTTGTATATTCCCGGTACAGAAGCCCATCCGCCGTGCGGTGCCTGCCGCCAGGTCATGAGGGAACTGATGTCGGAAGACAGCATGGTCTGGTCCACCTGCGACAGCGAAGACGTGCGGAGCTGGAGCGCGGCGGAATACCTACCTGACCCCTTCACGCCCGAGTCTCTGCAGCGATGAAGGACAATGAAATTCTGACCCGGGACCTGCTCAACGCCCAGACCGGCCGCATCACCTGGCCCGAATTGGCGCGCTACTTCGCCCAGGGCCGCGTGGTCTGCGTGGCTCCCGACCAGGACCTGCTGGACGTGGCCGATTCGATGGTGGGCGACCAGGTCCGAGCCGTCGAACGTCTGCACCAACGGGGATGCCTTCATCGGGCCCGGGACGACGACGCGCGGCGTTGGTCCAAAGACCAGGCCGAATTTTGGGCCGTCGTGGTTGCGCCCTGGGTGCTGGTGCAGGAATGCGACACACATTGATGAGGACATGCCGTGAACACTTACATTAAATCCCTGTTACTGCTCACCTTGCTGGGTGGGATTGCTACCGTCGAAGCCGGTGCGGAAGAGGGATCCGTTATCCAGGCGACCCAAACGTCGATGGATCGAATCGAGCGCTGGAACGACGAGTTGAACGCCGTCATCGCCTTGAACCCGGAAGCGGTATCGCAGGCCGAGGTTCTGGATCGCGAGGCTCGCGATGGGAAGACGAGAGGCCGACTGCACGGCGTTCCGGTGCTGATCAAGGACAACATTGACACGCTGGAGACGGCCACCACTGCCGGTTCGCTGGCGCTGGCGAACAACCGCACCGGTCGCGATGCCCGGCTAGTTACCCGTCTGCGCGAGGCGGGGCTCGTTATTCTGGGCAAAGCCAATCTTAGCGAGTGGGCCAATTTTCGTTCGGAACGCTCGTCCAGCGGTTGGAGCGGTGTCGCAGGCCAGGCGCGAAATCCCTACGACACCACCCGTTCGCCGTGCGGTTCGAGTTCGGGCTCTGGGGTGGCCGTAGCCGCGGGGCTCGTGCCACTGGCGGTGGGAACCGAGACCAACGGATCAATCATCTGCCCGGCGGCGGTAAACGGTATTGTTGGCATCAAGCCCACGGTGGGCCTGGTCAGCCGCCACGGCATCGTTCCGATCTCGCACACCCAGGATACGGCCGGCCCGATGGCCACCAACGTGCGCGACGCGGCGGCGCTGCTGACCGCGATGGCCGGGCCGGACCCGGAAGACGTTGCCAGTGCGGGCGATGCGTCCTTGTTTGAACGCGATTACACGGACTACCTGGACGCGGATGCCCTGGAGGGCCGGCGGATTGGCGTCGTGCGTTCACTGGCGGGATTTCACGAAGGCGTGGACAAGGCGTTCAACCGGGCGATCGAAGACATGAAATCACGGGGCGCGGAGATCATCGATGACCTGTCCTTGCCCGACTACCCCGATGGTTTCCAGCAGGCGGCGTACGACGTATTGCTTTACGAGTTCAAGCACGACTTGAACGCCTATCTGGCCGGTTTGCCCGGTGCGGCGGGGCAACTCGACCTGGAGCAGTTGATTGCATTCAACCAGTCGAACAAAGACCGTGAGATGAAGTGGTTTCAGCAAGAGATTTTCATCCAATCCCAGGCCAAGGGTGGGCTCGATTCGCCTGAGTACCGCGAGGCGCTGGCGCGGGTCGGTTCGTTCAGCCGGAACGGTATCGACGGTCTTCTCGAACAGCACGGTCTGGACGCGTTGATCTCCCCGAGCAACACGCCCGCATGGGTCATTGATCTGGTGGTGGGCGATAACTGGCTCGGCAGCAGCAGTTCCTTTCCCGCGCGCGCCGGATATCCGCACATCACGGTGCCGATGGGCTACGTTCACGGAATCCCGGTGGGGATCTCGTTTTACGCCTCGGCCTTTTCAGAACCGGACCTGATCGCGCTGGCTTACGCTTACGAGCAGGCCAGCAAGCGGGCTCGCCCGCCGAGCGGATTCGGAGACTGGCGGGCGGCGGTGTCAGACTGAAGGGCAGTCGATTTCGAGAGCCTTCGCGCCACGGCCGTCACCCTGCTTGAGGTCGAAAAGGGCGCGGTTGGCGTCTTTGAGAGGGTAGGCCGTCACGGTCGGTCTGAGCGGAATGTCGGCGCCCAGTTGCAGGCAGGCACGTACGTCGCGGCGGGTTACATTGGCCACCGATTGCAGCGATTTCTCGCGCCAGAGATGGCGCTCGTATTCAAGCGCGTTAAGCGCCTGACGGTCATCCGCCTCCTTGCGGATCGCATTGATCACTAATCGGCCGCCCGGGGCGAGGGCCTCCAGTGCCGACACGACCGGCAGCCAGGCCGGGGTCGTGTCGATGATCGCGTCCAGCGACGCGGGCGGCGCGTCGGTGGTTTCGCCAGCCCAGACTGCGCCCAACTCGATCGCGAATCGCCGCTTCTTCGCGCCTCGAGCGAATACGTAAACGGCGGAGTCAGGATAGAGGTGTCGGGCCATCTGCAAGACGAGATGGCCGGATGCGCCGAAGCCCGTGAGTCCGAGCGCCTGGCCGTTTTCAAGCCGGCACAAAGAGAGGGCCCGGTATCCGACAGCGCCTGCGCAGAGCAACGGTGTGGTTTCGAGGTCGCCCAGTGACTCCGGTATTTCGTGAGCGAACGATTCCCCCACCGTCGCGTACTCGGCGTAACCTCCAGGTGCATCGCGCCCGGTTGCGCTGAAGTCCAGGCAGAGGTTCTCGCGTCCTTCCACGCACCAGTGACAGCTTCCGCAGGCAGAATGAATCCAGGCAATGCCAACCCGCCTCCCCGACAGGGCCAGGCGACAACCGGGTCCCTCCCGTACCACGGTCCCAACCACTTGATGCCCCGGTGTCATCGGCAGCCGAGGCGGTGCCGCACGCCCCTCGATCTCGTCAAGCTCGGTGTGGCACACGCCGCAGGCATGGACGCGGACCAGGACCTCGCACCGCCCCGGACGCGGCAGCGATATTCGATCATGTTGCAGCGGCGGTGTCCCCTCGCCATGAATGGTCCCGACGCGGTGAATGCGCATGGCATGCATGTCAATCGGTAGGTCTTGCGCAGCGTTCATCAACGATCGATCCGGCGATATCCTGTACTTGTCATTACCCCATTCTAACCACGCTTGGTCTAGAATAAAGAGGTAAGTTCAAACGGTTCGAGACGGGAGAAAGGTATGGCCGGTTACCGCAAAATTGCTGTCGCCATCGATTTGAGCAGCGAATCCAACGCCATCCTCACGCGGGCGCGCGACCTGGCGGCCGCCGACGGCGAACTGCACCTGATTTACGTGCAGGAACCGATGGACTCGGTCTACATGGGTGTTGTGCCCTACGGCCCCGTGTTCGTGGGCATGGACGAAGTCGAGGAGAACCTTCGAAGCGAACTGCAGGAAAAACTCGATGCCATCGGTGAGCAATACGATATCCCATCCAGCCAGCGTCATTTTCTGAGTGGCACGCCGGCGCGGGAAATCCACCGCTTCGCCGAAGAACACGACACCGATCTGATCGTGCTCGGCACGCACGGCCAGAAAGGCGTCCAATTGCTGCTGGGCGCGACCGCCAATTCGGTACTGCACGGCAGCACCTGCGATGTGCTCGCGGTGCGCATGAAAGAAACCTCCTGAATGCGCCTGGAGGGCAGGGCCATCGCCTGGCTCGGCATTTTTTTCCTGGTCCTGGCCTGGTCCGCCTGGAAACCGCACGATTACCCCACGTGGTGGCTGGAGGTCCTGCCGGCGATGCTGGCTTTGGTGGTCTTGGCCGCGACGCGCCGCATTTTTCCGTTAACTCCCCTGGTGTACGCGCTTATCCTGGTTCATTGCGTGGTCCTGATGATCGGCGGGCACTACACCTATGCCGAGGTACCGCTGGGGGAATGGGTGTTGCAGTGGACCGGCGGCGAGCGCAACAATTATGACAAGCTGGGGCATTTCGTACAGGGCTTCGTGCCGGCCATCATCGCGCGCGAGATTTTGATCAGGAAGCGGATTATCGCGCGGCGGGGTTGGCTGTCGTTCGTCGTCGTGTCCGTCTGCCTGGCCATCAGCGCGTTTTACGAGTTGATCGAGTGGTGGGTGGCGCTGCTCAGTGGAGAGGCAGCCGAATCGTTCCTGGGCACGCAGGGATATGCATGGGACACGCAGTCCGATATGTTCCTGGCTTTGACGGGCGCCGTGCTGGCGTTGGTGTTGCTGTCCGGTCTGCACGACCGGCAGATCCGGACTATTGCGCCGCGTTCTGTCGCACGTCGGTCCCGGGTCGGACCGGATTGATTCGATCGAAGATGCCCTCGGCATCCAGACCGGCCAGGTGCAGGCATTCCGAGCGAGTGCCGTGCTGGACGTAGCGGTCTTCGAGTCCGATGTTCAATATCCGCACCGATACCCCCTCTGCCGCCAGCAATTCGCCGACGCCGCTGCCGGCCCCGCCTGCCGCCGCGTTTTCCTCGACAGTCACCAGCAGTTTGTGATTAGCGGCGGCCTCGAGGATGGCGTTTCGATCAAGCGGTTTGACGAAGCGCATGTCGATCAGGGTGGCTCCGATGCGCTTCGCGACCTCGAGCGACGGTTGCACCATGCTGCCGAAGGCGAGGATTGCCGTTCCTCTGCCCTTGCGTAGCGTGCGGGACTGTCCGAGTGTAATGGCCTCCATTCTTTTGTCTATCTCGACGCCGGAGCCGCAATCGCGTGGGTAGCGCACCGCGGCCGGTCCCTGGTGCTTGAAACCGGTGTACAGCATCCGTCGGCACTCGTTTTCATCCGAGGGCGCCATGATCACCAGGTTTGGCACGCAACGCATGAAGCTCAAATCGAAACTGCCTGCGTGGGTGGGTCCGTCCGGGCCGACGAGCCCGGCGCGGTCGATGGCGAACAGCACAGGCAAGTTCTGGATCGCCACGTCGTGGATCAACTGGTCGTAGGCCCGTTGTAGAAAGGTGCTGTAGATGGCGACGACCGGGTGTGCGCCTTCGCAGGCCATTCCTGCCGCCAGGGTCACCGCGTGCTGTTCGGCGATTCCGACATCGAAATACCGCTTAGGAAAGCGATCGTGGAAAGCCACCATGCCCGAACCTTCGCGCATGGCGGGGGTAATGCCCATCAACGCGGGATCTTGTTCCGCCATGTCGCAGAGCCATTCGCCGAATACTTCGGTAAAGGTGGGCGGCGGCTGGTCGTTTTCCGATTTTGGCTCCACTCCGCGAATCGGGTCGAACGGACCGACGGCGTGATACTTGACCGGGTCTGCCTCGGCCGGGGCGTAACCTTTGCCTTTCTCGGTGATAATGTGCAGCAGGTTCGGCCCGTCGACGTCGCGCGCGGCCCTTATGGTTCGCACCAGCGTTGGCAGATCGTGACCGTCGATCGGGCCAAGGTAGTTGAAACCCAATTCCTCGAACAAGGTGCTGGGCATCACCATGCCCTTGACGTGCTCTTCCCACCGGCTCATGAAGCGCCAGGTGCGGGAGTCCCGTTGCATCATGCTCTTGCTGCGCTCACGGATGCCGGTCACCGTGGGTCCGCTCATCAGCCTGCCCAGCATTTTTGTCACCGCACCGACGTTGGGCGAGATCGACATCTGGTTTTCGTTGAGTACCACCAGCAGGTTGGTATCCAGGTCGCCGCCGTGGTTCAGCGCTTCGTAAGCCATTCCGGCGGTCATTGCGCCATCGCCGATGACGGCCACGCAGCGCCGGTCTTCCCCCTTTTCCGCCGCAGCGACGGCCATACCCAGCGCCGCGCTGATCGAGGTGGAGGAGTGCCCGGTACCGAACGTGTCGTACGGGCTCTCTTCGCGCTTCGGGAAGGGCGCCAGGCCGCGGATTTTTTTGATCGTGGTGATGTTCTCCGCGCGACCGCTTAAAATCTTGTGCGGGTAAGCCTGGTGGCCCACGTCCCAGACCAGGCGGTCGTGGGGCGTATCGTAGAGATAATGCAGCGCGACCGTCAGTTCGACGCAACCCAGCCCCGCGCCAAAGTGGCCGCCGCTAGTGGCGACGGATTCGATCAGGTAGCGGCGCAGTTCATTGGAGACCTCGACCAGTTGTTCCTCGTCGAGTTCGCGCAACTCCGCTGGAGAACGGATCTTGCTGAGCAGTGGATAAAGCTGTTCGTTCATCCCGCCTATTTTACTTGCGGAGCCCGCGCGGCGCTATCGATCTCGCCGGATCACGTAGGCGGCCAGCCATTCCAGTGCCGATGTATCGCCGGGTAGGGATTGCAGGTGGGTAATCGCCTGGTCACGCAGTTCACGCGCGCGATGCCTGGACGCATCGAGGCCGAGGATCGAGGGGAACGTGGGCTTTTCCAGAGCAGCGTCGGCCAGGGTGTTTTTGCCCGTCAACTCGCTGTCGCCGGTGATGTCAAGGATGTCGTCGTGAACCTGGAACGCCAGGCCGATGCAGTCGCCATACGCCGCCAGCGCTTCGCGCGTTTCGTCTCCGGCACCTGCCAGCAGGCCGGGTGCGGTGACCGATGCGCGGATCAAAGCACCGGTTTTCAAACGGTGCATGGTTTCCAGCGCGTCGACATCGATCGCCTGCCCGACGGCGGCGAGGTCCAGGGCCTGGCCCCCGGCCATGCCGGTCGAGCCGCAAGCCTGGGCCACCACGTGAATGACCCGCAGGCTCTGGGTTCGGTGGGGCAATTCCTGCGCGAGAATTTCAAAGGCCAGTGCCTGCAAAGCGTCTCCGGCCAGGATGGCGGTCGCCTCGTCGAATGCCTTGTGGCAGGTCGGGTGACCACGACGCAGATCGTCGTCGTCCATGGCCGGCAGATCGTCGTGGATCAGGGAGTAGGCATGGATGACCTCGATCGCGGTAGCGATCGGATCCAGTTCGTCCAGTGGGAGGCCAAGCGCGTCCCCGGCAGCATAGACCAGCACCGGCCGGAATCGCTTGCCGTCAGCCAGCGCGGAATAACGCATCGCGCGGTGCAGCAAGGCGGGCGTTTGTTCTTCGGGTGGCATGCGGTCCGCCAGTACCTGGTCAAACCGTTTCTGCCAGCCGGCTACTCGCTCCGCCGCCTCAGTCACGTGATTCCAGCGGGACAGCCGACGACTCGTCATCCACTTCGAGCAACTGCTCGACGGTCTGCTGCGCCTTTTCCAGCACGCCCTGGCAGTGGCGGGTCAATTCCACGCCGCGCTTGAATTGCTTCAGGGATTCATCAAGGCTCAGGTCGCCGGATTCCAACTGCTCGACGAGCCCTTCCAGTTCTTCCAGCGACTTCTCGAAATCCGGTAGCTTATCGGTTTTCTTCGTCATGAGTCTTCGTTCTCTTGTGGCAATCGCGCCGAATGTGGGCGAGTGCAGGTTGCTCGGGGATCCAGACCAGTTCGAGACCTCGCTCGGCCAGCCAGCGCTTCAGTCGGTGACCCAACACCCAGTCTCCCAGCGCTACCGGCACATCATCCCAGTACAGCACCGGAATGCCAAGCCTAAGCCAGGGTGGAACACCGGCGGCCTGGAACATGTCCTTGATCTTGCGGCTGGGTCCGTGTTCATCGGGACGCAATCGATCGCCGGGGCGGCGCGGCGAGACCCTCCAGTTCGCGGGGATCGACACCGCCGGGCCTTCGAGCCGGTAGTGTCCCGCGTCGTCACCCAGCGAAAGCGTCGGGCCTGTCTTCCAATCGGTCTCGGCGCAGGGCAGCAGGGCGTGGGCCGGCTGTAACCACAATGCGTCGCGGTACCGGCGGATCGCCCAATCGTCCCACTTGACCTCCGGTCGGGCTTCTGGCCTGGCCCGTCTCAGTTGCTCAACAAACTCGGCCAGGCGCGCCTCGGGTAGCATGGGTACTTCGTGGCCGCGCAGCCACTGGCGCAGGACCAGGGCCTGGCGTTTGGGTTCCAGAGAAAGGAGCGCCTTCACGGGCATGCGATGCGGGTCCTGCAGATCCGCTCCCGACTGTTCCCGGATGAGATCAGCGAGTGCATCGGCATTGCTGCGGGCATGCCGGGCGCTGCGGGCCATGCTTTGCCGCACACCGGGCCAGCGTTCTTCCAGCAGGGGGAACACCCGGTGCCTGAGGTAGTTTCGATCAAAGGCGGTGTTCGTGTTGCTCGGGTCCTCGAGCCATTCAATCCCCCGGGACCGCAGAAAATCGAGAAGGGTATCCCGCGCTGTGTCGAGAAGTGGACGTGCCACCCAACCCTCACCCAGCGAACGCGATGGGGGAATACCGGCGAGGCCCTCGACACCGCCGCCACGAACGAGGTTGATCAGCAGGGTTTCCGCCTGGTCGTCTGCATGGTGCGCTGTCAAAAACACGTCGTTCGGGCCAAGCAGGCGGGCAATGCCAATGTATCTCGCATTGCGCGCCGCTTCCTCCGGGCTGACCCGGACGTGCGACTCGATATCGAGACAAAAAGCCGTGAATGGAATCCCGAGGGATTGGCAAAACGCTTCGCAGTGCGCCTGCCACTGTTCCGCTGAGTCCTGGAGCCCGTGGTTAAAATGAACGGCCTCGACCGAAGCCGAAAGGTGGCTCTGTGCGTCGTGCATCAACTGGAGCAGGGCGGTGCTGTCCGCCCCGCCGCTGTAACCCACCCAGTAGCGACGCGGCTGCGGCAGATGCTGCAAACGTTCCAGTAACGCTCTTACGAGAGAATCAGGTGTCTCGGAAACCATCCCGGGCGGGGCGTCAACCCTGGAATTGTCCGAAGGACATCAGTCGCTTGAACCGATTTTCAATGAGTTCATCGGCGCTTGACGCCGACAGCTCGTCGAGCTGGCGCTCGATGCAGTCGGCCAGGCGGCCGGCCACTTCGTCCGGTTCCTTGTGCGCGCCGCCCAGTGGTTCGGGTATGACCTCGTCGACCAGGCCGAGCTTCTTCAAGCGGTCCGAGGTAATGCCCAGCGCCGTGGCTGCTTCCTCGGCATTCGCGGCGTCCTTCCAGAGGATGGACGCGCAGCCCTCCGGCGAAATCACGGAGTACGTGCTGTACTCCAGGATGTTGACGCGATCGCCCACGCCGATGGCCAGCGCCCCGCCGGAGCCGCCTTCGCCGATGACCGAGCAGACGATCGGTACCGGCAAGCGCGACATGAGCTGCAGGTTACGAGCGATGGCCTCCGACTGGCCGCGCTCCTCCGCGCCGACCCCGGGATAGGCGCCCGGCGTGTCGATGAACGTGACCAGCGGTAATTTGAAACGCGCGGCTATGTTCATCAGCCGGTGCGCTTTGCGATAGCCTTCCGGGCGGGGCATGCCGAAGTTTCGGAAGATTTTGGCCTTGGTGTCGCGGCCCTTCTGTTGCCCGATAAAAACCAGGGCCCTGCCCCTGAAGCGGGCAAGGCCTCCGACGATCGCGTGGTCGTCGGCAAAAGCCCGGTCTCCGTGCAATTCATGAAAGTCGTCGAACAGTTTTTCAACGTAGTCCAGGGTGTAAGGCCGTAGCGGATGACGGCTGAGCTGCGAGATCTGCCAGGGCGTCAGGTCCTTGAAGATCGCCTTGATCTTCTGTCGCATTTTGGACTGGAGTCGCTGTATTTCCTCGTCGAGGTTGATCGCGTTGTCTGAACCGACGTTGCGGAGTTCGTCGATTTTGGCCTGCAATTCGGCGATGGGTTGTTCGAAGTCGAGGTAATTTGGATTCATCGCGTCCGCCCGGGTTAGGAAGCGTGCATTATAGCCCGAAGCGGGCGTGGGGCATCAGCCCATGAAACGAGGCGTGGCCTGCACGCGATCGATCTGCCAATTGGCAAGGGCCCACGACCACAGCGGCCTGAGGGGCAGATTGTCCGGGCACGGCTGACCGAGAAATCTCAACGCCTTCGCCAACGTCTCCGAGGGGGTTTGCATCGCGATCGGGTCAGACGCAAGGCGTTTGCTGAGCTTCTGGTCGCGGCTTGCCATGACCACTGGGTGATGGGCGTAGGAGGGCACCGGCATTCGCAGGGCTCTCGCCACGTGAATCTGGCGGGCGGTGGAAGACAGCAAGTCCTGGCCGCGAACGACCTCCGTCACGCCCTGGAAGGAGTCGTCCACGACAACGGCCAGTTGATAGGCCGGAAGGTCGTCCGCCCTCCAGATGACGAAATCGCCGCAGGTTTCAGCGAGGTTTTCGTTGACAACACCCTGTATACGGTCACGAAAAGTCACGGGGCGATCGTCGACGCGCAAGCGCACGGAGCGCGGGGATTTCCCCGGCCCGAGGCCCTCTCGACAGGTGCCCGCGTAGATTCCGGACGCGGGCAGGTCACGCCTGCTGCATCCACACCAGTATGCCAATCTTCCGTCCACCAGGCGTTCGGCCATTCGGCGATGCACGTCTCGTCGTTGACTTTGAAACACGACGGGCCTGTCGGAACGCAGGCCGAATCGCTGCAGTGCGGCAAGGATCCGATCGGCGCTTCCGGCTACCTCTCTTGGAGGATCGATATCTTCAACTCGCACCAGCCAGCGTCCGCCCCGCGAGCGTGCGTCGAGACAACTGGCGATCGCCGCCACCAGAGAGCCGAAGTGCAGCTCCCCGGTTGGCGAGGGGGCGAAGCGTCCGGTCGGTGTCATTGCGATAAGAGCAAGGGCCTACTGGGCAATGACCTGTGACGATTCGTTGAGAAACGCGCCGGAAATCAGTTTGACACCGCACTGCCAGAGCACGGCGAGGCTGGCCGTGTCCGCCACCTCGTCTGCGATCACGGCGACGCCGTGGGGCTCGGCCGCTTTGACGACCTTGCGGACGTCATCCTGTTTCCTGGAGTCCGCGAGCAGGTCGGCCATCAGCGTGCGGTCGAGCTTGACGTAGGAGGTTTCCAGGTGGTCCAGCAACTGCAGGGATTTCAAGCCGGCGTCGAACTGGCCGACGCTCAGCCGGCAGCCCAATGGTTCGAGTTCGGTCATCAGGCGCTGGGCCGGTCGCAGGTTGGAATGGGCTGCGCTGGCGGCGATTTGCAGGATGATCCTGTCGCCCTCGATACACGCTTCGCGCACCTGTTCGACCAGCCACCCCGGAAAACTGTAGTCCAGGATCGAATTGCTGCTGAGGTTGATGATCTGACGCTCGCTGCTATCCACGAATGTCCTCAGTAAGCCCGGGATCATCTTGCGGTCGATCGCGCCTGCCAAGTCGTTGCGCTCGGCGATCTGCTGAAATTCCAATGAGGAATGATCGCCGTTCTCACCCCGCAAGAAGGAAATATTTTCAACCAATTGCTCGCCTTCCCCATCCAGGTCGACGATTGACTGCTGCACCGTGTACAGGTCCTGGCTGCGCAGCGCCTCGTTGATACGGTTGATCCAGTCCTGCTCGCCGTCGGCCGATTCGACCGCGGTGAGTTGGGGGCGAAAAATCTCGAACCGGTCGCCGTCTTCGGCAGCCGCCGCGCATACTTCGCGAGCCTGGGCCAGTATTTCTGGAGCGTCGGTCGCCAGTCGACCGATGTTGCGTATCCCGATACTGCAGGAAATCGAAAACGCCCGGTCACCGGCCTCGATCACGTGATTGCGACAATTCTTCAACAGGGTTTCTGCGAGTGTCTCCATGTCGGCGACGCTCGGCCGCAACGCGAGGACACCGAAGCCCTCCTCGTTGATACGGGCCGGCAGGTCGGATTCATCGAGGCTGTGACGTATCACCTGGGCCAGGTCGGCCAAAAATTCATCGAGGGCATCAGCGGACAAGTCGGACTGAAGCGCATCGAAGCCGTCGGGTTCGAGGTAGAGCACGGCGGCAACCGAATCGTGCTCTTCGCTGGCAATGCGTTCATCGACCGCGGACATAAACGCCTTTCGGTTGGCCAGGCCGGTCAGCGGATCGGTTACCCGCATCCGTTCGAGTTCGGAGGCCAGTTCGCTGGCGGCGTCTTTGCGTTGCATCATCATCTGGGTGCAATCTTCGCCATCGAATCGGGCGGGCGAGAACAGCAGGCTGGCGTCGAGCACGCTGCCGTCAGGCCGGTTCACCTCGACCTCGAGGCCTGCTTCGGGAAACTCGCCACGCGAGAGCCCCCTGAGCAGGGACTTCATGTCGGTAGCCTCATCTTTCGGCTTGATCAGTTCCAGCAGGGATAACGCCATCGTATCGTCGGGATTTTCCAGTCGCAGCGCCTCGAGGTAGGCGCGATTGGCGTATACGTGAAGCCCCTCGTGTATGTACGCGATGGGATCTCGCGAGCTGTCGAGCAACAGGTTATAGCGGTGTTCGAGTTCTTCCAGGCGCTGCTGTCGGCTGGCATACATCCGCTCGTTCTCGGCATTTCGAATCAGGCGGCTGACCGACTCGGTGAGCAGGTTTTCGAGCTCTGAATGGATCACGAAACATGCCGTCGCCTCCAATGCCGTGGTGAGTTGCTGGTTGGTGCTGACGTCCGTGAACAGCGCAAAAGGAACGTTGAATGCCAACGCCAGGTTGGCCACCTCTTCGAGTGGTGCATCGGTGTCGTCTGCGTCGGCGTACAGCAGCATCACCGGGGCATCGTTGTCCAGCGATCGTTTGACTTCGACCACCGAAGCAGCGTGAATCACGTGAATTTTGATTCCGGAATTTCGGAGCAGGGAGTTAATGCGCTCGGCTGCATCGGGTGACCGATCCGTCACGAGCAGGTTTACACTATCCATCGGTAACTGGCCTCCATGCCCATTACTTCTCGCACGTTTGTATCATGATAAATGCCTTATATCAATAAATTAGCCAGTATATTGAAACTGGATTCAGAGGATTTCGCACCCGAGCCGAAGCGTCAATTATGGCGTATGGCCTGCTGAAATTATAGTCAGGCGGTTTGCGCATGGAGTCTTTAGGCTCTTCGCGTTAGAATTCCTCCTTTATATTGCGGAGGCCCTGATGGCCACTTACAGCACTAACGAATTCAGAGGCGGCCTGAAAATCATTCTCGATGGGGAGCCTTACACCATCGTGGAAAACGAGTTCGTGAAGCCGGGCAAGGGCCAGGCGTTCAACCGGGTTAGGGTGCGCAACTTAAACACGGGCCGGGTGATCGAGCGGACCTTCAAGTCCGGCGAGTCGGTGGAGGCTGCGGACATCTTCGAAACGGACGTCCAGTACCTTTACAACGACGGCGATTTCTGGCACTTCATGGACCCCGGATCCTACGAGCAATACGCGGTTTCCGTCGAGGCGATGGGGGATGGCGTGAAATGGCTGAAAGATGGCGATGTCTGCCAGGTCATGCTGTACAACGGAGAGCCCTTGACCATCACCCCACCCAATTTTACCGAGCTTAAAATCGTCGAAACCGACCCCGGGTTGCGAGGCGACACGTCCGGCGGTGGCGGCAAGCCCGCCACGCTGGAAACTGGCGCCGTGGTGCGCGTGCCCCTTTTCGTCGACCAGGGAGAAATGATCCGGGTGGACACGAGAACCGGCGAGTACGTATCCCGGGTCAAGGGCTGAGCCCACCATGCCGAAACCGGCGGCGGGAACAGACCGGATTACGCTGCTCGACGCAGCGCACGTGGTGC
This sequence comes from Lysobacterales bacterium, assembly GCA_013042915.1. Lineage (GTDB taxonomy): Bacteria > Pseudomonadota > Gammaproteobacteria > Xanthomonadales > SZUA-36 > JABDPF01. The sequence goes on from JABDPF010000034.1 coordinate 90,612, forward strand.
CGGTGCGACCGGTCCGCGGGTCCCTGCCGAATCACTCGGTTGCGATTCAGGGAGACCGGATCGCCGGCTTGATGCCGACCCGCGAAGCTTCTCAGCGCTGGCCCGATGCCAGGCACGTTGATTTGACCCACCATGCGCTGTTGCCGGGTTTCATCAACGCACACACCCATTCGCCGATGACCCTTCTCCGGGGCTACGCGGACGATATGGCCCTGGATACATGGCTGCGCGAGCACATCTGGCCGGTCGAGGCGCGATTCGTCGATTCCGGTTTCGTCGAAGATGGCACCCGCCTGGCTGTCGCCGAGATGCTGCGGTCGGGGACGACGTGCTTCAACGACATGTATTTCTTCCCGGGTTCCACGGTCGAGGTCTGCCGTGAGGCGGGCATGCGGATCAATGCCGGTTTGACAATAATCGAGATGAAATCGTCCTGGGCCGCCGACGTCGAAGCGTATATCGAAAAGGGCCTGCGGCTGCTGGAACAATGGCAGGGTCAGCCCGGCGTGAATTTCGCGCTGGCCCCGCATTCGCCCTATACCGTTTCCGATGGCACCCTGGAGCGGATTGAGCAACTGTCCGCCAGGCATGGCCTGCGCGTTCACATGCACCTGCTGGAGACCGAGTGGGAACTCAAGCAGTCCCTCCAGCAACACGAGCAGACCCCGCTGGAGAGACTGAAGCGGCATGGTTTGCTCAACCAGCGTTTGACGGCGGTTCACATGACCCAGCTGACCGCCGACGATATTGAAGATGTCGCAGAAGCCGGGGCGAGTGTCGTGCACTGCCCGCAGTCGAACCTGAAGTTGGCGAGCGGTTTTTGCCCGGTGGCGGAATTGAGCGATGCCGGCGTCAACGTTGCGCTCGGAACCGACGGCGCGGCCGCCAACAACGACCTCGACATGCTCGGGGAGGCCCAGACGGCCGCGTTGCTGGCCAAGGGGGTGGCAGTTGACGCGAAAGCCGTCAACGCTTTCCAGGCTCTGGAAATGATGACTGTAAACGGCGCACAAGCGCTGGGCCTGGAGGAAATCATCGGCAGCATCGAGGTGGGAAAACAGGCGGACCTGTGCGCACTCGACCTGGACGCACCGCGCATGCACCCCCTTCACCACGTGATTTCCCAGTTGGTTTACGCGGCAGCCAGCGCGCAGGTGACTGACGTTTGGGTTGCCGGCCGCCGTCTCTTGAAAAGCGGCGCACTGACGACCATTGATGAAGCAGCGGTCATACACTCGGCCGCCCACTGGCGCGACCGGATGGCCCGTTTCGGGGCGGCCGCCGACCACTGAACGAGGATTCGCTCAATTGAACCAGGAAGCGACGCAGAATATCGATCACACCGAGCGTGAAAAGTTCGACTCGATCGCCACCGGTTGGTGGGACCCCGAGGGGCCTTTTCGCCCGCTGCACGATCTCAACCCGGCACGGCTGAAGTTCGTTGCCGAGCGGGCGGAACTCGAGGGTGCAAACGCCGTCGATGTGGGCTGTGGCGGCGGAATTCTTGCTGAATCGCTGGCGGCTGCAGGCGCACGGGTGCGCGGCATCGACGTGGCTTCGCGCGTGCTGGCAACGGCCCGGCTGCACTTGCATGAATCGGGATTGGAGGTGGATTACGAGGAAGCGACGGCGGAGGTGTTCGCCGCTGACCACGCGGGCGATTTTGACGTCGTGACCTGCATGGAGATGCTCGAGCACGTTCCGGACCCCTCGTCGATCATCGCGTCGACGGCCCGTTTACTGAAACCGGGTGGGAATGTATTTTTCTCCACGCTCAACCGCACACCGCTGGCGTTCGCCCTGGGTATCATCGGTGCGGAACACATCGCCCGCCTGCTGCCGCGGGGCACGCACCGCTATGACCGGTTTATCCGTCCGTCGGAGTTGAGTGCATGGGCACGCCAGGCCGGACTGGTCGTCAAGGACATCGTCGGTCTGCACTACAACCCGCTCAACCGCAGCGTCATGCTGGGCGGCAACGTGCAGGTAAATTACCTGGTTCACGCGCTCAAGCCCGGGTGATGGCTGCCATCAAGGCCATGCTGTTCGACCTGGACGGCACGCTGATCGATTCCGCGCCCGACATGGTCACCTCGCTGAACCATGTGCGCGGGGAAGCTGGTCTTCATCCCTTGCCGGTGGACGAAGTTGGCCACGCTGTCACGCGAGGTGCGCCCGGTTTGCTCACCGTCGGGATGCCCAAGACGGACGGGGAAACGTTCGAGTCCTGGCGTTGTGCGCTGCTCGACCATTACGCCCGCAGCGGTTTTCCATTGACGAGGTTCTACGATGGAATCTCCGAATTGCTCGACGCTCTCGAGGCGAGGGGCCTTCCTTGGGGAATCGTGACCAACAAGATCGAGTCGCTGACCCACCCGTTCATCCGTGCCCGGGGCCTTGGCGACCGGGTCTCCGCCGTAGTGTGCGGCGATACGCTGCCGGTTTCGAAACCGCATCCTGAACCGGTCTGGCTGGCCTGTGAACAGCTCGGATGCAAACCGGAAGAGGTGTTGTTTGTCGGCGATGATCAGCGTGACCTCGAAGCCGGTGAAGCGGCCGGAACGCAACTGGCAGCGGTGCACTACGGTTATGGTTCCAGGGGGCTGAACGGCCCGTTGCTGGAGCGGAGCTACGCGGTGCATCACCCGTCCGATCTGCATCGCCTGCTGACGTGAACGATATCGAGAATAATCAGCTTTTCTGCTGGCAGCAGATCGAGCGAACTGATCCGCTGTACCGCGTCACGCATTCGTTCGCGGACAGGGAGATCGCTGACCGTCTGCTCGCACTGCACGCTTTTCTGGCCGCCACCGGTGAAATCTGCGCGATGGTGTCGGATGAAGGTGTGGCGGCCCGTAAGCTTGCCTGGTGGCATGACGAGATGCATGGCGGGGCAGGCAGTGGACGGCCCCACCCCATAACTTCCGAGCTGCGCCGAACGGGGGGCTACGGCTTGCTCGATTCGGCGAGCCTGGAGCGCCATTTCGAGCAGGCCTCGAAGCGTTTCGATCCTGACCCGATGCGCACTCTGGAAGACCTGTTGGAATGTTGCCGGCGTATCGGCCGGCCGATGCTGGAAATGGAATTTTCGGTGTGTGGAGCGCAGGTTCCCCAGGGGTCCTGGTTTGACTCCATGGCACGGCGCAGGGGTCTGGTGCAGCTTGTGCGCGAGGACCTGGCCCGGGGTGATGCTTGGTGGCTTCCTCTCGACCTGCTGGCACGGTACGGCCTGGGCAGAAAAGACATTCGAGAAGCCGGAAAAGCGCGTTCGGTCCAGGGCTTGATCAAAGAGATTTCACGCCAACAGGAATTGTGGATTTCTTCGGACATAAATGATATATCACAATTAAAACAGTCTGTTAAACATGTTGTGTTTAGCGACCATTTAATAAAGCGCAAACTTAAAAACAGGAATTTAAATTCACCTGATCGATGGCCTGAATGGCTTTCCAAGGCAAGTCCGCTGGATCTTTTAACGGGCTGGCAAGCCGCCCGGCGGGTCAGTCCTTGGAAATGAGATCCGGCCCTTTCCCGGTGGTTTTTTCGTAGACCCCTTTTTCGACTTTGCGGTACTGGGTCAATCCATGTTTCTCGATATTGGACTCCGAGAGGGCGGGGCCCGCCGTGTTGAGGTGGGGTGCGGAAATTATGCGTTGAACTGGTGCGCCGCATTTCGGGCAGGATTCGATAGTGGGATCCTTCAGTTTTTGCAACAAATCGAACCCATCCCGGCAATGCGCGCAATGGGCGCTTCCGGTGGGTTGATATTCGTATATGGGCATGGGGGTAGGGCGCTCCCGCGTTCACTTCATTCGGCATTGTAACCGATTGGAAGAGAACCTCGATGCAAGCCCAGTGCAGGCTGGGTTAAACTCGCGGTTTTACCGATATCATCCGGCGGAGTTGCACGTGCCTGAAAAAACCGCACTCATTACCGGCGCTGCCGGAAGCCTGGGTTCCGAGTTGTCCCGGCAGTTGGCGCAACGGGGATGGAACGTGGTGATGCTGGACAAGGATCGGCGGGGCCTGGAACGAGCCTGGGATACGATTGCCGAGGATGTTGCAGGGGTGCCCGCGCTGTATCCTCTCGATCTTGCTGCGCTCGATCCCGAAATGTGCGAAACACTTTTTGGAACCATCGAGCAGGAATTCAAGGGACTCGATGCCGTTGTGCATGCCGCTGCACACTTCGAGAATCTGGCCCCGGTAGAGCATGTTCCTCCTCAAGACTGGCTGATGCACTTGCAGGTCAACCTCAATGCGCCTTGGCTCATCAGTGCAATGGCGCTGCCCTTTCTGAGGCAATCACAAGGCGGCAAGTTGTTGTTTCTGCTTGAGGATCTCGAAAAGGTGGAAGGGGCGTTATGGGGTGCCTACGGCGTAAGTAAACATGCGGTTCGAACACTTGTTAACCAGCTTGCGCTTGAGTGTCGTTCGTCCCAGGTTGAAGTCAGGGGTGTGAATCCAGGCCCCATGAGATCCGCCATTAGAGCCAAGGCCTATCACGCGGAGAACCCGGCCCACATGACGCCCCCGGAATTTTCTGCCACGAGAATCGCCGCTTATCTCGAGGGACGTGTCCAGTGGCCCGACGTGTTCGTCGATCTGGTCAAGCAGAACGAGACCTGAAACCTATCGCGTCCATTCCGATCATCGCTTGTTTTGCAGGCAGTCCCCATCGGTAACCGCCCAGTTCGCCAATCCCCCGAATGACCCGATGACAGGGAATGATCCACGCCACGGGATTACTGCCGACGGCCTTTCCGACAGCTTGCGCTGCCCCGCCACGGTTCACCATGCGGGCGATTTGACCGTAACTGCTCAGGGCATCGTCGGGAATGGCCAACAGCGCCTCCCAAACCTGGAGTTGAAAAGGGCTTCCACGAAGCCACAAACGTAATGGTTTTTCGCGGCTTTTTTCGAATATCTGGGAAAGTCGCTCTCGCGCTCCCGCCTCGTCCGGCGTGAGGATGGCCTGCTCGAGTCGCGACGACATTTCTGTCAACATTTCATGCCGGCTTCGTTCGCCCCGGAAGCCCAAGAAGTGAATTCCCCGCTGATGCCAGCCTACCAGGGCTTCTCCAAACGGACTTTCACCGAAACCATAGCGCAGGCTGATCCCGCGGCCTTTCTGGCGAATCTCTCCGGGCGTCAGCGCAACCGTGGTGATCAATAAGTCGTGTAAACGGCCCGGCCCCGACAGGCCGGCCCCCATCGAAGCCTCGAGCACCGTTTCACCGGCTGCAAGTCTTTCCATGGCGGACTGGCGTGTGAGTGACATCAGGAACCGCTTTGGACTGACCCCGGCCCAGGCCTGGAAGACTCGCTGAAGATGACCGGGGCTTATCGAAAGCTCCCTGGAGAGGGTGGTCAAATCGGGCTGATCGGGTTGATTTTCCGCGATCCACTTAAGCGCGCTCTCCACCAAGCGATAATGAGAATTTGAAGACATACGCGTATTTTAGAGTCACGGCCGGCCCGTGCCACCCGAATCTTGCGCACCTGCGCGTGTAATTTCATACTTGGCCTACGCCCTCAACGAAAAGGGATCGAAATGTCCGACGACCTGTTTATGAAGATTATCAACCGTGAAATTCCTGCCGACATCGTTTACGAAACCGATGAAGTCCTGGCTTTTCGCGATATCGCCCCCAAGGCGCCCACACACATTTTGGTGATTCCAAAGGTTCACTTGAGGACCGTAAATGACCTCGAGTCCGCGCACACAGAACTTATCGGAAAGTTAGTCCTGGCAGCCACCGATCTGGCCCGTCAAGAAGGAATAGCCAAGGAAGGGTACCGCCTGGTAATGAACTGTAACCCCGCCGGAGGCCAGTTGGTGTATCACATACACCTACATCTTCTGGGAGGAAGGCAGATGAGGGGGTTGGGTTGAAGATATCAACTTAAACAAAGACGCTGGCTGACAATGAAAGCCAGCTGAAATTCCTTTTGACACCCGCATTAAGCGCGTGGACCTTTTTTAAGATCATGCCGCGCGAGGGAGAAGGTGCCCCTGCGATGTGCAGGGGCAGAAAGCTCGTTGGAAATCTTGAAGCTATTTTTTTCTATCTGTCACCGCGTTCGATGTCGAAAAGCGGCACTCGATCCCCGAAAAATCCACCAGATTCACACAGCCCAGTGGACCCAACCACCTGAACATTTTCGAATGTAACGATAGGAGCGGAATATTCATCGACGATAGAGACGATTGCGCTATCACAACCTAAGCTAACTTCCATACTCATACCGGTGCCGGTGGGAAGAGTGATAGAAATTGCTTCCGAACCTGTACCGCCGCCCGTGACCAATATCGATGAGCCCGTGCCACCGCCAGTTACCTGGACGCTTGAGCCCGTGCCACCGCCAGTTACCTGGACGCTCGAGCCCGTACCACCGCCAGTTACCTGGACGCTCGAGCCCGTGCCACCGCCAGTTACCTGGGTCTTGGCACCAGTTCCACCGCCAGTTACCTGGGTCTTGGCACCAGTTCC